>JAGZZN010000008.1 GCA_018377375.1 Streptococcus parasanguinis
AACAAACTGAAATTAACCAACATATTGATTTTCTTGAAAAGAAAATTAAAACTTATTTAGGTATTAATCCTAATTAGCACCATTATTATTTTCTTTATCTAAAAAAGGGATTGACCAATAATGTACTGACCCCAAAAAAGTTAGACAAATAGGCTATCCAAAGGATTTAGTTCCGTATTTCACAGGACTAAATCCTTTTAGTTTTTCCTTAATTCGTTTGTTGTTCTAATAATCAATATAGTCTACAATAGCTTGTTCCAATTGATTAAGCGACTTAAATGTATTCTCATAACCATAAAACATTTCTGATTTTAAAATGCCAAAGAAGGATTCCATCATGCTGTTATCTGGGCTACGTCCTTCATAGCGAAACTTCATCTGAAACGCTTTCAGATGAAGGAATTTGGTGCGCTCTTTTTTCAACATATTTTGGCTAAGAAAACGATGAAATCAAGTACTATAAAAACCAGTAGAAGTTACCCTAACACGGATTTCCACTGGTTTTTACGTTTTTTATACTAACGATTTTTCCGACTTAGTTGATAAGAGTACATCGCAGGGATAAACACAATGGTAAGGATGACGATCCCCAGTACATAAGGGACGGCGAACTGAAGACCAGCTTCAAGTAGAAGGATCAAACCTCCGAGGACCCACAATTTCCCTGCCAAGCGATGGGTTTTGTGTCAGTTATCTTCACTCTGCAAAGTCCAAGGCAGACGGATGCCAACCGTATGGTTCACTTTCAACTTAGGCATGTAATTGCCCATGATCACAAAGATGAACCCTAGCAGAACCGAAACAAAAACTGATGGATTAGTAGTAGATCCTAGCGCCTTGCTATAGATGAGATAGGAGATACTTAAGGAAACGATTGGAGTCAACCAGTGGTTTACTTTGACCATTTTCTCATTCATCGTGCGATTCTTAGGATCACGTCCGATCATAAAAATCACAAACAGATGCACCAAGAGAAGGAAAATAGGAAGGCCAAACACAACCAGGGGTTTTGGTTGGAAGTTATCAGCCTGATCAGAAATATTAAAGTGAATCGGGATTTGGTTAGGCAATTGCGACCAAATCATCAGCCCCCAAAGCATGGGGAAAAGGATCACCATAGAAGTTAATAGCAATAGTTTTTTATTCGTTTTCATCAGTAGAATCTCCTTTCAAATCAACGAGCCAGACCATTAAATCCTCCAAGACAGAAGTATTGAGTTCATAGTAGATAAAATTCTTCTCTTTTTCCTCTCGAATTAAATCTGCCTGCTTGAGGAGGCTTAAATGATGGGAAATGGTCGCTCCTGCTACATCAAAGTGGCCAGCGATATCACCAGCAGATAATTTCCCCGCCTTTAGCAGTTCTAAGATACTTCTTCTTATTGGATTTGATAAAGCTTTGAATGTTTGCGCAAAATTCATTCTCTATCTCCTCTAATCTATTTAGAAATATTTCTAAATAGATTGTACAACTCCGCTATCATTTTGTCAACTCTATTTAGAAAAAAGTCTAAATAGTTTCTGTTGAAAAAAATTATCAGACCTAAGACCTATTTTCAAAAAGAAACCCCTTCCTTAAGTTTTCTTTAAGCAAGACGCACTATAATAAAACCATCAAATGAAGACCTCCTAACTTTATTTGATAGAAAATCCTAAACTTTTTCATAATAATCTCCCTATAGAGGCCACCAAAACCGGTGGCCTTTTCTCTATGTACCTTTACGAGCATCAGCGAGTTTAGGTACGTTGACGCAGTTCGAACGACAGTGAGAACTACGATCTTTATTTCCTTAGCGAACGTTAGTGAGCTTAAGTACATTGACGCAGTTTGAGCAAAGCGAAAACTACGTTCCTTATTCCCTTAGCAAACGTTAGTGAGCTTAGGTACATGGATGCCGTGCGGAACTACTTTTTATAGGACAACAAAACAACCTCCACGAGAGCTCTGATTTTTGATCTGGACTCTCGGGAGGTTTTTTTCATCTTTTATCTTTTTGACATTACATATCTTTGTGGATACGGTAAGTATTGTAAGCAGTGACTACATTAGCAACGGCGCTGACCCTTGAGCTACGTGCGATATCGGCTTGTAGGGCATTGGCTTCCTCTTGCAGATTAACTTGCGTTTCTTGGAATTGTTGCATTTCAAGCAGATTATAGGCTTCTGGCAAGGTAGAGGCACGGCCTTCTGCAATTAAGTTATATAGTCGGAAGAGGTCGTGGTAATTGTAAAATTTTTGTGGGAAACCTTGCATCCCTTGTTGGTAGGCTGGTTGGCTGATTTCCTGGTTATAAAGAGCCCGGGCATTGGCAAGAGCCTGCTTGGCTGGGGCTACAAATACAAAATATTTGATCGCAATCAACCCACCCATCAATCCGAGCATCAGTAGAAAACCGTGCATCAGGTGACTTTGTTCTAAGAGAAAAATCGTAAAAGCAAAAAGAAGATTGAGGGCCAGTGTGACCGTAATTGGCCCATTGAGTCTCTTCGCTGCTTGATTTAATCGGTTTTGTTGCCGTTGAACTTCATCCCAAGCAACTGCTGCAGGGGCCGTTAGCACGCGCTTTTCATCTAATAGTTGTAAAATTTCTTGTGTCGTCATTGTAAATCTCCTTTTGTTATAAGCTTATCTTCTAGAATTGACCTTATTTTATCAAAAATCCCTCCCTAAAAAAGGGCCATGTAAACTATAGTTTCATTTTTCTTAAAAATCGAAGAATTTCTAGTTTTTTTGTCAAAAATTAAACTCTGAGTTTAATTCCAGCCTTTTTTGAGGTATACTAATGGTATGATAATTGAAAGGAAGTTCCCCTATGTCCTCATCTTCGCCATTTGGTCCAACATTCCGTAAAATTCGTGAAGCACGCGGTCTTTCTCTAAAAGAAGTCGCTGCAGATATTGTCTCTCCTCAGTTCCTCAGCCAATTTGAGCGTTCTCAAAAAGGAGTGACCATCGAGACCTTCTCTCGCCTCTTGCTGTCTATGGGGGTGGATTGGGACACCTTTTTGTCCCATTATCCTGGCTTAACCATTCAAAATTTCAGTCCTATTTTGATGAAACACATCAATCAAGAAAACATGGATTTTCTGTCCATTATTGAGCGCTTAAAGCACGAAAAATCACCTGTTGCCGAGGAGAACAAAGAGCTCTGGCAACTCTATTTGCGTTCGCTTGAAATCAATGTCAATAACGCGATGGGAAAAGAAATCCACCTGGAGGACGCACCTGTCTCGATTCAACGAATCGCTCAAGAAGTGCCGTTTGCCTATCAAAATGAAATTGAGCAAGACTTCACCATTGCTCTTTTATCTGTCTTGCCCTATGAAGTCGTCGCTAAGATTCGAAAGGAATCCTTGGAACTTTTTGAAAGCAGTTATTCTGCCTACTCTGCCAATGCATTGGCCTCTTTACTGTTAAACCTAGCCAACTATCTTATTAAAAAAGAACTCTACTTAGAAGCTCTGAATTTTCTTCAATCGATTAACCAGCTTCGCAAGCGCAAACCGATTTTAAACACCAGTATTTCCATGCAGTTAGAATTTATGCAGGTCTATGCCCTCCTTGGCTTAAATGACAAGGAAGGGGTTTATCGTGCCAAGCAGGTCCTAAAAGCCCTGGAAGGTTTGATTGCACTCGAAAATTTCGGAAGCCCACTTGTTCAAATCAAAACAAAATTCATGTTGCGAGTCAACGAACTCAACAAAACCGGCATTGATTTCTTCAGCGAATAAAGACGTCTCAGACTTTAGACCGATTCTTTCGGTCAGCGCCTTTTCTTAAGTTTTCTTTAAGCAAACCGCCTTATAATAAAACCATCAAATAAAGACCTCCTAACTTTGTTTGATAGAAAATCCTAAACTTTTTCATAATAATCTCCCTATAAGAGCCACCAAAACCGGTGGCTTTTTCTACGTACCTTAGTGAGTCAAGTCCAATAGGGGCGTAGACGAACTTAGGTACGTTGACGCAGTTCGAACGACAGTGAGAACTACGGTCCTTCTCCTTCATTTGTATCAATACTCCAATTTATGCTCAATCTATGTTATAATGAAGAGAATTTTTGTCTGAGGAGGATTTATGAAAAAAACACATTCTATGCTATTCATCCCGGGCATCATTATGCTTGGGATTATTTTACGAACACCATTTACTACGCTTCCGACGGTCTTGTCTGACATCGCTGCTGGTTTGGGGGTAGATGTGAGCTCTCTGGGACTATTGACTAGCTTACCACTTCTCACCTTTGCCATTTTCTCACCTTTTGCGATTCAATTTGCTAAAAAGTTGGGGATTGAGCGCCTCTTTTTCCTAGTTTTGATCGCGATTACGATCGGATCTGCTATTCGGATTATCAACCTCCCCTTCCTCTATCTGGGAACCATCTTGATTGGAGCTGGCATCGCCTTTCTCAATGTGCTCCTTCCAAGCCTGATTCAGGCGAACAGACCCCGCCAACTAGGCATTCTGACCACTTTGTACATCACTTCTATGGGGATGTCCACAGCGATCGCCTCTTCTGTCGCTGTTCCGATCACCAAAGCCACTTCTTGGCAAGGTTTGGTCAACATCTTGACAGCCTTGTGTGCTCTTGCTTTGGTCATCTGGATTCCTAACCTTCACTACAACCACCATCTAAAAAAGACGGCTACTACAGAATCTAGTAGCAAGTGGTATACCAATAAATATGTCTGGGCTATCATGATTTTCGGAGGCTTGCAGTCACTACTTTTCTATACAAGTATGACTTGGCTTCCGACCATGGCTGTTCAAGCTGGCCTTTCAAAGGTTGAATCTGGACTACTGGCCTCCGTGTTCACCCTGATCAGTCTCCCATTCTCCCTGACGATCCCAAGTTTGACCACACGGTTATCCGATCGCAATCGACGCTTGATGCTTACGATTGTTGTCGGAGCAGGGATTCTGGGGGTAGCCATGCTCTTAATCCCGACCAGCAACTTCTTCTACTGGTTGGTATTAAATGCCCTGATTGGAAGTTCCGTTAGTTCGCTTTTCCCTTACCTCATGGTCGCTTTCTCTATGAAATCCAGCACACCTGAAAAAACAGCTCAACTTTCCGGTCTTGCCCAAACAGGTGGCTACGTCTTTGCAGCCTTTGGTCCCATCCTCTTCGGCTACAGTAAATCTCTCTTCCACTCTTGGACACCGGCTATCCTCATGCTCCTGGTCTTAACCATTATCATGGCGATTGCCCTTTATCAGGTGGAAAAAGTCGATCATATTTTATAACCATCGTCTGGCTGGAAGATTCGTCTTCCGGCCTTTTTTGTGCATACAAAAAAAGAACTAGGCACTTGTCCTAGTTCGAAGTTTTATTATCCGTTAAATGAGATATGTACGTGATCGTAGTGGTTTGCTGTATCTCCACCACGGTCAGGCATTTGGTTCCAAGTGTTAGCTGGTCCGTAAATGTTGTCTACTGGCATGTAGAATTGTTGTTTCCAGATAACATATGAGATACCTGCACGGTCCATGTTATCAATAGCATATTGAGCCACTTGATCTCCAAGTTGTGAACTGGTTGGTACCATTACGTCCACTGCAAGTCCTTTACCATGATCGTCTGGATCCCCTTCACGGTAACCACCAATGTTTGTGATACCAAATTTTGCAGCGATTTCTTGACGGAAAGCTTCTGCTTGTGGTTGAAGGTGTGGATCAGTTGGAATCGTATTTCCGCTTGCTGGAGTTTCTGCTACTGGTTGCACTTCAGGTGCTGCTGCAGTTTCTACTGATGCAGGTTGTGCTGCCGGAGCTTCGTCTGCTGGAGCTTCAGGAGCAGAAGCTGGTGTTTCTGCAGGCGCTTCTGGTTGAGTTGCTGGAGCTTCAGGAGCAGAAGCTGGGGCTGTTTCTGGGTTTTGAGTTGCAACATTGGTAGCTGGAGCACCGTAGTTTGGTGTTTCTGGAACAGCTGGTTGAGATTGGTTTGCAGTTGGTAGATCAATTACTGGAGCTTCCGCTGGTGCTTCTTGAGTTTCTGCTGCTGGAGCAACTGGAACTGCTTTGTTATCTTCATTGACTGGTTTTGACAAGTCATTAACAGCGACTGTTTGGTCGTCAACTGTCACTCGGTTTGTTGTCAAATCAGCACTTGCAGTTGTAGGATCTGTCGCACCTGCTTGAGGAGTTTGGATTTCAACTGAAGTTACTTCTTTTTGATCATTTACTGTTGTTTTCAAAACAGTACCTGGGTAGATCAAATCCATGTTGCTGATGTTGTTCAAGTTTGCCAACACATGTACATCGATTCCAAGCGCCTCTGCGATCGAACTCAATGTATCACCATATTTGATGGTATAAGTTTGTTGGTTTTCACCGCTTTGTTGGATATCATGTTTGATTTCATCTACTGAGCGAGCTACCCAATCTTCAAGTGTTTCTGCAGTGGCTTTTGTAAATGGAATCACTGCAAGAGCTACTGTTGAAGCGATCAAGGCTTTCGTATTAACTTTTAATTTCATCTTTTATCCTCTTTTTTCTTTGTTTTTTTGCTCAAGATTTTCTTGAACAAATTAACTACTATACTATCTTATCACAATTTATAAATAATAAAAGGCCTTTTTGGCTATTTAACAAAACTGTATTTTTCTTGTAACATTTCGTCTTTCTTGTCACATTGTTACAAACTAGTAACATAAAAAGAGGGTGGTAAAAAAGAGTACGAGGGCGCAAAAAAGCCTCATCAAGTAATGGTTTCTTGATGAGGTTCTTGTATTTTTTAAGTAATTGAACACGCCCTAAATGCTGGGTGAAAAACGCAAACTGTAATAGTACTAACTTCAAAGACACAGTAGCTGATTGGACAACGAAGCATTCTATACAACAGTGCTTCTGTCCTGCTCCCTATTTTCACTTTGCATTTTACGGACTTTGTTTCTTATAACTGAACACGCCTACAACTCTTTGGAAAAAGATAAATCCAACTAGAATCGGACGCTTCGTCGTTGGATTTCCTATTTTCCTTTGAGTTGCTTAACGGCTTTGTATCTTATTTTACCTTCATGATTCTGACGAGGTTGGCGCGTTCGGCTTCTTCGAGTTTCATTTCGATATAATAGATAGTTTCTTTGAGATCTGGGATGGTCGCATACTCAAGTCCATTCACTCGACGGCGGGTTTTCTCGATTTCATCTGCCATAAGTTGGCAGCTTTTTTCGATTTCTGCTAACTTGAGCAAATCAGGGAGTAGATCCCCCATTTCTTGGATCGTGCTGTCCATTTGACTGTTGGAGGCGAGGTAGCTATAAACCACGTCCCCTTCATCCTCTCCGTATGGATTATCGATACGTGCATGGAGCTTGGGCACGCGCACACTCATGACATTTTCTTCCTCGATATGGAGCATCACTTCTCGAGTAGGAACAGCAAAGATTTCTTCCACCATGAGGTCACTCTCTAAGGACTTGGCCATCACGAAATCTTGCATATTGCCCACAAGCGCTGCCTCCACCTTTTGGCGCAGACGATTATTCTCACGCACTGCTTCAATAAAACGGCGCATGAGTTCATCCCGCTTATCCTTGAGCAACTTGTGCCCCCGGGTTGCTGTCTTGAGGCGCTCTTTGAGAATATTAAGCTCCATCCGAGTTGGTTTTACATTTAATCGTGCCATAGGCTAATCCTCTTTGTTTGGCAGATACTTGTCAATCATCTCATCCTTGATCCGTTTAAGCTCTGTTCGTGGAAGGATGGATAAGAGTTCCCAACCGAGATCCAAACTTTCCTCAATCGTCCGATTGGTAGTGAAACCTTGGTTGATGTATTCCTGCTCAAAGCGGTCCGTAAATTTAACATAGAGCTTGTCGGTATCTGACAAGGCAGATTCCCCAAGCACTACAGCCAGTTCTTTGGCTTGTTTTCCTTGGGCGTAGGCTGCAAAGAGCTGGTTCATGGTCGCCGCATGGTCTTCCCGAGTCTTGCCTTCACCAGAACCCTTGTCCTTCAAACGGGAAAGGGATGGAAGAACATTGATCGGTGGGCGGTAACCACTATTGTAGAGATCGCGAGATAGAATAATCTGACCTTCGGTGATGTAGCCTGTCAAGTCAGGGATAGGGTGGGTGATGTCATCTTCTGGCATGGAGAGGATCGGGATTTGGGTCACAGATCCTTTCTTTCCAACCAAGCGTCCTGCACGTTCGTAGAGGGTTGAGAGGTTGGTATAGAGGTAACCTGGATAGCCCCGACGACCTGGAACTTCCCGGCGGGCAGCAGATACTTCCCGAAGGGCTTCACAGTAGTTGGTCATGTCGGTCATAATAACCAAGACGTGCATATCTTTTTCATAGGCCAAATATTCGGCGGCTGTCAAGGCGATCCGAGGAGTGGCAATCCGTTCGATAGCTGGGTCATTGGCTAGGTTGATGAAGAGGACAGAGCGGTCAATCGCACCTGTCTCCCGAAGGTCGTTCATAAAGAACTCGGCTTCTTCAAAGGTAATCCCCATGGCCGCAAAGACCACGGCGAAGTTTTCTTCCGAATTAAGAACCGTCGCTTGACGAGCAATCTGAGCTGCCAACTCCTTGTGAGGAAGACCAGAACCTGAGAATACTGGGAGTTTTTGGCCCCGAACCAAGGTATTCAAATGGTCAATGGCTGAGATCCCTGTCTGGATAAATTCATCTGGATAGTCCCGCGAAACAGGATTGATGGCTTGTCCATCAATGTCCAAGTACTTCTCTGGGATAATCTCTGGACCGCCATCGATGGGTTTGCCCATCCCGTTAAAGATGCGTCCGACCATGTCTTCAGACACAGGAAGTTCTAGGGGACGTCCGGTAAAGCGGACTTTGGCTTTTTCCAAGTTGATCCCACTAGATCCTTCAAAGAGCTGGACCATGGCCTTATCTTCTTGGACTTCGAGGACTTGTCCCTGACGGGTCGTTCCATCATGAAGCTTGATTTCTACTAGTTCATTGTAGTGAACCCCTTCGACCTGATCGACAATCATCAAGGGGCCGACAACTTCGCTGACAGTACGGTATTCTTTAATCACGCTCATTGTCTACTCCTCCTTTTGCGACGATTTGGTGTAGGGTTTCTACGATTTCTTCTTTCAGGGCTTGAATGGTTGCCAACTGATCCTCATGGATGAACTTGCTACGGGCAATGCGGTCTCGAAGAGCCACGGTTCCTTCCATGATTTCTGTGAAGTAAGCTCCTAATTCTAGTGCTTTTTGACTTTCTTGGTCAAAGGTCAAAATGTTGGTCAACAAGGCCACCTGCTTGCTGAAAGAGGTATAGGTATCGACCTCATCAAAGGCATTTTGTTGCAGGTAGTCTTCGCGGATCATCTTGGCCGCATTCATGGTCAAGCGGTCTTTTTCAGACAAGGAATCTAGACCAACCAAGCGGACGATTTCTTGCAATTCACTTTCCTTTTGAAGCAAATTCATAGCGCGGGTCACTTTTTCAGACCAGCTGATTTGTTCATGTAGATCGATATAGCGACCGACTTCATCTTGGTAAAGCGAATAAGAACTCAACCAGTTGATGGCTGGGAAGTGGCGGCGTTGGGCCAATTGAGCATCCAAGCCCCAGAAGACCTTAACAATTCGCAAGGTATTTTGCGTTACCGGCTCTGAAATATCTCCACCTGGAGGGGAAACGGCACCGATAGCGGTAATCGAACCTTCGCGCGCAGTGGTGCCAAGTGTCTTGACCCGACCTGCCCGCTCGTAATATTCGGCGATCCGGCTACCGAGATAGGCTGGGTAACCTTCATCCCCTGGCATTTCTTCTAGACGACCAGACATTTCACGGAGAGCTTCTGCCCAGCGCGATGTCGAATCGGCCATGATGGCAACGGAGTAGCCCATATCACGGAAGTATTCGGCAATAGTAATCCCTGTGTAGATGGAAGCTTCACGCGCCGCTACTGGCATGTTCGAAGTGTTGGCGATCAGAACAGTCCGTTGCATAATGGATTGACCAGTCGTTGGATCGATCAATTCTGGAAATTCATTCAGAACGTCCGTCATTTCATTTCCACGTTCCCCACAACCCACGTAAATTACGATGTCTACATTGGCAAACTTAGCCACCTGGTGTTGCACAACTGTTTTCCCAGCTCCGAAAGGACCAGGAACAGCTGCAGCTCCACCTTTTGTCACAGGGAAGAAGGTATCGATGACCCGTTGGCCTGTAACCAAAGGCTCTACTGGAATGAGTTTTTGTGCAAAGGGACGGCCTCGACGAACTGGCCATTTTTGCATCAGGGTTCCAGTAAAGAGGCTACCATCTGCCTGCTCGATCTCATAGACCGGCTCTTCCACTGTGTAAGAACCTGCTGCGATCTTGGTCACACGTCCACTCACACCAAACGGTACCATGATGCGGTGTTCCACCATATTGGTCTCTTGAACGGTACCGACGATGTCTCCTGCGACCACCTCAGTTCCTTCTACTACACTTGGTTCGAAGGCCCATTTGGTGTCCCGATCGAGATTAGGAACTTGCACCCCACGAACCAAAAAATCGCTGGCGGTGACTTCTTGGAAGCGTTCCAAGGGGCGTTGGATCCCGTCAAACATCTGAGAGATCAAGCCTGGTCCCAATTCTACCGAAAGGGGAGCTCCGGTTGTTACCACTGGTTCTCCTGGACCAACTCCAGACGTTTCTTCATATACTTGGATAGAGGCTTCGTCCCGCCGCATCTCAATAATTTCGCCAATCAAACCAAGATCGCCGACCCGGCAAATGTCTTGGATATTGGCCTCCTGCATCCCTGATGCAACCACCAAGGGACCGGAAACTTTGATAATTTTTCCTTGAGTCATGTATTCCTCCTGGGAATCCTTTGTTTCTTTGTATTACTTTTGCGCTATCTCTCTTAGAGATTGCTTTTGTTGGCCATTGGCATCGAAGTTGCTTGGATCCAACCAAGCTTCAAAACGCTCTTTGATTGCTGGCCATTCTTGGTCAATGATGGACAACCAGTCTGTATCGCGGGTCCGACCCTTATAAACAACAGCCTGACGGAAACAGCCTTCATAGGTGAACCCTAAGCGCTCAGCTGCTTTGCGAGATGCTTGGTTTAGAGCATCACATTTCCACTCATAGCGGCGGTAGCCTAAATCCTCAAACACATAGCGTGCTAACAGATACTGGGCTTCTGTAGCCATGCGAGTCTGTTGGAGCGCTGGTGAGTAGGTCACTGCTCCGACCTCGATCACTCGGTTGGCTTGATCGATCCGCATGAGAGAGAATGTCCCCAAAGCCTTGCCTGAATCTTTGTCTACTATCGCATAGTAAAAGCGACCTTGGGCTGTCATGAGATCATCTAACAAGTGGTCCCACTCCTCTTCATTGCGGGCAGGACCTTTGAACAGAAAGGTCCACATCGCTGCTGGAGAGTCCGGCCCGTAGACCTGATAAAGATCCGCCCCATGTTTTTCTTTTGAGAGGCGCTCGATCACGGTATAGCGACCTTCGATCCGCTCAATAGCTGGCAGACGCCCCGGTGTAAACTCCGGCAGTGCATCGCCAATCGCTTGGCCAAATTCATTTGTTCTCATAAAATATCCTGTCCTACTGCTTTTTCGACATTATCACGAATCCGCTGTTGGCCCAGTCCTGTAGTCCCTCTATGGGTCGGGATAAGGATCAGAGCCGGTGTCAGCTGCTGGTCGTAAAAAGCCACTGTTTCTGGAATAGCTTGAGCAATATCCTCTGTCAGGTAGATAATCCCGAAGTTTTCCCGACTGAGTTTTCGCAAGGTATTGATCGCTTCTTGCGGCTCTGTGACCGGATAGGTTTGAAAGCCAATCAGGCGAAAAGGAAGGATGGCGTCCCGATTGCCCACAACGGCGATCTTATAGGTCTGTTTGTCCATAAATCGGTCTCATCCTTTCTTTGATTTCTGCTAGCGGAAAACCATTGTCCAAACCAGAGAGGACCAAACGAAGATTGGTCACCTCTAACTCTTTTCCGTAAAGATAACGAACAAGAGGGAGTGGCCCATCGACTTCAAAACGGCCAGCGTCTAAAAGACTGAATTTCACCAAGCTTTCTAGATACTCCAACTCTGTTGTCTTAAGTTGACCGGTGCGCATCTTTTCTTCATAAGTCTCTAAGGCGAGATCGTACTCCAGCGGATTGACTTGATAAAACCAGGTCAACCACTGACCCGATTCTAGCAGGTCGATCACCTGATGGGCACTGAGGCTTCCTTCATCCGAGAGCAATTGGTGCATAAAACTATGCGGTTTTTGCTGATCCAAGGCCCGTTTGACCGTAATCGCATTGTAAAAGTCAATGGTCACGTCTACCAACTGCTTCAAAATCGGATGATCTAGGCTGTCTCCTAAGTATCTCAGGTGTTTAAAATAAGCTAAGTCCATCCCGATTTCGAGGACCCGCAAGTCCTGATAGTCTTGGAATTCTTGCCAAGTTGCAGCCACTTCTTCCGCCATAAAGGCCGGACAATGCTCCGCAGAAAAGGTCGCCACCAAATGCTCGAGCACATCAAGAGAATAAGGACCGATAGGGATCAATAAATGCCCCAACTTGCGCTCTGTCGCCTTGTGTTTTAGATAAACCTTGAGATTGTGATAGGTGTACTTCAAGGTAAAAAGGCTAACCAGGTCTGACTGAGGGCTTACCTCAAAAGCCCATTGGTATTCTGCCAACAAGGCTGTCATCAGGCGCTCTTCAAGGGCTGCTAAATCCTTGATCTCCTTGCTATCCAGAGCATAAGGCGTCCCTTGTAGCAAACCTTCTCGACTCTCACTGGAGGGACTTGCAAGCAACTGCTCGAACTGACTGGGACTGACAAAACTAGCCTCACGTACGCTGATTCCTGTATTGACTTGAGAATAGGTCCGTTCGCTCATTGCAACCTCCTAGTTCTCTTCATCTGTGAAAATGCTGGCTGCCATCTGGTAGCTTTCCTGCTCCCAAATGGAATCCACCAAATCACGGTAGAGATAGTTGTCATCAATCTTCCCAACTGACAAGACAAAGCCTGCTTGAGCTGGGATCATTGCATCCGCAACTGTCACATTCTGATGCGTCTGCTTCAATCTCTCAAGAGCTGCTGAATCAAATTTAGCAGCACTCACCGCCCCGAAGGTCAGGGTCACATCTTGTCCCTGATAGCGGTCTAAGACCGCATCTACAAACTGCATTTCCTTTTCAAGAGGCCACGCTGCCATCGCTTCATAAGCATCTGCAAAGAGATCCTTTAAGACTCGTTGCTTGGTGACAAGGGTTGATTGGCGTTTTTTATTTTCGATTTGTTGGGTTTCACGTTGCAATTGACGTTGAATCCGCTTGAGCTGCTCGGAGCGTTGATTGAGTTTATCTTGGATCAAACGCTCTTCTTGCGCAGTCTCTTCTTTTAGGATGGTTTCCTTGGCCTCTTCTAAGAGTTTACGCCCTTTTTCGTGGGCTTGGGCCAAAATCGAATCCTTTAATTGGGTTTGTTCATCCATATCGTTTTTTCTCCTATTGCATGCGTCTTGTGTTTTTCGCCTCGCGAGGCGAATCCATCAAAGCTAGCTCTTAGCCGACGCGTAGAGTCAATAGGAAGGACACAACGAAGGCCAAGATGGCGTAGGTTTCAACCATGGCCGCAAGGATAACCCCTTTCATCATGTCTTCAGGGCGTTTGGCCAAGATTTGCATCCCTGCTGTCGCTACATTTCCTTGGTGTTTGGCTGAGAAATAACCAACGATCGCAACTGGAAGAGCTGTAAAGAAGTAAGCGACTCCTGTTTCAAGTGGCATATCTGGCTTAATTTGCAACCAGATCAAGATCCCGATAACGAAACCGTACAAACCTTGTGTACCTGGCAACAATTGCAAAATCAAGGCTTGGGCAAATTTTTCAGGTTGTTCTTTCAAGAGCGCTGCTGCTGCTTGACCCGTTTTACCAACCCCAAGGGCAGATCCCATTCCACTAAGTGCAACGGCGATTGCCACACCAAATGCTGCAAAGAAGGCACCCCCATGGGCTGAAAAATATGATGCTAAAGATTCCATGAATATACTCCTATTTATTAAAGATAATACTTATTTTTTTGTTTTAATATAGCGTTCAGAAGGTTTGAGAGGACGAAATGGCTTGCCTCCACCTTCGTAGAACTTACCGAAGAACTCCACAAAGATCAAACGGGCTCCATGCACATATCCTGACAAGAAGGACAGGAACATGTTAATGGCATGTAGGACGATAAAGAGCAGAAGCCCTACCGTAAACCGTCCAAGCGGTGGGAAGAGATTGACAATCAGGTTAAAGGCCGAACCGATACTCGCTCCAGACAAGCCCAAGGCCATCAAACGGGTGAAGCTGACCAAGTCTCCGACGTACCCACTGACATTGTATAGGTTAAAGAGACCAGACGCTAAACCGGATAGCTTCTTGGCACTGACAATGGAAACAATTAAGATCCCAATGGCATTCAAAATAGCTAACCACTTGCCAATCGGAACTAAAATGCTCATCCCTGGCAAGATATTGCCTACTGCTAGAAGCATTAAACCAAGTAGGATCAAGACCCAAGCAAAGCCAGCATTATAGGCTTCTGTGTAGTCTTTGAGGCGGACATTTTTCATTCCCCCTAGGAAGAGGCCCACCAAGACAGTGACAAAACCAAAGACCACTGAGAGGATCAGGATGGTCATGGCGTTGCTGGTCGTACTGATCAAGGTAAAAGGCATCTCAAATCCAAAGAAAGAGCCATAGACCACACCCCAAAGGGCAACTGAAATTCCGAGGAGACTGAAGAAACGAAGGTTTTTCGCTGTCCCAGGCTTGAGCTTGAAGGCTTTAAGGGCAAAGCCTGTCGCTACCGTTAGCAACAGTCCATAACCGATATCTGCGACCATCATGCCAAAGAAAACAAAGTAGAAGAGAGAAACGATCGGTGTCGGATCTTTCTCGTAATACTTAGGCAGGGCATACATCTCTGTGACTAATTCAAAGGGCTCTACCAAGGCATTATTTCGCAACTGGATCGGAACGTCATCCCAATCTTTTTCCGTCACATCGCGCGTCTCTAGTAAGACCCGAGAACCAAAACCTTCTTGCAAGAAGTCTCGCAATGAGGCCACTTGGGAGGTTTCAATCCAACCCTCTAGGGCTACCAAGCTTTGCGTGCTGGCAAGAAGCGACTTGGCTTCCTCACGAGCTCCCGAACTCAGCAAGTAATCCATCTGGTACTTAAGCTGGTCCAACTCCTTCTGGGAGTTTTGCAACTCGGCTAGGGTTGCTGCAACTACAGCTTCTTGCTCTTTGATTTCCCCTTCTAGGCGATCCAAGTAGGCGGCTGGGACTTGCTCTTCTTCATAGTCCAATTCTTTGAACCCATGGTCTTCCAGAAGCTCCTGAACAGCTACACGGTCTCCCGAACGATACAAGATGACATAGCCGTGTTCAGTCTCAGACGTAAAGACTTCTTCTAACTCCAGCTCTGGATGAGCTTTTAAGGAAGAACGAACAGCGTCTGTATCGCTATTTGGGATGGTCCCAATCAAGCCATGCACATAGTGAAAATTAGCGAGAGCAGCTGGCGTCACCTCTAACGGTCGCCATTTTTCTAAGCGCTCTATCTCTGCCTTTGCATCCGCAATCTTCTGACGAGCTTTGTCTAACACGCGCAATTGGCGTTTCAACTTGGTCAATAGAAGATCCTCATCTCGAATCATCCCGTGGGCCTGCAAGTCATCAAAAGACAAGCTTAAGGGTTCTTCCTTTAGAGCTTGCAAAGCCTTCTTCTCAGGCATGTAGGGCTCTAGAGTCTGAATCATTTTTTCAACTTGTTCTTGACGTTTTTGCAGCTCTACCAAGGCTTGACGATTGTCCTCTGTCAAGGGTTGAGACAAGGTATTTGCCTCAAAGGCAGCCTGCCACTCTTCATGCTCACTGAGGTCATAAATCTGGATTTTTGCCTCAGACTGTAGCGCTAGTAGGAGACTGTCCAAGTCATCTTTGGGCAAGATGAGGGACAGTTTTTGCATCTGACTAACGGCCATAGCTTGCTACCACCTTTTCTACAATGGCTTCAACTAGCCCAGCTCGCTTGTCGGTCATCGCCTCTTGTACCTTGGCATCATTGCGCGCAACCGTTTCTTCCAGATCTTTCGTTAAACGGACGAGTCTTTCCTGAGCGTTTTTTTCTGCCTCTGTGACCAATTGCTTGGTTTCCTCATCGTAATGCTGCGCCACTGTTGCAAGGCGATCGCGCGAATCCGTACGGACTTGCTCGACCTGATCTTCATAAGTAGCGATCACTCCTTGAGCAGCCTGTTCGATCTCTTGCATCATCTCGAGTGTTGCATTCGACATCGTCACACCTCCTTATTCAACTATTGTTCTTCCAACAACAGTACAATTATCTTAAATTATACCATATTTTACATAGTTTTGTTCGGGGATTTAGGGATCGATCACTCCTAAAACGACCGTTTTTTAAGACAAGTTCTTCCCCTGATCCATTAAAAATTTGGCTACTGCTCCCAATCTTCCTGCTTCATTTCCTAATGTAGCCGTTACAATTTCTCGCGGTAAGAATCGTTGGTCCTGAACCGCATGATACAACTCATTTTGCAACAGAGGCAGCAAAACATCTGAGCGAGCAAAGATGCCACCTCCTAAAATCATTTTCTCTGGATTTAAGACATAAGAAAGAGTAACCAATCCTTGTGCCAGATGATGAACGTATGTTTCTAAGACCTTCAAAGCAACTGGTTCACTCTTATCCACCGCCTCAAAAAAAGTTTTACCGGTTTGATGGTGTAAGCCAGATGCTTCCTCATACATCTGAACGAGTGCTGACGCAGACGCTAAGGATTGCCAATCTGTATTCCCAATCGGTAAATATCCGATTTCACCTGCTGTAAAATTATGCCCGGATAAGATTTGTTCATTGGTGAAAATACCACCACCAATACCGGTACCAACCGTAATCATAACAGTAGAATGGCTATTTCTGGCTGCACCTTTCCATATTTCTCCTAACAAGGCACAATTGACATCATTTTCTACTGTAACGGGGATGGAAAATCGTTTCTGAATCTCGCTGGAAAAATCAGTCCCACTGTAAGAAGGAATGGTGTAACCTGCATATACGATTTTCCCTAATTGGCTGTCGACAACACCTGCTGTCGAAATAGCAACTCCATCTAAATCAATAATAGATTGATAGCCAGCAATGAGGTCACAAATTTGATCCAGTATACCATTTGTTTGGTTCTCATGGCATATATTGGTTCTCTGTTCTGAAAAATGTCCCAAAGCATTGCCATCTTCATTATATACATCCGACTTAATAGATGTACCTCCAATGTCGATCCCTAAAATATTCATTGTTCATCCTCCGTTTTATGTAAATTGAGGGCCGAAAGTGTATTAGTGAATATATGATTCCTTCTCTCTCTATCCAAGTCAACATAATAGGCATAAAAAATATCGACTACAACTAAGACTGGGAATTGTGGTGATATGAGCGTACCTTGGGGCAAACTTTCCTTTACTGCCACAGACACCAGTTCATCACACCGCCCTTTTAAAAACGCACTTATTTTCGATGTTATTAGAACAGCCCTAGAACCTTTTTGCTTTGCTTGATACACAGCATCCAGAATTTCTTTTGTCTCACCGGATAACGAAATCCCAATAACCAGACACTCATCATCCAGCATGACCTCATTGACTCGTATCATGTGGTCATCGGTAATAGCCTTACAAATCATTCCCAGCCTCATAAAGCGAAATTCCATCTCACGCGCTACAAGACCTGAACTTCCAATTCCGTATATATAGACCCGCTTAGCCTTGTCTAACATCCGACTAACACGTAATAACTGTTCTTCATCAATCAAAGAAAAAGTCTTATTTAACAACTCTCCATAATCAGATAAGACACTTTTTGTAATATGTCGACTAACATTTTGAATGTCCTGATTTGACTCCTCAAACTCATAAACAAATTGACGATATCCTGTGAACCCACACTTCTTAGCAAATCTTGTCAAAGAAGAGAGGGAAACATACAATCGTTTAGCCACTGATTTTGCAGATAAATCATCTTGCATGACATGATCAGATAAAAAATAGTCAGCTATTTTCTTTTCTAAATCTGTTAAGCTTTCATAGACTGACTCAATGACAGGTTGTATACTTTTTTCTAATGTAACCATTTCTCCTCCACTCTGACAACATCTTCTAAAAACGGGGAAAGAGGCTGGGAATAGTCTCCAACCTCCATTAACAATTCATGAGAACATCCATCATCTTATAGGACCTTTCGATCCACTCAATGAGAGAAATCAGTGACTAGATAACAAGATCCTTCTCTCAAAAATTGTTCTATTTCTCCCGCTCGGAATGAAAAGAATGAATAATGCGCGCTATAACCGCACTTTAAATACTATCTTGCGAATATCTTGAGCCTGATCGACTTTCAAACCTGTCTTATGCGCATCATTTGGATCTAATAATAAAATGGCACCTGGTGTAAAATGAATATCAAACATCGAATGGCCAGACATTTGTTGCCAATCCTCTTCTTTCACATAATCTTCCAAGTTCATATTGGACAGAAAATTATATGAGATTCGTTCTTTTCCTTCGAATAGAACATGAACGTCATAGTAGTCTCGGTGACTTTCCCATACACGATGTTCTTCATCCGTTGTTTCCATTTCAATCACATTGTAAAAGAAATCATCAGAGACTGAATGTGTCCCCTTTTCATCTTGACTGACATCATGTGTTTTTAAATAATCTACAACTTTCTTGAGTGCAGGGTGTTGAATGTCCCGTGCAATCACTGCATCTTTATATTGTACTAATTCCATACTGGAACTCCTTTCGAATTCAACCTGGGCTTCTTAGAAATAGCAAGCAACATCTTCTGATTGCTCTTATTCATTGAAATAGGGCCTTATTTTCTTATCGTATCAATAGCCTATAAAATGACAAGAATTTACTATTCTGTTTTACAATAGTTAAGCATTTGTGATTTCTGAAAGACTTACTTTTCGATCTTCTTTAACTGATAAAGTACATGCATCAGCAGTAGCGATTGATTCTAAAGCAGCTACACCATTGAGAAGTTTTTCGTATTCTTCTGTAATTTCTCCACCTTTAATGATGTCATGTAGATATTCCATTTCTTTATCAATACATGTTTGTAACCATAATGGACAACGTACTCCTGGTTTACCGTACGCAATCGCTCCATCCATACCACGACCGGTATAGATAGCTGTACGGTCATCATCTTCCTCTTGAGTTTCATGTACTAAGAAGTGTGATTCTCCTTCACCTTTAACACGAAGAGTACCTCCAGTATTGAACAAGTCAAGTTTGATAGCTCCTTCAGTTCCTTGAATCAAGACATAGTGTTCACCCCAACGGAAAGCATTACCATATTCCAAAACAGCATAACGATCATCAGAGTATTCTAGGTTTACAATGAGCATATCATCTTCATCACCAAAGTTTTCACCTTTATGATATACATTGCCTCCTACCATTGTCGCTTTTTCAGGAAGTCCTCCCATGATGAACTGAATGCAATCTAATTCATGAATATGGTGGTACAAATGTCCTCCAGATTGAGAACGAAGTTTCTTCCATGATACAGTTGGTTGTTGTTCTTCCCAACCTGTACGAGCGGCATGGCAATAAAGAACTTTACCAATTTTACCTTGAGTAATCAATTCTTTAGCATGGTGTACACCATTAAAGAAGTTCATGATGTGACCAGCCATAAAGATAACATTATTTTCTTTACATGCGTCAACCATGGCTTTACAATCTTCATAAGACAATGCAATTGGCTTTTCACAAAATACGTGTTTGCCATGTTGAGCAGCTTTCACAACAGGTTCACGGTGAAGGTAGCTAGGTGAAGCTACGATCACACAATCAATATCTTCACGTGCTACAAGTTCATCTAAACTTGCACAAACATCTGATCCCAACTCTTGAGCAACTTCTTCTCCATGATTTGGGTCAAATACCGCAACCACTTTTGCATCTTCAATTTTGTTCATTGAGCGAGCCAAATCAGCTCCAAAATATCCAGCTCCAACAATACCGTAATTTACCATAATTTTTATTCTCTTTCTATATATTTTTAAATTTCAGCTTTAATTCTTTTTCAAATCTTCAATCTTAAATGTTATATATGGTACAACATTTTTCATATGAAGTTCATTACGATACCATGAATCAAATTTTTCAAACATCAATCCAATACAGTACCTAAGGTTACATATTGTTTAATATTTTTTTCATTTTATTTTTCCTCGTTTAAAACTTTGATAACAAGTTTTTTAACAGTTTCATCATTGCAATGAATCTTTGGTTGGTGAAGATCTTCTTCAAAAGTCACCAACATATTCCCTGGAAGCAATTCAACAATTTGATAGTCTTTGCTATCGTAAAAAGCAATATCCTTCTCTTCGCTAAAAGGTACACGTGACTGAGCACGAACTGGGGAAGTTACTGCCATTTTTTCCGTATTTTCAACAACAATATGAATATCTAAATATTTCTTATGAGTTTCAAAAATATCTCCTGGAACTCCATCAGCTAGATAAGTCATACAATTTGCAAAAACATTTTCCCCGTCAATATCAATTTTTCCATCAACTAAATCTGTCAAATTTGTATTTTCTAAAAAATCACAGACTTTTGAAAAATGTTTATTAACAGAAGCATATCGTCTAAAATCAGATTGTTCAGAAATAATCATATTATTTTCTCTTTTCTATTAGTGACTAGTGACGAACTTCCCAACTTGAATCCGCTTTAATTTCTGAAATATCATAAATCGTTGTATATTTAGGTGCAGATACTTTATTTTCAGTAAGAACAGATACAATATAACCTGAAACTACTGATACAGAAATTGAAATCAATGAATATGCCCAGTAGCTAACAGCTGTTGGAGGAAGGAAGTATTTAATAAATACCATAACGATGGTTGATACAATCAGCGCTGCATAAGCACCTTGTTTATTTGCTTTTTTAGAAACAAAACCAAGAATGAATACACCACCAAGTAGACCAAGTACAAGTCCCATGAAACTATTGAACCATTCGTATGCAGATTTAATATCTGAATGAGCCATGATAACGGAAACAACAATTGAGAATAAACCTACTGCTAGAGATACGAATTGTGCAATTTTCGTACGACGATCGTCTGACATATTTTTAGAAATGACATCTTGAATATCCAATGTCCATGAAGTTGCAACAGAGTTCAAACCTGTTGAAATAGTTGATTGAGCTGCTGCATAAATCGCTGCCAAGATCAAACCTGTGACACCTACTGGTAACTGGTATGCAATAAAGTACATAAAGATTTGGTCTTGAGGGATATTGCTAGCTGCACTACCTGCATTTTGTACTTGATAGAATACGTACAAGCCTGTACCGATCAAGTAAAAGACTGTTGCAGTTGCAAGTGACAAGACACCATTTGTGAACAACATTTTATTAAGTTTCTTAATATTTTGTGTTGTAGTAAAACGTTGAACCAAATCTTGAGATGAAGCATAGGAAGACAAGATTGTAAAGCCTGAACCCATCACAATTAAGAAGATGGAGTTTGAAAGCAAGTTAGGATCGAAAAGTTTTTCATTTGCAGCAAGGAATTTCCCGTTTGCTAATGTTTCTGCTACTGCACCAAAGCCACCTTTAATATTAGCCATCAGTACAAATAAAGCTACAACGACACCACTAATCAGAACCACACCTTGAATAAAGTCTGTCCATAATACGGATTTTAGACCACCAGTATAAGAATAAACAATTGCAATTGCACCCATCAAAATAATCAAAATATTGATGTCAATTCCTGTCAATACTGATAAACCAGCTGATGGGAGGTACATAATGATAGACATACGTCCCAATTGATAAATAATAAACAAGAGTGCTGAAATAATACGAAGTGCTTTAGAATTAAAACGTTTATCCAAGTAATCATATGCCGTATCGATGTCTATCCGTGCAAAGATAGGTAAGATAAAACGAATTGTCAGTGGAACAGCTACAACCATCCCTAATTGAGCAAACCATAAAATCCAGCTACCTGCATAAGAGTTACCAGCGAGTCCCAAGAAGGAAATCGGACTGAGCATTGTGGCAAAAATGGATACCGAAGTAACATACCAAGGAACCGAACCATCTCCTTTAAAGAACTCTTTTCCTTTCATCTCTTTTTTAGAGAAATAGATACCTGCAACCAATACCACAAGTAAATAAACAATCAAGATAATTAAGTCAATTATTGTAAATCCTGTTGTGCCCATAACATATCTCCATATTGATTTTATTTATTATAAAAATTCTTTTCGTGCTTGTTGAATAAGTTCTGCTGCTTCTTTTGCAATTGCCAGATCTTCTTCATGCAAGGGTTCGAGTGGGGCTCTTACAGAACCAAGATCTAATTTTTCATTTAGACGGAGAATTTCTTTGATCACTGCATAAAGATTTGCTCGACCACTGACCATCTTATAAATGACATCATTGATCGCATATTGCAATTCTTTAGCTGTTTCAAAATCGGATTCTTTGATCAACTCATTTAATTTTAAGAACAAATCAGGCATCACCCCGTAAGTACCACCAATTCCAGCTTTTGCACCAATAACGCGGCCACTAATGAACTGTTCATCTGGTCCATTAAAGACAATATGGTCATCTCCTCCATCAGCTACAAACATTTGAATATCTTGTGTTGGCATAGATGAATTTTTCACCCCGATCACCCGTGGATTCTTGCGCATTTCAGCATACAGGTCGCGTGTGAGGGTGGTACCAGACAGTTGCGGAATATTATAAATGATAAAATCTGTATTTGGTGCAGCCTTGCTCATGTCATTCCAATAGCGAGCAATCGAATAGGCAGGAAGACGGAAGTAAATAGGTGGGATAGCAGCAATAGCATCTACTCCAAGACTTTCAGCATGCTTTGCAAGTTCAACGCTATCTTTGGTATTGTTACATGCGACGTGGGCAATAACAGTTAGTTTTCCTTTAGCGACCGCCATTACATTCTCTAAAATCAGCTTACGATCTTCAACACTAAGATAAATACATTCTCCAGAAGATCCGTTGACATAAACCCCTTGTACTCCTTTATCAATATGGTATTGAGCCAAAGCACGTACTCTTTCTGGGCTCACTTCACCATTTTCATCATAGCAAGCATAAAACGCTGGAATAACACCTTCATATTTCTTCAAATTTGTATTTGTCATTTGGAAACCTCTTTCTTTATTTTGTTGCTTCTACAAATTTTTTTGTAATTAATTGTGGACGTGTAATAGCTGAACCTACGACAACACTATAGGCACCTAACTCCAATACCCTATGGACTTTATCAGGGGTATCTATGTTACCTTCTGCAATTAATGGATGAGATAGTTTACTAAGAGCTTTGCGAATAATTTCAAAGTCATTTGATTCGATTTTATCGCCCTTACTTTGCTTGGTATAGCCTACCAATGTTGTCCCAATATAATCAAAACCTAATTGGTCAGCCGTAAGCATTTCATCAATAGTAGAACAATCTGCCATCCACAATTGATCCGGATATTTTTTCTTTACTTTTTGGAAAAAATCTTCTAAGCTTTCGCCATTTGGTCGTGTAGAGGTTGTGGCATCTATCGCAATGATATCCGGACGAACCGTCATGAGTTCATCTACCTCTCTCATAGTTGCCGTGATATAAACATCTGCATCTACGTAATCTCGTTTTATGATCCCAATGATCGGTAAATCCACCGCTTTTCGAATCGCTGCAATATCAACAACAGAATTGGCGCGAATTCCAGATGCTCCGCCCTCCTCGGCAGCTACTGCCATACGAGCCATAATAAAATCACTATGCAATGGTTCGTCTGGTAGAGCTTGACACGAAACAATCAGCTTATGCCGTAACTCTTCCATGATTTAATCACCTGCTTCTTTTTTTAGTTTGTAAGCTCTTACACCATTAATCATAATACTTTAAATATGTATTTTCAATACTTTCCCTATAATTAGAAAGTACTTTCTAAAAAATCCTAGTAATTCCTATATTTTTATTGTATACCTATTTTATTTATTATACAAATACTTTATGTTATTTATAAAGGCTCTTTCTTATCAAGCTATGAGAATGGGTTCTTTCACAACGTTACCTTACTTTCCTATTTATTTCTTATAGCTACAATTTTATGATCTCTATTTCTAGCCTTCTATTTCTGAAAGTAAATTTAGTCTTTTGAGCACTTTTAAAATTATTATTTCACCCTTTAAATACTGATACTAGTTTCAATGTATTTTACTTGCTTTTACTTGAATAAAAGGGTGTCTCCATGTTATAATGTGTAATATATTATAGGAGCATCCTGTTATTTCATCCTGTGAGAAAGGAGGATTGCTGTGAAACAAGATCAAGATTTACGAACCATTATCGCCAGCCATGAAGCTGAGTTAACGGATATGGAACGCGACATTGCCCAATATTTTTTATCATCCGAAGCACGACAGCACTCTCTGTCCTCTTCTCGTGTAACTGAGTTACTCCATGTCTCAAAGGCTGCCTTAACGCGTTTCTCTCAAAAATGTGGTTTCACCGGCTATCGAGAGTTTGTCTATCACTTTAACGAAGAAACCAAAAATCAAAAACAGGTACAAGAACATGACGAACTCACTCTCAGCGTCTTGCAACGCTACCACCATATCGGTAATGTCACTGAAAATTTCGTCAAAGATCCTCAATTAGAGCATGTAGCAGATTTAATTGATCAAGCAGATCGGATCTATTACTTCGGGATTGGAAGTTCCAGCTTGGTGGCTCGGGAGATGAAATTGCGCCTTATGCGACTTGGTGTGGCAGGGGAAGTCGTGACTAATCAAGACGGATTTAATCAGACCACCAGCATTCTAGATTCCTCCTGCTTAGTCATTGGATTTTCTTTATCAGGTAAGACGAGTGCTATTACAGACAGTTTGTTGAAAGCCAAGAAAAACGGTGCAAAAACAGTCCTTGTAACTGCCAATCCTGCTGGTATCCACCAAGATTTCACTGAAGTGGTGCCAGCTGCACCTCTTCCAAGCAATACCTATATCGATCGCATCTCGGCGGTTCTCCCCTTACTAATTGTGGTCGACCTCATCTATGCCCATTTTCTTAATATCAACCGAGAACAAAAAGAAATTGTCTTTAATAGCTACTGGGAACACAAAAAACTCTCTAGTCAACGTTCTCGAAAATCTTAATATGGTCTCCCTATTTAAAAAACCAAGAAGGATGAGATAAAACTCATCCTTCTTGGTTTTTTTGATTATTCTAAAGAAGTATTTCTACTCTATAATATTGAAACCATCTCATCTACCTAGGCCATCTTTTGAGTCGCTTTTTCCTTTACAACAAATACAAAGCCAATAGAGCCGACGACGGCTCCAAGCAAGATCCAATAGACCATATCCGATGAAACAATTGGGCCTGCCAAGAGACCCGCTAATAAAAAGAGATTGATATACAGTCGGGTATCCCGATAGAAGGTCCAATTGAAATGGTAGCTACCTTCTGGATACTGCCGTGTCGATACAGGCGGTTGAAAGACCTGAAGAAGGATCAAAATCCCAACAAAAGCAAGATAAGCGATGCTAACCACCGAAAGCGGAGCCCGCATCGTCAAAGCTACAGCCACTAAAAGCAAGACCAAGATCCAGAAATGGAAGTCCATCCAGAATTCACGATGATAACGAAACTGTTTCATAAGAACACACCTTTCTCTTTATGTAATCGTTTTCTGTACTTCTATTATAAGACAACAAATTTATTTTGCAAGGAATCATTGGCTTTTTGGGGTTGAAAATAGGACCAGAATATCTCTGGTCCGTCTAAAAAAACTATGAACAAACATTAGTTGCCACTTCATTCACTGATATCATTTTCGATAATCACCTTGAGTGCATTGTTTTCACCCGCATGTTTAAAGACATCATAGGCTTTTTCAACTTCTGAGAGTTTGAAGTGGTGGGTGATGAGCTTGGTTGCATCGATCTTACCAGATTTTAAAACATTCAGCAACATTTCAGTGGTATTAGCATTGACAAGACCGGTGTTGAGGGTAATGTTCTTGATCCACAAATCGTCCAAATTGAAGCTAACTGGTTTTCCGTGAACACCGACATTGGCAATATGACCGCCGACAGAGATGACGTTTTGGCAGACATCAAAGGTCGCAGGATAACCCACACATTCCATTGAAATATCGACACCACGACCATCCGTCACTTCATTGATAAAGGCCTTGATTTCAGCGATATCGCTGGAACAAATGGTATGAGTTGCCCCAAATTTCTTAGCCGCTTCAAGACGAGATTCAGACAAGTCCACCATGATAATCGTAGCTGGTGAGAAGAACTGCACAGTCAAGAGAGCTGCAAGACCGATCGGACCAGCTCCAACGATACAGACATTATCGCCTGGTTTTACATGAGATGGGAGGACCCCAATTTCATAAGAGGTTGGGAGAATATCTGAGAGCATGACCAAGGCTTCGTCATCCACAGTTTCAGGTGCATGATAAAGACTACCATCAGCATGTGGAATGTGGACATACTCTGCTTGGGTTCCGTTGATCAAGTGACCCAAAATCCAACCACCATCTTCACAGTGAGAAGGCAAACTACGTTTACAGTAGTAGCAGGTATTACAAGCTGTGACACAAGAGATGATGACCTTGTCGCCTACCTTGAAGTTATTCACTGCATCGCCGACTTCTTCGACGATCCCGATTCCTTCGTGGCCTAAAATCGTGCCTTCTTTACAAGCTGGCACATCTCCTCCTAGGATGTGAAGGTCTGTCCCACAGATGGTTGTCTTCAAGACACGCACAATGGCATCCGTTGGATTTTTGATCACTGGTTTTGGTTGATCCAGCAGTTGCAGATTGCCTGCAGATACATAAGTTGCAGCTTTCATAAGCGACTCCTTTTTTGTTGGTTTGATAAAACCATTTTATTTTCGTTTCTTTGTGAATATTATAACATACTAAGTAAGCGCTTGCAAGAATTTATGAGCACATTTTTAAAAGTTTTTGAGCAAACAAAAACATTCCTCTTATCTCTACCAGAGGAATGTTTCAATCACCTTGTTCTAATTGTTGACGCTGCTTATAGTACTCTTGCTGCTCGCGCTCACGCTCTTCTTCTAAACGCTCTTCATAGCGCTTGAGTTCTGCCTCAAACTCTTCTTGCAAGGCAAATAAACGCTCCAAGCCACTTTGGGCCTCCGCACTTGGGGCTTGAAAATGAAGGGCACTCAGCCAGTCCACTAAATTTTCTGTATGTTGGCGGACATCCATACGCATATCCGCATAATCCCACTCCAACTCGCTAAGCTTTTGATTGAAGCGGTAATGTCGATCTTCTAGTTGTTCTAATTCACTATTTCCTGAATGGTACATCACATACCTCCTTTAATCGGACTCAATAAAATCGGCTTCTTCACTGCTTTCAGTGCTGTTTCTACCGCGTCCGCTGCTCCTCCTGTAAATCCATCTTTCAAATCACTAACGAGGGTCGTTGTAGCAAAAGAGCGCATCTTTTCGGATTGACCGCCCAAGGTTACCTGCAAACTCATCCCTTCCAACATCATCAAGGCTTTCTGCGTTGCAATCAAACTTCTGATCGCAATCCGCTCTTGCTCCTTTTTAATCTCTCGATGGAGCTCCTCAATTCGTTCTCTGTCCTCTCCCAGGATCTCTAACATCTTTTTCTCCTACTTATGAAAATCAAAGGCCGCTGCTTGTCCCTTGTCCAAGTCCACCAATTGGGCTGATGCAGCCTCCAGCTGACTTGCCAAATCTGACAAGCGTGTGGAATAGGCCTTCGCTTGGGCTAGGTTTTCCGCCTCGACCGCTTGGTCCCAGCAAGTATCCATGGAGAACTCTCCTAATAGTTGCTCCACTTCTGCATCTGTTAAAAACTGGGCCATGCTGTGGGCCATTTGTGACACCTCAGCGACCTTATGAGAAACCGTCTCCTTAGCCTCTTCCAGCTTATCCTTGACCTCTGCCTCAAAGGCAGTTGCTTGCGCTGAAGCATTCTGCGCTACCGCCAGCACCAATTCCTCCCGCAATTGAATGGTCTGGGTTCCAGACGCGCTCGCTAGTTGCTGATGGAGGCTAGAAACGCTTGGCCTTTCCTGCCCATACATGGAGACCACCGAAGCAGATGATGGCTGATTTCCTGGAGTGGAAGTTTCCCGATCTCGTTGGGGCATTTCAATAATTTTCTGTGCCTGATCTTGTCTTCCTTGCACGTCACCTTCTAACTCCATTTGAGATGGCCTCCTTTCTTGGATTTGTTTTTTCGTTTCCTATAACTGAAAAAGGATCATAACCCTTCAGCTACAGGCAGATTCACACACTATAGGGTAACATAAAATAGCTCGGAATGCTATAAAAATAACACAATTTCTGAAAAAAAGTCTAATTTTTTATGAAAAAAACGAGTTTTGGACCCAAATAGCAAAAATCCCCCACTCTTTCGAGTGAGGGATAGCTGATAAACATCAGTTATTCCTTGGCGTCTTATTTACGACGTCCTGGACGTTCCTTGTAACCATAGTAAGCATCTTCGATGATTTCTTGCATATGGTCTACCATTGGAAGACGTGGGTTAGCTGGTGAACATTGATCTTCGTAAGCAAGGAAGGCCAATTCACGAGAATGTTTCTTCCATTCTTTTTCATCGATGCCTTGTGCTTTGAAGTTCATTTCAATACCACAGCGTTCACCGAGTTCGTATACAGCTTTTGCGTAAGCTTCAACGGCTTCTTCTGGTGTAGAGCATGGAAGTCCTAGCATACGAGCGATATCTTGGTATTTTTCATCTGCACGGTAGTAGTTGTACTTAGGCCATGTAGCTGTCTTAGCTGGGCGTGTACCGTTGTAGCGGATAACGTATGGAAGCAAGATCGCATTGGTCCGTCCGTGGATGGTGTGGAATTGCGCACCGATCTTGTGGGCCATTGAGTGAGAAATACCGAGGAAGGCATTGGCGAAGGCCATACCTGCGATGGTTGACGCATTGTGCATCTTTTCGCGTGAATGGAAGTCCGCGTTCTTGACTGAGCTTTCCAAGTTTTCAAAGACAAGTTTAATAGCTTGAAGGGCAAGACCATCTGTGAAGTCGCTAGCCATTTGTGATACATAAGCTTCAGTCGCGTGCGTCAAGACGTCCATACCAGTGTCTGCTGCAACAGATCCAGGAACTGTCAATACCAAGGCAGGATCTACGATGGCAACTGTTGGAGTCAATGAGTAGTCTGCGATTGGGTATTTACGGTTGTTGGCTTTATCAGAGATAACGGCAAATGGAGTTACTTCAGATCCTGTACCAGATGTTGTTGGGATCGCAATAAATTTGGTCTTCTTACCAAGCAACGGGAACTTGAAGGCACGTTTACGGATATCCATGAATTTTTGAACCAAGTCACGGAAGTCCACTTCTGGTTGTTCGTAGAAGAGCCACATAACTTTGGCCGCATCCATTGGTGATCCACCACCGAGAGCAATGATCGTATCTGGTTTGAAGGCACGCATGATCTCTGTACCACGTTCAACAGTTGTGATATCTGGATCTGGTTCTACGTCTGCAAAGATTTGGTAAACCACCTTGTTGCGACGAAGGTCAAGCTGTTCGATGATACGATCAAGGAAACCAAGCTCTACCATAGCGTGGTCTGTAACGATCATGACACGTTCAACGTCACGACATTTTTGTAGGTATTCAATTGAATCACGTTCAAAGTATGTTTTTGAAGGAAGTTTCATCCATTGCATGTTATTTCTCCGGCGTCCGACTTTTTTGATATTCAAGAGGTTGATGGCACTAACGTTGTCCCCAACAGAGTTGCGTCCGTAAGAACCACATCCAAGTGTCAATGATGGCAAGAAGGCATTGTAAACATCCCCGATACCACCGAAAGTTGAAGGAGAGTTGCAGATCACACGAATGGCTTTAACTGCTTTACCAAATTCTTTGGTCAATTCTTCGTCAGCTGTATGGATGGCAGCTGAGTGACCAAGACCGTTGAATTCAACCATTTGGCGAGCTTTGTTAATTCCGTCTTCACGGCTTTCAGATTTCAAGACAGCGATGACTGGTGACAATTTTTCACGAGTCAACGGTTCTTTTTCACCAACTTCTTTACATTCTGCCGCAAGGATATTGGTTCCTTCTGGTACAGAGAAGCCAGCTTGTTCAGCGATCCATGCTGCCGGTTTCCCAACGATGTCCGCATTCAATTTTGCACCCGCACAGTTCTTGCTGTTAGCTTTCACACCGAAGCAGAACTCTTCAAGAAGGGCTTTTTCTTTTTTGTTGACAAAGTAAGTATGGTAAGATTTGAATTCTTCAACAAACTCATCGTAGATTTCTTTATCGATGATGACCGCTTGTTCAGACGCACAGACCATCCCGTTGTCAAATGATTTAGACATGACGATATCGTGTGCTGCTTGGCGGATATTGGCTGATTTTTCAACGTAAGCAGGAACGTTTCCGGCACCTACCCCAAGAGCTGGTTTTCCACAAGAATAAGCGGCTTTTACCATGGCGTTACCACCGGTCGCAAGGATGGTCGCAACTCCTTCATGGTTCATAAGAGCACTGGTTGCTTCCATAGAAGGTTGGGTAATCCATTGCACACAGTTCTCAGGTGCTCCAGCTGCAATTGCTGCATCGCGTACGATTCGTGCCGCATGAGCAGATGATTCTTGAGCAGATGGGTGGAAGGCAAAGACGATAGGGTTCCGTGTCTTCAAGGAAATCAATGCTTTAAAGATTGCTGTTGAAGTAGGGTTGGTTGTAGGAGTGATCCCGCAGACAACTCCGACTGGCTCTGCAATCAGAGTTAAACCAGTGACGTCATCTTCTGAAATGACCCCAACTGTCTTGGTGTGACGCATGTTGTTCACAACGTGTTCACAAGCGAATAAGTTTTTTGTTGCCTTGTCTTCAAAGACCCCACGACCAGTTTCTTCATAAGCATGAAGAGCAAGCTCACCGTGTGCGTCAAGAGCAGCTACAGATGCTTTCGCTACAATGTAGTCCACTTGCTCCTGGTTCAATTTGCGCATTTCTTCAAGCGCCACCAGCGCTTTTTGCACCAACTCGTCTACGTGTTTTTCAGCAGCGAGTTTCTTTTCTTCAGGTGAGAGAGTTTTTTTATCAGCCATTTGATGCTTTCCTCCAATGTTTGAAACCCTTATCCTTTTCTAGAACTTTTTCATGTTTTCGGAAATTTTCAAGAATAGTGTAAGAAATTTCGATTTGTTAATTATTTCACAATATAATTGTACTCTATTTTGAGATTTTTGTAAACACTTCCAAGCAACTTTCACAAAGATTTTTTGAAGTTTGTGAAAGTTTTATCAATTCTATTGCTGTGAAAGCAATTCTTTAGCAAAATTGTGAAAAAATAATTAAAAAAATTATTTCTTCACAAAGTGATATTTTCAATCGATTTTTGTAAGCGTTTTCTTAATCTTACTAAAAAAAGCAACTTTTTACAAGTATAAAGTTGCTTTTTGTTTTATTTTGTTAGGATATGTTTTGTTTCAGTTTCAGAGAAGTATTTTTACTTCTTGACTGGTCCTTTTTCAGCCTTATCTAGGGCTTCTTTAACTGTTTGAGCATAGAGTTCCCCGCCATTGGTTTCCATATTGAAGTGAACAGAGTCTGTTCCCACCCAAATGTTTGGATTTTCAATTGCTACTTGGTACCAGTCCGCAATAGTGATAAAGTCGTGTTTCTTGGCTAGTTCCAATTCATAAAGACGCGTTTGAACCGATTCACTGGACTGATCGTTGGCATATCGACCATCATATGGTGTCACAAGGATCAAACGACGGCCTTTTGGAAGTTTTTCAACATACTGATCCAGTAATTCTTTGTAGTTGCTTACAGTATTGGTTCCTAGGGCAATGACCACATTTTTTAGGAGAACTTTATTGGAGATATCGGTCTCAAAGACCTTCATTCCATTTTCCAACTGACGGCTTACCACTGCATCGATCTGGATACCCGGAATCGCTTTGGTTAGATAGTCCTGCGCCCGCAAGTTAACGGAGTCACCGATCATGGTCACACCATTTGAGACGTTATAGTCTGTTGCAGTCGCATTATCCACCTGCGTCCGTGTGACCTGCATTTTGCTGTCTGCTTGATTGAGCCCACTCACTACCAAACTCTCATCAAAAGCTCCGACGGTTGGTGCAAAGGCGGAGATTCCAAGCATCAAGAAAGCCAGTGGAATCATGAGGTAAAAGATCGGCTTGGTCAAAAAACTGAGATCCATCTTCATGCCAAAGACACGAGGTTCCTTGCCTGCAATGGTTGGCTCCAAAATATAGAAGGAAAGAGCTGTTAGAATCAAGGAAACGATCGTCGTCACAAGGGCTCCCATCATATTTCCCAAGTGTTGAGAAAAGATAATAAAGAAAGGCCAGTGGAAAAGATAAACGCCATAACTGGTATCCGCAAGAAAATTAAGGATAGCCGGCTCTTTTTTATTTGGCGTCTTCTCATGAAGAATGCGGGCCGACAGAATCATAGCACAAGCTGCGATTGTCGCTGCTAAAAAGCCAAATAGATAGGTCCACAAGCTATCAAATGGCAAGAAAAGACTGAGCACAAACAAGAAGGCAAAGCTTCCACCCAAGACCGATAAAGTCTTTTTCATACTCCAAGACTGCACCAGCTTTGTAAAGTTCGGGCTGACATTAGCAATCCCTGTCACCGTTGCTAGGCATGATCCCGCAAAGAAGGGGAAGATGTGAGTGAAGCTAGAAAAATAGATGGTAGAGAAATTAGCTGTCAGAAAGGCGCGGATGAACATGGATAAGAAGGTAAAGAGAAAGAGCCCGCTGGATGCTAAGAAGAGCATGCCTCGGTATTTTCCAACCGTCTTAGCCCGCTTGGCCAAGAACCATGCCAAAAGTGCCCACAGCACATAGTAATGCACTTCTAGTGCCAAACTCCAGGTATGAAGGAAGAGATGCGGAATGAAGTTACTTTCGTAACTACCACCCGTTGCCATCTCAAAGAAATTGGTCACAAAACCGAAGACCGCCGCAATCTGAGTCCCAATACCAGCCACGTAGTCCCGTTGGACCATAAAGGTAAAAGGCATCACGATCAAGACCATAAAGACAAGAGGCGGTACAATCCGGTAAAAGCGCCGTTTCAAGAATGCCAGGTAGTCGATTCCTTGCTTGCGCGCAAATTCATCGATCAAGAGCGCTGTAATCAAAAATCCTGAGAAGGTAAAGAAAATATCTACCCCAATGAAGCCTCCAGGAAAGGCTTTTTGGAAGAAATGGTAAAGCAATACCAATAAGAGTCCTGTAACACGGACTAGTGAAAACCATTTAATGCGCATTTTGATAAATCCCCTGCTTGAATGTTCCTTTGTATACGACGTTGGCTTCTGTGGTTAAGGTGCCTTTGCCCTCCGGCTGGCCGTTAACAAACTGCCCTTCATAGGTCCAACCATCCTTGGACTTAAACTTACCATAGCCGCTAAAAGAGCCGTTGACGAGGTTACCTGTATAGGTATCCCCATTTTTAAAGGTGACGGTTCCCTTGCCATTCATCTTGCCACGGACCAAACTTCCGTCGTAACGGATCGCCCCCTTATCCAAGGTCAAAACACCCTGACCTGGAATGGCTGAAAGGAAAACCAGCAAAGCAGATAGAATAATCACGACTAATGCTGCTATTTCTAAATTTTTTCGTGTCAGATAGACCTTATAGGTCTCATAAAATTCTTTCATATTCTGTATTCTCTCACATATCAAACTCTTAAGAAGTTGCTAACTGATCTAACCAAGCCTTACAGCCGCTCAGGACTCTGGAATAGGTCTCCTCAAAATCACCGGTATACCACGGATCTGGCACACTTTCAGCAGCAAAAAGATGAATCTTATGCTCTGTACCCGCAGGAGCCATTTGCTTCAGATCTGCTACATTGTTTTCGTCCATCCCTAGGATCAAATCAAAGTTGTAAAAATCCTCTTCCTTGATCTGTAAGGACGTCTTGGCTGGATCATAAGGGACTTGGTGTTGTTGAAGGATTTTCTGGGTTCCCTGATGGATGGGATTGCCATGTTCCCAGCTCGAGGTGGCCCGACTTTCAATCTCATACTGATCCGTCAAGTCCTTCATGACAAACTCCGCCATGGGGCTCCGACAAATATTTCCTAAGCAGACAAAGACGATTTTTTTCATGATTCCACCTAACTCCTTGTTCGGACTGCCCAACCTAGCTGAGCTCTTGGTTTTCCACTATGGAAAACCAGCATACTATTACCATTATAACAAAAATGTGACAGAAAGATGACAAAGTGGCTCCATCATTTTAAAGAAAAATCAGATTCCTTTTTCAAATCTGATCTGTTTCTCTATTTTGGAAAACGAACCTCTAATGGAGGCCATTTACTCTGCCAATTTTTCTTTTTCATCCGCTCTGTATAAACCGCTAAACGCTCTGGACTGGCTAAAAAATGCGGAGTTGGCTGAACGATGAAGTCTTCGATATCCTTTGTCCCATAAGGGAGAAAGAGCTCTAGCTGACCATCTTTCCTTAAGCGAACTGCAAGAGCTGTACACTGCTCGGGGTATTTGGAAACCGCATCACAGGCACTGCGATAAGGAGCCGTCCCAGGACTATGCTGGTGCATATAGACTTGATTCTTCACTTCCCAAGCGTACTGGGGATAGGTCTTCTTTAATTCCTGCTCGATCTGCAGAGTCTCCTCATAACTGATCGCAGGGTCATAAAAGACCAGATCCATATCGGTTGTCGCGTCAAACCCTGGTTTTCCAGAGAGCTGGTTCCAGATGAAATTGCGCACCGCACCCGCTGCTAACCAGGCATCTGCCAAGTTGAGATCCCGAATAATAGCCAAGACTTTCATCATCTCCGGATCCGCTTTGATCTGTTCTACTAATGTTTCTTCCGTCAGCATCTTCTTCTAGTCTCCATTGTAGGGATAACCCAGGTGTTCATAAGCCTTGCGGGTCGCCACGCGCCCTGTCCGAGTCCGCATGATAAAGCCTTTTTGAATCAAGTAAGGCTCATACATATCTTCTACGGTCTCCCTCTCTTCGGCAATATTGACCGATAGAGTCCCAAGCCCGACCGGGCCACCGCCGTACATTTCAATCATGGTGCGCAGGATCTTTTGATCGACATAGTCCAGTCCTTCATGGTCCACATCTAGCATAGAGAGGGCCTTGTCGGTAATGGTATCGTCAATCAAGCCATCGCCCATGATCTGAGCAAAATCGCGCACCCGCTTCAGCAATCGGTTGGCAATCCGAGGAGTCCCCCGACTACGAAGAGAAAGCTCTTCGGCAGCCTCGTGGGTAATTTCCATCTCAAAGATCTCGGCGGTCCGCTCGACAATCTCTGTCAAATCATCTTGTTCATAGTATTCCATGTGCCCCGTAATTCCAAAGCGAGCACGCAAGGGATTGGACAGCATACCCGCTCGAGTCGTCGCCCCAATCAGAGTGAAAGGAGGAAGGTCCAGATGGACACTCCGGCTGCTCTCCCCAGCGCCAATCATAATGTCGATGTAAAAATCTTCCATGGCGCTGTAAAGCACTTCTTCGACTGACATAGGAAGACGGTGGATCTCATCGATAAAGAGGACATCCCCCGGTTCTAGATCATTGAGGATAGCTACCAAGTCACCGGCCTTTTCAATGACAGGACCAGAAGTCTGCTTGAGATTGACGCCCAGTTCATTAGCGATGACAAAGGCCATGGTGGTTTTCCCAAGCCCCGGAGGGCCAAAAAGAAGGACATGATCCAGCGCTTCATCCCGAAGCTTAGCCGCCTCAATAAAGATTTTCAGCTGGTCCTTGACCTTATCTTGACCAATATATTCATGTAAATATTGCGGGCGCAGCGTCCGTTCAACGGCCTCTTCATCGCCCATGATTTCATTGTCTAAAATTCTACTCATACAGTCTATTATAGCAAAAAATGATACCTTCGGTACTATAAATAGAATGTGTTTTTTAAAGATCGTAGTTCTCACTTGCGTTCGAACTGCGTCAATGTACCTAAACTCGCTAATGCTCGTAAAGAATAAGGAACGTAGTTTTCGCTCCGCTCAAACTGCATCAATGTACCTAAGCTCACTAACGTTCGCTAAGGTACATAGAAAAAGCCACCGGCTTTGGTGGCTCTTATAGGGAGATTATTATGAAAAAGTTTTAGGAGTTTTATCATTCAAAGTTAGGAGGTCTTTGATGATGGTATTAGTATACGATAGGAAGCTTAAAATTTCCTTATAGTTTTTCTAAAAAATTTTTTTTGAGAAAAAGAGGAGGTCTCAAGCAAGGATTTCACATCCTTGTTTGGCCACTCCCCTTTCCTTCTTATTTCTTAGCGATGGCATGGTAGCTAGTCTTGCTGGTGAAGACTTGACCTGCTCTCAAGATGACCTTTTCTGCCTGGTCGCTATGAATGGCATCTGGCACTGTTTGGAATTCTAGAGCCAAGCCATTGTGCTGAACCATTGGTTGGCCTTGCAGATGAACAGTCTCGTCTACGAAATTGGCTGAATACACCACCAAGGCTGGGGCTTCTGACTTGAAGGTCAAGAAACGTCCAGATGGCTGATGGTAAAGAAAGCCAGCATTTTCATGCCCTTCTGGAAGAGCAAATGGATGGTCTAATCCTTCTACCAGACGGATTTGCGGATCAGAGTCCTTAAAAAGATCCTCCAAGAGCATAGCTTGGTAGAGATGCTGGACAACCGGACTTTCTCTATCCACGGTCTGAAGAGGAACACCGTCTGGATGGATAGGGTAAAGCCCTTGATGGTTGATCTGAAAGACATGGTCATTGATCGGCTGGGTGAAGTTCCCAGATAGGTTGAAATAGCTGTGGTTGGTCGGATTGACTAGGGTGTCCTGATCCGTTTCTACCCGATAAGCAATCTCGAGTTCACCATCTTCCGTCAAACCATAGGTTACCCAGATCTTGAGATTTCCAGGGAAACCACCGGTTCCATCTGCACGTTCTGTGTATAGGGTAATTTCCTGATCCGTTACCGACTCCACGCTAAACAAAGCGCTGTCCCAACCCGTCGGTCCACTGTGGTTGCAGTTAGCACCATTATTGGCTTCCAAGTGATAGGTTTGACCATTGAGTTCAAAACTTGCCCCTGCAATCCGGCCTGCTACCGGGCCAATACTAGCCCCATATTTAGGGCTATTGCCCACATAGTCCTCAAAGCGATCAAAACCTAGAATAATATTCGTAAACTGGTCTTCTTTATCCGGTGTCACATATTCTAAAATCGTCGCCCCATAGGTCATGACAGATAATTGGTAGCCCTTGTCATTTTCGAGGCGATAAGCCCGAACCTCTTGATTCTGCCATTTCCCAAACACGTTTTCTTGATACTGTTTCACAAACCTTCTCCTCTCACTGTTTTTCTCCATTGTATCAGTTTCACAAGAAGAAACACTCCACTTTTTATAGAAAATTAGTGGCTATTCTTTATGAAATGGATGAATGATCACCCCTTGAACAACCCGATTGACGGTACCAGTTGGTGATGGCGTGTCTGGGCGATTTTGCACCTTGAGCGAAGTCAAGAGAGAAATCAACTGACCGTAGATAATGTATGGGAAGGCACGGTAGATATCTAGGGAGTCTGCTGATGCTTTCACCAACACTTCCCGTACATGCTCGATCCCTGCAGCTTGATCGGTCAAGAGGACAACTTGACGGGCAATCCGATCTCCTGCAACTTCTCCAACCAAGTCCAGATCATACTGACGGGTATAAGGATCAATGGATCCAAAGACCAAGACGAGAGTCTGGTCATTGATGAGGGATTTTGGACCGTGACGGAAACCGACAGGACTCTCATACATGGTTGCGATTTTGCCTGCTGTTAATTCCAAAATCTTGAGCTGGGCTTCATGGGCTAGGCCAAAGAAAGGTCCTGCCCCCAGGTAGATCACGCGCTCGAAGTCTAGATCGACCACTTCTTTGACCGCACGGTCCTTCTCCAAGATTTGCTCAGATAGATGAACCAGCTCTTCTACTCGTTTTTCCTTGATCTCTTCCTCGCTTGGATCAAAGACTAAGAGAGCTGTCAAGAGCATAGAGGTGAAGCTGGATGTCATGGCAAAGCCAGCATCGTTGGTTTCTTTAGGTTGGAGAAGCAAGAGATTGCGCCCATCTCCGTGGGCTTGCTGGGCCAGTTTTCCTTCTTCGGCACAGGTAATGGTGATCTGATAGAGTTCATCAACCAAGTCTTGAGCCAACTGCACAGTAGCAACACTTTCTGGCGAATTGCCACTCCGGGCAAAGGATACTAAAACCGTCGGAACCTCTTTTTTCAAATAAGTTTGAGGATGCGCTACGATATCCGTCGTCGCAATGGATTGGAAATTCCAGTGGCGTTCATCGTGCACTTCCTGCAAGTAAGGAACCAAGGTATCCCCCACATAGGCTGAGGTCCCAGCCCCTGTCAAGATGACCTTGATATAGGCATGCTCTTGCCCAATTTTTTCTAAGAAAGTTTTTATTTCCGCTTTTCTTTCTTGGTACAAGCGAGCCGTTTCTTTCCAAACACTTGGTTGTTGGTAAATCTCACGTGTTGTAATCTCTGCTCCTAGCTCCTGCAAGTCTTCTTTTGTATAGTCTAACATAGAAATTATTGTTCCTTTCTACAATCTAACGTTGATAAATGGGAAAGGAGCCTGAGATGATGCTCCCAGACTCCCATACCAACCTACTCATCTTCATCATCATCAAGGTTTGACAAGAGGTCATTGACCTTGACAATACTTTCTTTTGCACGTTCAGGGTAGTCCCCTTCATTACCAGTCAGGCTACTATTGATGAATTCGATGACCATCGGAAGATTCATCCCTGCGTATAAGTCAATCGCACGTCCTTCAAGGATCAAGCGGCTCACAGTGTTGCAAGGAGTTCCTCCCAAGAGATCTGCAAATACAATATAGTCTTCTAGACCTTGGACTGTTGCTTCAAATTTAGCAGTAAAGTCTTCTGGTCCTTCTTCTGGTAAGAGTGCAACCGTATGGATGGATTCTTGTGGTCCCATAATCATCTCTGTGCTAGCTTTAAGCTCTTCACAAAAGCGACCATGACTGACCAATACTAACTGTTTTGCCATACCTTACTCCATTATGCCATTCCAAAGAAGAAGTGGCCAAATGCTGAGAATGCGATTGCTGCAAGGATGATGAGCAAGATAGCTTTTGTAGAGTTCATACCCTTACGTCCAAGCAACCAGTAGATTACACCTGTGATGATAGCTGGTACCAAACGTGGGAAGATAAGGTTGAGCATATCTTGAATTTCAATCGCTTTGTCCCCAATGTGTGGAGTCCAAGAAACTTCAACACCAATCATGCTGGCAATCAAGGCACCAACCATGAAGATACCCAGAACGGCAGCTGCGTCGATCAAAGCTGTCAAGGTACTTTGCATGTTGTTGATGAGGTTAACCCCTTCTTTATAGGCAAATTCCAACTGTTTCCAACGGAAAATGTCATAAGCAACTGCCACAGCGATCCACAAGAAGATACCGGCTGGGTTTCCTGCAATAGCCAAAGTTGCTGCGATTGAACCCATAATAGCTGGTACCAATGATCCAAAGATTGAGTCCCCAAGAGGAGCGAATGGTCCCATGAGACCTGTCTTGATCCCGTTCACCGCATCTTTTGATTTGACACCATCTTTTTCTTCCAAAGCAAGGTCAAAACCAGTGATAATGGTGTGGAAGAATGGTGAAGTATTGAAGAATTGCGTATGCAATTTCATCATTTCTTTCAATTCTGGAGTGCCATCACCATACATTTTACGCAACTGAGGTAAAAGCATATAAAGGTAACCAGAAGCCTGCATCCGTTCGTAGTTCCAACCCAATTGGAAGGTGAAGAGGCTACGTTTGTTGATTTGTTTAAAATCTTCTTTTGTTAGTTTGTAATTAGAATTCGTCATCTTCAATTTCCCCGCTTTCTACATTGCTTGCTGGAGCAGCTACGACTGTACGTTGACTGTTTTTGAAGTGTTGTACTGCAAGGAAGATACCGATAATGGCAATACCAATCATAGATACACTCTTGAAGTTGTTAACAAAAGTAATAGCTTGTTCTTTTGGAAGTTTAGCGAACACTTCAGAACCAACAATGCTAGACACTGCAGCACCAAGGCTTTGAACATTGCTATAAAGCACTGTCAACATTGCTGTTAAGCCAAAGCCAAGTGCTAAGTAGTGAAGGTTACGACGAACAGGAAGGTAACGAAGCAAGATCGCAAATCCAAGACCTGGAAGCATTTGACCTGCAAGTTTCAGACCGTTTGCCAACCATTGTACATTAGCAAGACCTGTAACAACAGTTTCTACGAAAGAACCACCAAAGGCAAGCGCGAAGAAGACTGGAAGAGCTCGAGAAAGAGCCCAAGGAATCGCTCCAAGAAGGTAGTTGCTTTCAATTCCTTTATAGTCGTAACGTTCGATCGCAGCATCTACACGGTGAGCGAAGTAAGTTGTAGTCATACGACCAAGAATATCAAAGTAGGTCAACAAAGTTGCTACCGGCACAGCGATTGTAGCAATAGCAATCTCTGGATCAATCCCTTTTGCTACTGAGAAGGCAGTCGCAAGAACGGCACCAGATGTTGCGTCAATACGAGAAGCTCCACCGAAAGTACCTACACCGAGCACTGTCAATTGAAGAGAAGCTCCGATAAATAGACCTGTCTTTAAATCCCCCATGACAAGTCCTGTAATGAAACCAGCAAAGACTGGTGATCCTGCTGATGAAACAATCGTCAACTCATCACAGATTTGATAAGCTGAGTACAAAGTAAGTAGTAAAATTTGCCACCATTGTATCATGACAATTTCCTCCTAAAAATTTTCTTTTACTTTAATAACTTCATAAAGTCTTCTGCAGTGTCGTTTGGCACCATCTGAGACGTAATCTTCACACCTTTTTCGTGGATCTTGTTAAAGTCTTCCACGTCCGCGTCCACCACATTGATCGAGCGGGTAATCGCGCGTGTCTCATCCGATTGAGACATATTGCCGACATTCAGCGTTTCAAGCTGAACGCCTGCTTCGATCAAACGAAGGAAACGATCAGGTTTGCGAGCTACGATAAAGAGTCGTTGGCTATCATATTTTCCAGCCAAGATATTTTCCGCAGCCTTTGCGACTGGCAAGATACTGAGCTTAACACCTGGCGGTGTCGCTAGTTTCAAGCCACTTTTTTCGATATCATTTTGAGCGACTTCATCATCGATCACCATGATACGTGAAACATTTAGTTTGGTAGTCCAAAGATTGGCTACCTGCCCGTGGATCAAACGTCCATCGATACGGCATCCTACAATAGTCATAAGTTTTCCCCCTTTACTTCTTTGAATGTAGGTTGTTGAACAAGTTGAAGTGTCTCTTGGTAACGCCCTTCTGTCTCAAAGACGATCAGGCTATTGGCTCCTTCTTTGAGGAAACCATGAGGCACGTAAAGTGAAGTGGTCGGTCCAACCTTCCAGAAGCGACCAAGGTTGTGGCCGTTGACAAAGACAACCCCTTTCCCAAATCCTGTCATATCTAGATAGGTATCAAGGGTGTGGTCCAGCTGAAAATCATATCGGTAAAAGGCTGGAGCACCTGCCTGCCATTCCTTTGAAAAATCGAGCTGACTGAGATCTTGTAAATCCAGTGGGTACTGCTTCCAATGAAGGTGGAAATGCAAATCCACACAGACACCTGTGCGAATGCCCTTGCGCTGGCTATCAGCTAAGAGCTTGTGCCCGTAGTTGACACGACCCATATTCTCAAGCAAGATTTTTAAATTCGTAACCGCTTTCTTTTTTCCTTTGATGAAAAGATCTTCACCGATCTCTGTTTGGTATTGCGTTGCTACATGTTGATCATCCAGGTAAATCTGTACCCGATCCCGACCATCAATGATGCGCAGTCTTTCTTCTTCCGCATCCAACTCAAGGTCTGTCTCATATAGGAGATAACCTGTGGTTTGCCCCAACTCTTCCATCTTTTCAGGATAAAGGCTGGTCTCAACCTGAGCCAGATTGTCCAGATTTCCAAAAAGACTAGTCTTGGCTGCCAATTGCAAGGTTTGTTCTGGCAAACACTCTTTGATGAGCGGTTCCTGCTGTGGGTATTCCGGATAATAGGTCGCCATCATTTTTTGAATAGCATAATACTTCTCCGTCGGATTGCCCTGCTCATTGAGCAAAGCCCCATAGTCATAGGACGTCACCTGTGGCAAATCGAGCGTTCCCCGAGCTGAGCAACCATTCATAAAGCCGAAATTGGTCCCGCCATGAAACATATAGAGATTGATGGAGCCGAGCTCCAAGACCTCATGGACAGCTTCTGCCAACTCCTCTGGGTCCCTTTGAATCACGGGTTCCTTCCAGCGGGTAAACCAGCCATCCCAGAATTCCATACACATCAAGGGCCATTTCTTGCCATATTCGTCAAAGAATTCTTGCATCTGACCAAAGTTATAGGCTGCTTTGGAACCGAAGTTTCCCGTCACAAAGAGGTCTTCTTCAATCAGGGTTCCTGTTCTTAGCGTTGCTCGCCATGGCCCATCCGATGTAAAGAGAGGACAGGTCACGCCTTTTTCCTTCATCAAATCCCGAATGGCACGCAGATAATCCTTATCTTCTCCATAAGAGCCGTACTCATTTTCCACCTGCATCATGAGGATTGGACCACCCTGATCCACTTGGTAGGGTGTCAACAAACCAAGCAAGCGATCATAATAACGATCCACCGCTTCGATAAAGGCTGGGTCTGATGAGCGGATTCGCAGGTCTTCTTCTAAGAGCCAGGCTGGTAATCCACCAAATTCCCACTCTGCACAGATAAAGGGCGACGGCCTTACAATCATGTAAAGTCCAAGGGATTGGGCTGTTTGAATGAAACGCTCTAGATCCAATCGACCACTAAAGTCAAACTGCCCTTTGCGGGGTTCATGCGCATTCCAAGGGACATAAGTCTCAACCGTGTTAAAACCCAAAGCCTTTAGATTATACAAGGAATGATACCAGTCTGCTGGGTCAATTCGGAAATAATGGATCGCTCCGGACAAAATCTTGAAGGGTTGACCTTTTAAATAGAAAGCATCGCGAATCTCAAAAACTCCCATAAACGCCCCCCTTTCTTATATGTAACCCTTTTCAGTTATTAATATAATAAATTTTTTTAAAAATGTCAACACTTTTAGAAAAAATATGTTAAAATAGGGTTAAATAAGAGAAATCTAAAGAGAGGTAGCACTATGGCAATTCCAAAGTACCAACACATCAAAGATGAATTGAAACAGCAAATTATCTCAGGAAAATTTGAAAACGGGGATAAATTTTATACTGAAGCTGAACTCATCAAAATTTATGATGTTAGCTCTATCACCGTTGTCCGTGCTTTGAACGACCTCGCTGCCGATGGCTACATTGTCCGCCAGCAAGGAAAAGGGACCTTTGTTTCTCGTGCTCGAAAACACAAACTAGTTGAATTTTCAGATGTTGAAACCTTCCCCATCCAAAAGGCCAAAGTCAAAGTTCTCTCTATTAAACGTGGAAACACCTTAAGCATCCTAGACAAACTAGGCCTCAACCCAACGCAATTCTACTATAAGATCGAACGGACCCGCCAGACAGGGGATGATACCTATATCTTCCACCAAACCTATATTCCTGAACAATATATCAATCCAAACTATCCAAATTTGGAATACTATAGCTCTATCTATGATCGCTTCAAAGAGGATTACCACATTCATATGAATGATGAGCACTTCGAAGAAATCAATGAAATCGTCTTTCCTACACCGAGCAAGGTAGCTAAAGTTTTGGAGATCGATGAAAATTTCCCAACTGTTAAACAAGTGAAGACGACCAAGTTAGAGGCTACTGGCCAAATCCTTGAATACACGGAAACCTATAAACGCGGTGACTACTACAAGATTAAATTTATCTCCTGTGACCGCGATCACTAAGAAGCAAAAAGACTGAGACAGCTCGGTCTTTTTTATAGGTCCAGTATAGCATGTTGAAAACAATTTCTAAAGACCTCTTTAAAAATATATATAATTAGTGATAGTTTAGCTATAAAAAGTTTAAAAAAGAGAGTGAGACAGAAATCGGTAATTCGTTAGAATTCGATTTCGTCGTCCCACCTCCGCACAGTTGAGTAGGGCTGTAAAAGCTGATGAAATCAGCGTAGTAGAGCCC
>JAGZZN010000084.1 GCA_018377375.1 Streptococcus parasanguinis
GTTCAATTTATCAATCAAGCAGACTGTGTTGAAGGAAATAGAGACTACTGCTAAAAAATTAGAGAAATTGCAACAAGAATTCCAGGATTCACATGATATAGCTTTGCCATATGCCATGATTTTGGTTAATTTATCAGCAGAGCAGACTGTGTTGAAGGAAGTAGAGACTACTGCTAAAAAATTAGAGAAATTGCAGAAAAAATTCCAGGATTCGCATGATATAGCTTTGCAGTATGCTAGAATTTTGTTCAATTTATCAATCAAGCAGACTGTGTTGAAGGAAGTTGAGACTACTGCTAAAAAATTAGAGAAATTGCAACAAGAATTCCAGGATTCACATGATATTGCTTTGCAGTATGCTAAAATTTTGTTCAATCTATCAATCAAGCAGACTGTGTTGAAGGAAGTAGAGACTACTGCTAAAAAATTAGAGAAATTGCAGAAAAAATTCCAGGATTCACATGATATAGCTTTGCAGTATGCCATGATTTTGTTCAATTTATCAATCAAGCAGACTGTGTTGAAGGAAGTAGAAACTACTGTTGAGAAATTACAGAAATTGCAACAACAATTCCAGGATTCGCATGATATAGCTTTGCAGTATGCTAGAATTTTGTTCAATTTATCAATCAAGCAGACTGTGTTGAAGGAAGTAGAGACTACTGCTAAAAAATTAGAGAAATTGCAGAAAAAATTCCAGGATTCGCATGATATAGCAGAAGCATTTGCCAGGATTTTGGTCAATCTATCAATCAAGCAGACTGTGTTGAAGGAAATAGAGACTACTGCTAAAAAATTAGAGAAATTGCAGAAAAAATTCCAGGATTCGCATGATATAGCTTTGCGGTATGCCATGATTTTGGTTAATTTATCAGCAGAGCAGACTATGTTGAAGGAAATAGAGACTACTGCTAAAAAATTAGAGAAATTGCAGAAAAAATTCCAGGATTCGCATGATATAGCTTTGCAGTATGCCATGATTTTGGTTAATTTATCAGCAGAGCAGACTGTGTTGAAGGAAATAGAGACTGCTACTAAGAAATTACAGGAATTGTATGAACATAAACGCTTCCAAGAATCTGGAGAAATTGCTTTTATATATGGTATACTCTTAGCAATCTTATTTAATCATCAAACGAAGTTGAGTGAACGTAAGCAAACCACAAAAATAATTAAAGAACACTATGAAAAATTTTCAAAATTTATGATACAAAAATTTGATGATTTATTTTTTAGTAATGAAAATATTTGTGACAGTGAAGAGTACATGCTATTCAACTTTATCCTAAGGGAAGGTCTTTTAAAGAATACTAAATATGCTATTTTACAAACCTGGGCAGAGCGCTATAAAGAAGACTCGTGTGAACTAAAGAACTTGCTATCTATTTATCAACTTGTTCAAAAAATCAAGTATCAACTTGGCCTAAAAGACGAAAATAAAAATCAGGTGCTTAAATTCGGCCATTACACCAAGGGAAGCACTCTCCAAATTATGTTAGATCAAGAGATGTTAGATCAAGAGATGTTAGATCAAGAGATGTTAGATCAAGAGATGTTAGATCAAGAGATGTTAGATCAAGAGATGTTAGATCAAGAGGAGAACGAAAAGAAGAAAACTACTTTTTCGGTATCTGGGAAAACTCGATTGTACAATGCTAATTATATGAATGATCCTGAAGAAGGAATCGTCATAGAAAAGATATTAGGTTTAGATAGACGAGATATCTTGGAACCAAGTTCTTGGTTCTTAATGAGTTTTACAAACAAAACAGATGACTTGACTATGTGGTCCCAATACGGCGATAATGCACAGGGTGTTTGTCTGGTACTTAAGGAAGATGATTTCTCAAGATTCACTTCTTTCAATGATGTTTCATGGCGTAAAGAAGCTATTCCCTTAGAGACTATGAATCAAATGGATTCCACCATATCATACCTAGGTAGTGATTTAAAAACCTCAGTAGACGAATCGAAGAAAAAGGAGTCAACTTTTTCTGCCAATGTCGAAGAGGCACAGCCCCAACCTGAAAAAAAAGATAAGGTAGCTAAAGGGAATAGTGATTATCTCTATAGAATAGCCTATGTTAAAAATACAGGTAAAAACTTTGAACTAGAAGAAACAGAACTCTTTGATGACAATGAAATTACAAAATTAAAAGAATCTGTGAATAATTTAAAGCAAAAATTGTATGAGAGAGTGAATGATAATGATGACTTTTATAAAGAAGCTATCTCCAACTGTATCGAAGAAATTCGCTACTTATTTAAATCTGTCGATTACAAATATGAAAACGAACTTCGTATCTTACGCTATGCTAATCTAGACCCAAGTAATGATAAAATCAAAATTGATAAAACCTCTGGGATAGGCAAACTTTATGTAGAACGGGAAAAACCAATTCAAATTGAGAAGGTCATTTTTGGTCCTAAGTTTCCAAACCCTGAATATGTAACGCCTTTACTGAAACTATTGGATAATGATATCAAATATAAAAAATCTACGATAAAATTCAGATAGATACACTCCTATTCTCTATTCTAAATAACACTCATAAAATCTAAGAGAAGTTACCTAAAAGCCAAATGATATGAAAGCCAGACTGAATCTGGTTTTTATTTGATAAATTAGGTTTTGAAATTATACGTGAAAATCATCGTCCCGAGCGTCATGATTATAAGTTAGACTTACGTTGAGGTGATATAGAACTAGAAATCTTTGGAAATAGGACTAGTGATTTAGATTATGTGGAGCCACCTCAACGTCCATCTTATCCTGAGGCGTGTGGACTACGTCATTTAGCTTTTAAAGTTGCCAATATTGAAGAGGTTGTCGAGGATTTGGAACAAAAAGGTATTTCATGCCAACCGATTCGCAAGGACAGTTTTACTTGGGAAAAGATGACTTTCTTTGCTGATCCAGACGGGCTCCCCTTGGAATTGCATGAGTAGTTTTTTTGACCTCATTTTTTTAAGTCATGGTATAATGAATTCACGGCTGAGTCCAAACTCGGTCGTCCTTCAGGAGATTATGGATACTATTCTATTTTCGAAAGGAAACACACATGAAAATGAAAAAACTTCTTGTTGCTGGGATGGTTTTCCTAGCTTCGGTAACAACCTTTGCTTCAGCTGCTCAAGCAGCCACATCGTCAGACGTTCAAAAGGTTATTGATGAATCTTATGTTCAACCTGACTATGTCATGGGGTATTCTTTGTCAGAAGATCAACGCAACCAGACCTTGAATTTGTTGGGTTATGATAGCAATAAAGATACCAATGTTAAGACGCTAACGACATCAGCATATGCAAAAATCATGAATGTTGCAGACGATTCTAGTTTACAATTATATTCTTCGGTTAAGATTGCTAAGCTGGGTGCTAAGGAAACCTTGAGTGTAGAGATTGTGACACCGCAAAATATCACGAAAATCACTCCAGATATGTACCGTAATGCTGCCACGACACTTGGTATCGAACATGCTAAGATTACGGTAGCAGCACCAATCGCAGTTACTGGAGAAAGTGCCTTGGCTGGTATTTACTATTCCCTTGAGCAAAATGGGGCTAAAGTTTCAGATGAAAGCAAAGAGCTTGCGCAAGAGGAACTCAAAACCCTTTCTCAAATTAATGAGGAAAATTCAGGCAAGAGTGACTATGATGCGGACAAGCTTAATGTAGCTATGACTGATATTAAGTCAGCAGTTGCTGATAAAGGGGATAAGTTGACTGAAGACCAAGCTAAAACGATTGTTCAGCAAACAATTAATAATTACAACTTGAATCTTTCTGATACGCAAATTAACCTTCTGGTGAATTTTGCTATGAATTTATCTAAGTCTTCAATCATTGATAGTGCTAGCTTTAAGTCAACCTTGAGTTCACTTAAAGATTCTATCGTTTCGAAAGCTGGTAATACTTTCTCTGGAATCAACCTAAACTTTAATGCCAACAAAGCGGTTGAGAACAGCAAAAATATTTTTGCACAAATCTGGCAAGCTATCGTAGATTTCTTTACAGGACTTTCTAAATAGTAAAAGAGCTATCCATTTGGATGGCTTTTTTCTATTTTTCAGAAAATATGTGAAATGCTATTGAAATTATTCCAACAATTGTGTAAAATGGTAAACATCAATTCAGATTATTCTGAAAATTTGTTTTAGGAGATTCTCTTATGTCACAAACAAGTGTAACTAGTCAGTCTACCTGGCGTAGTAAAATAAAAGCAATGGGACCCGGTATCCTAATGGCTTCGGCGGCCGTAGGTGGTTCCCACATCGTTTCATCTACCCAAGCGGGTGGTTCTTATGGATGGGCCTTGTTAGGCTTGGTTATTCTGGCTAACCTCTTCAAATACCCATTCTTCCGTTTTGGTGCTGAGTATACCGCAGACACAGGTAAAACCCTTGTTGAAGGTTATGCTGAGAAAGGTAAGTTCTATCTTTGGGTATTCTTTATTTTGAATGTCTTTTCAGCCTTGGTTAATACTGCAGGTGTTTCTATTCTTTGTTCAGCCATCATTGCTAGTGCCTTTCCAATGCTTGGTTTGAGTATTACCACATGGTCAATCATTTTGGTTGCAATCATTTGGGGTATGTTACTCTTTGGTGGTTACAAACTTCTTGATGGTATGGCTAAATGGATCATGTCAGCCTTGACTATCGCAACAGTAGCAGCAGTCATTATTGCAGCAATCAAACACCCAGAGTATAGTGCTGACTTCGTTGAAAAAACACCATGGCAGTTAGCAGCCCTTCCATTTATCGTTTCACTTCTTGGATGGATGCCAGCTCCAATTGAAATTTCAGCCATTAACTCACTTTGGTCAGCTGAGAAAAAGAAAACGGTTGATTTTAACACTGATGATGCCCTCTTTGATTTCAACGTTGGTTACATCGGAACAGCTATTCTTGCAGTATTCTTTGTAGCACTCGGAGCTCTTATCCAGTATCCAACTGGTAAACCAGTAGAAGCAGCATCAGCTAAGTATATTGCTCAGTTTGTTGGTATGTATGCCTCAGTACTTGGTGAGTGGTCACGCTATTTGATTACCTTTATCGCTTTCTTATGTATCTTTGGTACTGTGATTACTGTTATCGATGGTTATTCACGTGTGAATGAAACATCTCTTCGTCTTTTGTTTAACCAAAAAGAAAAAAATCAAACACCATTGAATGTTTGGATGACATTGACAGCTATTCTTGGTCTCATCATTATTTTCTTCTTCCAAGGTCAAGTAGCAACAATGCTTCGTTTTGCCATGATTGGTTCATTCCTTACAACACCTTTCTTTGCGCTTTTGAATTATCTACTTGTTACAAAAGCAAAGAGAGACCTTCCAACTTGGTTGAAAGGACTTGCTATTGCAGGTTTGATTTTCTTGTTCGGATTTGCCCTCTTCTTTATCTGGGCTTTGGCTATTGGTAAAGCAGGTTAATAGGATTAAACGGTTTCCATATGGAAGCTGTTTTTTTATTTTAAAGGAGGGGGGTAGGAGAGATTATAGCCAAGAGAATACAAAAAAGCAATTCCAATTGGAATGGATTAACAACAAGATGTTGCTTATTTGAGACCGTATTTTTTGTTGAAACGATCCACGCGTCCGTCTGCTT
>JAGZZN010000085.1 GCA_018377375.1 Streptococcus parasanguinis
AAGTCCGCAGAAGGAAAAGCCGTTATCAAAAATATGCGTCGGATTGGACGCTCCAAAAATAATACCTTGGCACTGATTACTCAATCTGTACATGATGCAGAAAATGACGATGATACAACTGGATTTGGGACTATTTTTGCTTTTTATGAAAAGTCAGAACGAGAAGATATCTTAAAACATGTCAATCTCGAAGTTACTGAAAGTAATCTCGAATGGATTGATAATATGATCTCTGGTCAATGCCTGTACTATGACGTGTATGGCAATCTCAATATGATTTCCGTACACAACATCTTTGAAGATATTGATATGCTTCTAAAACCAATGAAAGCCACAGTATCATCAAGCCTTGAAAATAAATACGCAAGTTAGGAGGTGAATCCATGCAAGAAGCTTTTGACAAATTAAGGGGAGTCGATATCTTCTCTCTCAAGTCCTACATGGAGCCAACTGGGTTTGCTTCCTTTAATGGGGCCTGGGTTCTGATTAATGAGCTTTTCGTCAACTTCTTCTTTTTCATTCTAAACGCAGTGGTGGGCTTCTTTTCTTTGTTAATTCGAATTCTTGAAAAGATTGATCTTTACTCTAGCTATAAGAACTATGTATTTAATGGAGCAATGAATATCTGGAAAGGATTTATCGGTTCAAGTTCTGGCGGAGTCGCAAAACAATCACTCGTTTCAATGTTGCTTCTAATCCTAGCTTTCTATCTCTTTTACCAGTTTTTCTTTTCGAAAGGAGCTTTCTCAAGGACTCTACTTCATGTTTTTCTGGTACTCATCCTTGGCTTTGGTTATTTTGGAACAATCGCTGGAACGTCTGGTGGCCTTTATCTGCTTGATACCATCAATAACGTTTCTAAAGATGTCACTAAAAATATCACGAATATCAAGGTGGAGTATGGCAATAATAAATCCATTAAAATTGGTGATTCCATGGCAGATAGCTATATTGCAGAAACCTCTTATAAAGCCTATGTCTTTGTCAATACAGGTCAAGAAAATGGGAAATATAAGAATAGCCAAGATGGGAAACAAGAAACTTTTGACGATAGTAAGGTATTAGGAACAGGCGATAAGAATGGAAACTTTAAAGCAGTTAAGTCTAAAGATCGCAATAAATATCTAGATGAACTAGGAAATGGAGCCAATGATGATGGTGAAAAGAACCGTTGGGTTTCCGCTATGCCAGATTTCATCTTTACTCGTATGTTTTATGTGATCTTCAAAATCTGTGAAGCCTTTGTATTAGCGATACCCGTTATCTTGATTCAGATGTTAAACGTTATTGCTCAGACACTCGTCCTGATGATGATCCTGCTCTTTCCAATTGTGCTATTAATGTCCTTCGTACCAAGAATGCAAGATTTGATTTTTGGAGTTCTGAAAGTCATGTTTGGAGGGCTGCTTTTCCCAGCTATCACGAGTTTATTAACGCTTTTAGTATTCTATATTGAAAAAATGATCGAAAACATTGTCATTACAGGTTTTGATGGCATTCTTAAAACTCTTCCATCCCTGATCATCTTTGGCCTTGTCTTTAAACTACTCATCTCAGTTGTCTCAAAAGGACTTGTATATTTCCTTCTATGGAAATACAAAGCTGAGCTGATCCAATTCATTCTTGGATCTAAAGCACGTATGGTTGCGAATGACATAGGAAATAAAGTTGAAAAAGGAGTCACAAAGACCAGAGAGGTAGCTTCACAAGTCCCATCGAGAAGCCTTTCATCTGCTCAACACCTTGGAAACTTTGCCCTAGCAGGTGCTGGTTTGGGAGCTGGAATGGTCATGAATGCTAAGAGTCACTTCCAAAATGTTGGTTCTTTCTTTACCAATAAGGATTCAGAGCACCAACCCGATGAAGTGCTCCCAGCAGAAACACTTGAGACTCCAATAAATCCGGATGCTCCAGAACCAAACATTCCGAAAACAAAGCCAACGCAAGAAGGGATTAAACCAGTTGAAGAAAAAACACCACCAACTCCTTCAATGGAATCCCCAATCACAGTAGAACCAACACCAAGTTCAAACGAGGAATTTCAAACTCTTAAAGAAGAGTGGATTTCTCCATTTAAACAACTTCGCATTAATAGCATTGAGCATAAATTAGAGGAATATAAAGATCCTCAAGCCATGTACAAAGCCCAAGGATCCAATGCCTTCACTCGTGCTTATAGGAAAACCATGACACGAGATGATAAATTGAGAGCCAATATTGAACGAAGAGACCGATTAACAGAACGCTTAAAACAACTTAGAGGAGAATGATATGAATACCAAGATACGCTCGAGAACTGCTTTTCCAAGAGTTCTGGAAGAAACTCTTTATCAAGCCTACCAAGAAGGAAAACGCTCAGTCGATTTCCTTCTTTTGTTTCCAGTCTCAGAACAAGAAAGAGACCAAATCATCCTACAGGCTAAGTCCTATTCAGTCGTTTTAGATGCAAAATGGCGTTTTGGGACTGTTTTGTTCACTGCTTATATAAGACATTAACTAGAAAGGAGATTCGATGAAAAAACTAAAATGGTTTCTATTAGCTGGTCTTATTCCTCTCTTTCTACCGGTCCTCATTATCATTATCCTTATGGGAGCTGTAGGAGGTGGTGGAACGAATGGCTCACCCCAATCCCAAAATGGAGTGACTTATGCGGATCACTGGTCAGATGGAGATCCCTATACTCACAACCTACTGGTTCATCGCTTCGGTATTACAGCAGAGCAATTAGACGGCTTTTTAGATACGTTAGGAATCTCCTATGATAAGAACCGAATTAATGGGAAAAAGCTTCTCGAATGGGAAGCTAAATCTAATCTTGATGTCCGTGGAATCGTTGCGATCGCACTGAATGAAAGCTCCCTTGGAACTGCTGGGGTAGCTACTAATCCTGGAGCCAATATGTTTGGTTTTGGGGCCTATGACTCCAATCCAGAATATGCCAATAACTTTAACGATGAGGTTGCGGTTGTTGGACTAACCCAACAAACCATCATTGGAAATAAGAACCAAACCTTCAAAATCCAAGATGACAAGGCTAAAAAGTTTGCGAATGGAACACTCAATCCAGCAACTGATGGTGGAGTCTATTTTACAGATACTACAGGATCGGGAAAAAGACGTGCAGAAACCATGAAAAAACTGGATGCCTTCATTGATGAACATGGAGGAACACCAAAAGCTCCTGAACAAACTACAGGAAAAACTAGAGATGGTGGAGGAGTCACTTCAAATGATATACCAGTAGGCTATAGTTTGACAACAGCTATTGATACCACAGGATATATTACTAGTACCTATCCTTGGGGACAATGTACCTGGTATGTCTTCAACCGTGGAAAACAAGTCGGAGTCAACTTTGATCCATTTATGGGAAATGGTGGACAATGGATGAATAAGCCAGGTTTCACAACAACCCATACACCAATAGAACACTCTGCTCTATCATTTAGCCCTGGACAAGCTGGAGCTGATCCAATATACGGACATGTTTCATTTGTGGAACAGGTCAAATCAGATGGTTCAATTCTCGTCTCAGAGTGTAATGTTAAAGGATTAGGGATCATTAGTTACCGTACTTTTGATGCAGAAACTGCCAAACAATTTACCTATGTAATAGGACATTAGAAAGGAATAGATATAGATGATTCAAGTTGTAGATAAAAATGATTTAATGGAATTGATTGGATATTCTGAAACACAAGCTAGTAAATTAATACGAAAGGCTAAAAGCCAGCTTGTACAAGAAGGATTTGAATGGTATAAGAACAAGCGTATTGGACGTGTACCGATTATTACAGTTGAATCCATTCTTGGTTTTCAAATACAATTAAAAAATGATATAATTGAGGGGAACCTTCAAAGCGCTGTCATGACTGAAGGAGAAAAATAGCATGGCGGTAATTAAACAGGACGATGGACTGTGGCTAGTTGATATTAGTGATGGTAAAAGTTCCTTAACTGGCAAACGTATACGACACCGCAAATCTAATTTTTTAACGAAAAAAGAAGCAGAGGAATATGAGGCTTATTACCGTATCCATAAGTTAAATCAGATACAGAATACAAAAAAACTCACCATTTCTTCTCTTTATGTAATGTTAAAAGAAGAAGATGAGCTTCGTGGAAATAAAAGAGGTACAATAGATACTCAGAACTCATACTATACTCAATATGTATCGCGATTCTTTGAAAATGCTGATATGTCTTCAGTTACCATTCAAGATGTAAAAAAATATCGAGATTGGTTAATTGAACATCCTAGTGTAAAAGGTGGCACACTTACAGCAACGCATGTTAACCAACAAATGATTTTTGTTCATAAGTTGTTTGATATTGCTATTTCGAAAGGATTTAGACAAGATAATCCATGTGATGCTATTCGGAAGCTTCCAGAAAAGCATAAAGAAATGTCTTATTATACTCCTGAACAATTCAAGAAGTTTGAATCTTATTTTGAAGAAAGTGAGTATCCTTTTAAACTTCTGTATCGTGTACTCATGTTTACGGGAATTCGTATGGGGGAGGCGCTTGCCTTAACTTGGAGAGATGTTTTTCTTGACGAGGGATATATTAAAATCCGTAAGTCAGCCTATTATCGCAATGGAAAAACACATATTGGATCTGTAAAGACAACTCAATCAAATAGAGAAATCTACATCCATAAAGCTTTTGTGGATGAGTTGAAAACTTGGAAGTCAGTACAAAATCAGAGACTATCTAAGCTAACTGATTCAACAGATGATTTGCAGATTTTCCAATTTTCAGGGGAACCTATGACTGCTCCGAATGTCTCTAACTTTAGAGCGGCATTCAAAAAAAGATTGCCAGAAGATTTCAAATTGATCCGAAATCATGATTTTAGGCATTCGCATGTAGCTTTTTTGATAAATCAGGGATTGAGGAGAGGAGAAGGAAAGGATTATATCTTTTTCACACTGATGAAACGGCTAGGACATAGTTCTATCAATACAACAATAAATATCTACTCACATTTGTTCCCATCACAACAAAAAGAAGTCGCTAACGCATTTGACGATTTTTAGAAAAATGGGCAGAAGTGGGCAGTGAAAATTAAGCAATAGGGTCTAAACCCTTGATACGAAAGGAATCTAGAAAACATTATGATGAATATGCAAAATATGATGAAGCAAGCTCAAAAATTGCAAAAGCAAATGGAGCAAAGCCAAGCAGAATTAGCCGCAACTCAATTTGTAGGGAAATCTGCTCAAGACTTGGTTGTTGCAACTCTTACAGGTGATAAGAAGGTTGTTTCCATCGATTTCAACGCCGCAGTGGTCGACCCAGAAGATACAGAAACTCTTTCTGATATGACGGTTCAAGCCATCAATGCTGCCATTGAAGAAATTGATGCGGCAACCAAGAAAAAACTCGGTGCTTTCGCAGGGAAATTACCATTTTAAGCTAAGGAAGTTTTCATTAACTCAAAAGAGGCTGGGACAAAAGTCCTAGCCTCTTAATTGTTTTTGGATTGTCGAGCAAGACGCAGTGGTTGAGTGGGCTCTACTACGCTGATTTCATCAGCTT
>JAGZZN010000086.1 GCA_018377375.1 Streptococcus parasanguinis
TAATCATAACCTTCGTGTACATGGTTACCGTGAAAACGGGGATATCACCACACCATTTGATATGCGTGTGATGTCTGAGTTGGATCGCTTCCACTTGGCTCAAGATGCAGCTAATGCAGCTCTTGGAGCAGAAGCAGCTGAATTCGCAGCTCAAATGGACGAAACAATCGCCTTCCACAATGCTTACATCCGTGAACATGGTGATGATATTCCAGAAGTACACAACTGGAAATGGGAAAACGTGAATAAATAAGAAAAAGAGCCGGAGTAATCCGGCTTTTTTTGTGATGAACAGCAAGTAACAAAAGGAAGAGGATGAGAATAGATGTTCGGAAATCAAGCGTTTTTCTAATAAAATTGTAAGAGTTTCTAGGAAAATATTGAAGTAAAACCGAAAAAATAGTAAAATGGAAGAGCTGATTGCAGCAAATCAACTGTTCTGCATTCTCCTTTTTGGAGAAGTGTCCTACATTAGAAAATGGAGTATTCTATGAAGAAAAAAATTATCTTGAAAAGCAGTATCCTAGCGGTCGCTGCGGGTCTTAGTGTTTTTGCGATCAATAGCGTTTTTGCAGACGAATTGCCCGTGCAGTTCATGGGCGTCAATGACTTCCACGGTGCCTTGGAACAAACAGGGACAGCTCGTTTAGAAGGCGAAACTGTGAAAAATGCAGGAACAGCCCCACTTTTGGCAACCTACTTGAACGATTCACAAAAAGACTTTGAAACAGAGAATGCAGGAACACCTAATGCCAGCATCCGTGTGCAAGCGGGAGATATGGTCGGCGCTAGTCCAGCCAACTCTGCCCTCCTTCAAGATGAACCAACTGTAAAAGTCTTCAATGAAATGAACTTTGAATACGGAACCCTTGGAAATCACGAGTTTGACGAAGGACTTGGTGAATTCAACCGGATCATGAAGGGAGAAGCCCCAACACCTGGTCAATTCAATAAGATCGTCGATGAGTATCCTCATGAAGCTTCCAAACAAGAAGTTGTAATTGCCAACTTGGTTGACAAAGATACCAACAAAATCCCATTTGACTGGAAACCTTATACCATCAAAGAAATCCCAGTCAACGATAAGACCGTTAAGGTCGGATTTATCGGGGTTGTTACGACAGAATTCCCAAATCTTGTCTTGCGTAAAAATCATGAACAATACCGTGTTTTGGATGAAGCAGAATCGATTGCCAAATATGCGCGTGAATTAAATGACCAAGGAGTTCATGCGATTGCTGTCTTGGCCCACGTTGCTGCCACTAGTAAGAATGGTGTAGCAGAAGGTCCTGCTGCAGACATGATTAAAAAATTAAACCAAATCTATCCTGAAAACTCAGTGGATATCGTCTTTGCAGGTCACAACCACCAATATACAAACGGGATGGTTGGAAATACCTTGATCGTTCAAGGTACGTCTCAAGGGAAAGCTTACTCGGATGTCCGTGGAGTCCTAGATACGGATACAGCTGACTTTGTCAAAGCTCCAACTGCAAAAATTATTGCGGTAGATCCATCTAAAGGCAAAGCAAAAGATGCCAAGGTTCAAGCGATCATCGATGATGCCAATGCGACGGTTAAAAAAGTAACAGAAGCAAAAATCGGTACAGCAGACAAGGCTGAAAATATTACTCGTGAATTGAATGCGCAAAAAGAAAGTGCTGTTGGAGATTTGGTCACAGCAGCGCAACTAGATATTGCCAAAAAATCAGGTTATCCGGATGTTGACTTTGCCTTCACCAACAATGGAGGAATCCGTGCAGACCTCGTGGTGAAACCAGACGGAACAGTAACTTGGGGTGCAGCTCAAGCGGTGCAACCATTTGGAAATATCCTCCAAGTAGTAGAAATCACTGGGGACCAAATCTACAAAGCTTTGGATCAACAATATGATGAGAAAGAGCTTTACTTCTTGCAAATGGCAGGGATCAAGTACACCTATACGAAACCAGCCGATGCAACGGAAGAAAATCCTTATAAGGTCGTGAAAGCTTACAAGGCAGACGGAACTGAAATTGATCGCAACAAGACCTACAAGGCGATTATCAATGACTTCTTGTATGGTGGCGGAGATGGCTTCTCAGTCTTCCGTGATACAAAATTGATTGGTGCGATCAATCCAGATACTGAAGTCTTTATCCAATACATCGAAGATGTGAATAAGGCAGGGAAGAAATTGTCTGCTTCAATCTTGGGTAACAAGACATTTGTGGAAAAAGTGGAAGAAGAAACACCTACTCCAGAACCACAACCACAGCCAGCGCCAGTTGATCCAGTAAGTCCTGTAAATCCAGTCCATCCTGTGGCTCCAGTGTCTCCTGTTACCCCAACTCCTCAACCTGAAACTCCAGTAACTCCAGCTCAACCAGCTGCAAGCGAAACAAAAGAAGTGGCAACAAACAAACCAGTTGCTGTTACCTATCATACAGGTGGCCCAGCAGAAGCAACAGCTACACCAGCAACTGGTCTTCCAAAAACAGGTCAAGATGAATTGGCATCAACAGTCCTTAGCCTCTTTGGTATGACCTCATTAGCTTTAGCAGGCTTTGTAGCTAGCAAAAAACGTGAAGGCTAAGTCGTTCATCCGTTAACTTACCCTAAAAAACGTCCGTTCTTTTAAGAAACGGACGTTTTTGATGTCTTAGGCTGTTTTCTCCACCCAGACACTGCGGACAAAGAAGAGGCTGATCAGAGCTAGTGCTAGAAAGGCAACTCCAAGGTAATAATAGGGTTGATCCATTGTGGTAGATCGACCAGAGAGGTTGACAATCCCTCGGTAGAGGGCTCCGGCTGTGAGCGTAGCCACTCCTGAATTCCAAAGATTGAGACTCAGGCGAGAGAAGCCTTTCACCATCAACTGTAGAAGCACTAGTAGGACGCCACCGATCAAAGGAATCAAGAAGAGATAGTGCATGAAGGCTGAGGTTTCTCCAAAACTAAAGTGTTCATAGATGCGACTTCCAACGAAGAAGAAAGCTGAAATCAGAGTGTACCAGAGAATCGTTTTTTTCAAGCGTTGTTTAATAGGATTAGTAACCGATGTAGACAATGTCACTCACCGCCCTTTCTGAGATAGTACCATTTGTAGTTGGTTTGTTGATGACTTTTCCGTTAAAGTAGAGGGTAGAAGATCCGCCACCATCAAGGTTGTAGGCTGTTTTAACGCCATAAGACTTCATCACTTCTGCTAATTGGTAGAGAGACAGGCCTTCACTTTCTGAAGTCCGTCCGTCTGACACGACGATAATGTAGTGGTTTTCATCGATGATCCCAATCGCTGTCCGTGGATTTGATGCCATAGATTGCCCGACCTCTGAGTTGGTATCGACGGTAATTTCTCCATTTTCAACTAAGGAAGGACCGAAAGCGAGGAGATTGACGACCCCGTCTTTGACCAATTGATCCGCAGAGATCTCATCTTCATAGATAATTTTGAAGGATCCATCCTTGTAAATGGCTAGGTCACCATTGCTTGAATCTTCCCGAACGGTATCGCGGTAGACCACTCCATTTCGGATGACGTATCCTGTACTGTTAGCCCCGTAATAGTCACCATTCACTGCCAGAATGGAACTGTTGTTGGCAGCTGTGACAGAGGTCTTAGCAGTCACGTTGGTTCCGTATGTGTTTTGTGCAAAGGCTGTTTTGAGGTAGTCAGATGAGCTGACTGTGATATCTGCGATGTAAACCTGGGTATTTTCAACCGTTTTTTCTGTTAGGCTCACCTGGATATTGTCATCTGAATAGCTAGTATCCGTCGTTGTAGCCGATGCAGCAGCTTTTTTTGCTGCCTTGGTGTCCGTAGTCGTAGCTTTTACGGTTTGGATGGCATCGGATAAGACAAATGTCTTGAGCATCGAGTAGCTAAAACTGCTGGTCAAAAGCAGGCCAAAGCAGGCAGCATAGGTGTAGGATTTTTTAAAGAATTTCATGGTGGGGAGCAGTCCTTTCTTTGAAGATCACTTTTTTCTGGATCACCCATGAGACCAGAAAGAGGAGGAAGCCGACGACAATCTTACTGATCAGGAGATTGAGCCCGAAAGCAGTATAGAAGAGTCGAATCAAGAGCGTATCGAGAATAAAGAGGCCAAGAGCTAGACCAAAGTAGCCACTTCCGGTTTTAGCAACACTGTCTTTATTCTTAAAGACCAGGTGCTTATTGGTCGAGTAGTTAAAGATGGAACTCGTCACACGAGCGATCCCATTGGCTAGGAGAATACGTAGACTAATGGGCACGGCCATCATCACGAAGAGGAAGAAGGCGTAGACCAGATAGTCAACGATAAAACTACTCAGAGAGGAGAGGGCAAATTTGAACATGTCCTTGTAGATCATGAGGCCATCTCGAATAGGTCGGAAGTGGGAGCCTTCGTTGTCATTGATATAGACCGTCTCGATGGGAACTTCCACGATGGGGAAGGACTTGCTTGCTGCGAGGAGCACATTCATTTCATATTCATAACGCTGTCCGTCAACCTCAAGCATGAAAGGCAAGAGATTCGTAGTGAAAGCTCGTAAGCCTGTTTGGGTATCGCTGACCGCCACCCCTGTTTGTTGCTTAAACAAGAAACGAGTCAATTTATTTCCGAAAGCAGAACGCAAAGGAACTTTTCCAGAGAAGGCGCGTGCTCCTAGAATAAGTGATCCAGGATGCTCTTGAGATTGGTTAACAACCCTGAAAATATCCCAAATTTTGTGCTGACCGTCTGCATCAGCTGTAACAATGCTTCCATAGGTGCCTCTTTCTAGGATGTAGGCATAAGCAGTCTTGAGAGCTTGCCCTTTTCCTTGGTTGTGCTCATGAGTCAGAACTGTCGCAAGACCGTCCAATTTGTCAAAGATCACTTTCTTGTCAGCGTCACTCCCATCGTCGACCACGATGATGTTAAGATCGCTCTTAGCGTGAACCAAGCGAACCAGTTTGACGAGATTCAGATCCGGTTGATAGGCGGGGATGATAAGATAATTCATAATCGTTCCTCGTTTCTTGAGATTTGTTGTAGCTAGTATAAAGACTCAAGCTTAAAGCTAACTGATATCAGTTTTCTTTAAGGAAAGGAGAGGAAGAAGGGGAGTAGTTTCTACTATAAAATGTCATTTATTAGGACATTTCTTTCTTTTTTCTCGAAGGGGACGCCCAGAATCATTTTTCAAAACCTAAAGATAATTCTTGCCTTTGTTCGCAAAGTCTGGTATAATAGTTTCTTGTGAGTAAACCTCACTTACCCCTTGCAAAGACAGGGGGTCATTAGTCCAAAAGGAGGAACATTATCAATGGCTAAATACGAAATTCTTTATATTATTCGTCCAAACATTGAAGAAGAAGCTAAAAACGCTTTGGTAGCACGTTTCGATTCTATCTTGACTGACAACGGTGCAACTGTTGTTGAATCAAAAGAT
>JAGZZN010000009.1 GCA_018377375.1 Streptococcus parasanguinis
CGCTGATTTCATCAGCTTTTACAGCCCTACTCAACTGTGCGGAGGTGGGACGACGAAATCGAATTCTAACGAATGACCGATTTCTGTCCCACTCTCTTTACTATTTCAGAGCTCGTTTACTTCTTTTAAGGAATTTCTTGGAGGGAACAAAAGAAAAACAGAGATGGAAGAAATTATTTTTCTTCCATCTCTGTTTTTTGTCCTTGAATTGCTTTTTTGAGCCACCAAAGTGAGCCGACTAGGATCAGGGCAGCAAGCCAAAAAATCCAAGCCTCAATAGTGGTTAGAAAAAAGTAGAGAGCAATAGCATCGACCAATAAAAGTGGGATGAGAATCTGTTTTCTTATTTTCATAAGAATATTGTATCATAAATCCTATAGGAAACAAGTGAAATCAAGCCTTTCTAGGTATTTTGTAGGATCCGAAAAGGTCAGATAGGATTAGTTAGTGAATTTTCTTTCAGGAGTGCATCTTGGCCCCATTTGTGGTATAATAGTAAAGATATGAGTAAAGAATTTCATCATGTAACGGTTTTGCTTCATGAAACGATCGATATGCTGGATGTTAAGCCAGATGGGATCTATGTAGACGCCACATTGGGTGGAGCAGGCCACAGCGAATATTTGTTAACAAAATTAAATGAATCAGGCCATCTCTATGCCTTTGACCAAGATCAGCATGCGATTGAGAATGCTAAGATTCGTTTAGCTCCATTCATCGAGAAAGGCATGGTGACCTTTATTAAGGGAAACTTCCGTCAGTTGAAGGAACGCCTAAATGAATTGGGAGTGACTGAAATCGATGGAATTTGTTACGATTTAGGAGTATCCAGCCCTCAATTGGATGAACGGGAACGCGGCTTTTCGTATAAGAAAGATGCACCTTTGGACATGCGCATGAACCAAGAGGCTTCCTTGACAGCTTATGAAGTTGTGAATTCCTATGATTATCATGATTTAGTCCGAATCTTTTTCAAGTATGGAGAGGATAAATTTTCAAAGCAAATTGCTCGGAAAATTGAGCAGGCACGGGCTATTAAACCAATTGAAACGACAACGGAATTAGCAGAGATCATTAAATCAGCTAAACCAGCTAAGGAACTCAAGAAAAAGGGCCATCCTGCTAAACAGATTTTTCAAGCTATTCGTATCGAAGTCAATGATGAGTTGGGAGCAGCCGATGAATCGATTCAACAAGCTATGGATTTGCTTGCCATCGGAGGCCGCATTTCAGTGATTACCTTTCATTCGCTAGAAGATCGCTTGACCAAGCAACTCTTTAAAGAAGCTTCAACTGTTGAAGTACCCAAAGGACTTCCCTTTATTCCAGATGAGTTGAAACCCAAAATAGAATTGGTCAACCGCAAGCCAATCCTACCTAGTCAAGAAGAGCTTGAGGAAAACAATCGGTCCCATTCTGCTAAGTTGCGGGTAGCTCAAAAAATACACAAATAAGAGGAATGAATATGCCAGCAAAAGAAGAGAGAACAAGAGCACAGATCTTACAAGATCACTTTCGACGTTTCTCCAGAGTAGAAAAGGCTTTTTACGGCTCGATCGTTTTAACGGGTGTGATTTTAGCCATCAGCATTGTCTTTATGCAAACACGGATTTTGCAAGTTCAGAATCAATTGACAGATTTAAATACAGAACTGGAAACAAAGAAAACAGAATTGGCAGATGTTCGTCAAGAGGTCAATGAATTGACGCGCTATGATCGGTTGTCGAAACTTGCCAGTTCGCAAGGAATGAAGTTACAAAAAGAAAATCGAAAAACAGTGAGTGCAAGTAGTGATGAATAAATTTAAAAAGTTTTTGATTCGGTATTCGGTGAAAAAACGCCGTTTACCGGCTCAAAATCGAAAACAAGTTGGGAAAAACCTCAGTGTACTGGCGATTTTCCTCTTTTTTCTCTTCCTGTTAAATTTTGCTCTGATTATAGGCACCGATAAGAAATTTGGTGTCACCTTATCGGACCAGGCCAAAAAGGTGCATGAAGAAACCGTCATTGTTCCTGCAAAACGTGGAACGATCTACGACCGAAATGGAGCAGTAATTGCTGAAGATGCGACGACCTATAATGTTTATGCGGTTATTGATAAAAAGTACAAATCAGCAACTGGGAAAATCCTCTATGTAGAAGAGAGCCAATTTAAAAAAGTAGCAGAAATCTTTAAGCAGTACTTAGGGATGGATGAGGATTACGTCATTCAACAGTTGTCGCAAAAGAAATTGAAACAAGTTTCTTTTGGATCGAACGGAAACGGCATTACTTATAGTAATATGACGGCTATCCGTGAGGCTATGGAAGCGGCGAAGATTAAAGGGGTTTCCTTTACAACTAGTCCAAATCGGAGCTATAAAAATGGAGTTTTTGCCTCTCAATTTATAGGTCAGGCCTCTCTTCAAGAAGATAAAGAGGGAAATAAAACCTTGAAGGGGCAATCAGGAATGGAGAAATCCCTCGATCGTATTCTCGCTGGTCAAAATGGAGTCATCACCTATGACAAAGACCGAAACGGCAATATCGTTCCTGGTTCAGATAAGGTTTCTGTCAAAACAGAAGATGGAAAAGATGTTTATACGACCATCTCAGCAGAATTGCAGACCTACCTCGAGACACGTATGGATGTTTTCCAAGAAAAGGTAAAAGGAAAGTATGTTAGTGCGACTCTTGTGAGTGCAAAAACTGGAGAAATCCTGGCGACAACGCAACGTCCAACCTATAATGCGGATACCAAACAAGGGTTGGATCTGAAAAACTTGAAAACCTGGAAGACCATCCTTTATCAAGATCAATATGAACCTGGTTCAACCATGAAGGTCATGATATTAGCTTCGGCGATTGATCATGGGACCTTCCCAGCCTATAATGAGGTATACTACAGTAACGAACTACAGGTAAAAGATGCGACCATTCGTGACTGGGATGTCAATATGGGACTGACTGAAGGTCGCTATATGAATATCGCACAGGGCTTTGCTCACTCAAGTAACGTGGGGATGACCCGTTTGGAGCAAAAGATGGGAAATGCTGTCTGGATGGACTACCTAACCCGCTTTAAATTCGGTCTTCCGACCCGTTTTGGAATGGGAAATGAAGCTTATGGAGGTCTTCCAGGGGATTATGTCAGTCAAGCCATGTCTTCTTTTGGTCAGGGGATTTCGGTGACCCAAACGCAGATGTTGCGTGCATTTTCTGCCATTGCAAATGATGGGGAAATGTTGGAGCCGAAGTTTATTAGTGCTATTTACGATAAAAAATCAGACACAGCCCGCAAATCAAAAAAAGAAGTTGTTGGAAAACCAGTTTCAGGATCAGCTGCGCAACAGACACGGAACTATATGATCACCGTCGGAACAGATCCAGAGTATGGAAGCTTGTACAGTGATGGACCCATCATTCAGGTACCCGGTCAAAACGTTGCGGTGAAATCAGGGACTGGCCAAATGGCGACAGATCAAGGATACTTGCAAGGAGAAAATGATTATATCAACTCGGTTGTAGCCATGACACCTGCAGAAGATCCTGAATTCATCATGTATGTGACGGTCCAACAACCAGAAGTGAAATTCTCAAACACCAGCTTTGGAGAACTGGTCAATCCTATTTTGGAAGATGCAGTTGCTTTGAAGGATGAATTGAATCTAGTAACGGAAACCAAGGCCTTGGATGGGGTCACCAAAGAGGCCACCTATAAGATGCCGTCGGCAGAATCCTTGTCGAAAGAATTGAAGTTGAAGCAGACCATCAGCCCAGGTGGCTTCGCAGATGAACTGCGGCGCAATCTGATCCAGCCTGTCGTCCTAGGTACTGGAAAAAATATTAAAAAGATGTCTGTTTCAGCAGGAACGAAATTAAAAGCAAATGAGCAAGTGTTATTGTTGACAGATGATTTGGATTCAGTTCCGGATATGTACGGATGGACCAAGGAAAATGTTGATAAATTTGCAGAATGGACGGGCATTGAGATCACCTATAAAGGTAGTGGAAAGAAAGTAACCAAACAAAGTGTCAAAATGAACACCTCACTCAATAAAACTAAAAAGATTACGTTAACATTAGGAGACTAAGATGTATATTGCTACGATCCTTGTATCGTTTCTATTAACAGTGGCTGCTATTCCAGCCTTTATTCGATTTTACCATCGTGCTCATATTTCTGGGCAACAAATGCATGAAGATGTGAAACAACACAAAGCGAAAGCTGGCACTCCGACAATGGGTGGAGTTGTATTTCTCATTACAGCCGTTCTAGTTAGTTTTGTCGTTACCGTATTGACTGGAAATTTCACGCGCCCTGTTCAACTGATTCTATTTATCTTGATTCTTTATGGAATTGTTGGATTTTTGGATGACTTTTTAAAAGTTTTTCGTAAGATTAATGAAGGTCTTAACCCAAAACAAAAATTGGCCCTTCAACTTGTTGGTGGAATCATCTTCTATATTTTTTCTGAACGCCACGGTGCAGGAAGCCTTTTAAATGTCTTTGGTTACGATCTTTACTTGGGCCATTTCTACATTCTCTTTGCTTTATTTTGGTTGGTTGGTTTTTCAAACGCGGTCAATTTGACAGATGGGATTGATGGATTAGCCAGCATCTCCGTTGCTATTAGCCTGAGTGCCTATTCCTTTATTGCCTATATGCAAGGAAAATGGGACATTCTCTTTGTCACCTTGAGTATGATTGGGGCCTTGCTAGGATTCTTTGTCTTCAACCACAAGCCGGCTAAAATCTTTATGGGAGATGTCGGTAGTCTAGCTCTTGGAGGGATGCTTGCAGCCTTGTCAATGGCTTTGCATGTCGAGTGGACACTGCTCTTGATTGGTCTGGTTTATGTCATTGAAACAGGTTCAGTGATGCTACAAGTGACCTATTTCAAATGGACCAAGAAACGGTACGGGGAAGGACGTCGGATTTTCCGAATGACTCCTTTCCACCATCATTTAGAACTGGGTGGCCTTTCTGGCAATGGGCAAAACTGGTCAGAATGGAAAGTGGATGCCTTTATGTGGAGCATTGCCTTAGTGACAAGTGTCATCACTCTTGTTCTTCTCTACTTATAAAAAAGACGGTGGGCTTGCCCATCGTTTTTTTGCTGACTCAGAGAGACTTTGTTGGTTAGGAAAAATGACTCATAAGAGAGGCACGAAGTCAGCTTTTCTGATATAATAATAGAGATCATGAAAGGAACTGAGAAAATGAAATTTACAGAGTTTAATTTTAAGCCTTATATTCAAGAGGCACTGAAAGAAATCAATTTTAGAGAAGCAACCGAAGTACAGGAAAAACTAATTCCGATTGTCCTAGCTGGAAATGATTTGGTAGGAGAGTCAAAGACTGGTTCTGGGAAAACTCATACGTTTCTCTTGCCGATTTTTCAAACGTTAAATGAAGACAGTGAGCAAGTTGAAGCGGTCATCACGGCTCCTAGTCGGGAGTTGGCGACGCAAATTTACCAAGCTGCTCGTCAAATCGCTAGTCATTCTGACAAAGAGATTCGGATTGTAAATTATGTTGGAGGAACGGATAAAAGCCGTCAGATTGAAAAACTTCAGGTCAAACAACCACATATCGTGATTGGAACTCCAGGCCGAATTTATGACCTGGTTGCATCTGGTGATCTGGCTATTCATAAGGCCCATACTTTTGTGGTAGACGAGGCAGATATGACACTGGACATGGGATTCTTGTCTACCGTGGATAAGATTGCTTCAAGGCTTCCGCAACAACTGCAATTTTTAGTTTTTTCAGCCACCATTCCGCAAAAATTGCAGCCTTTCTTGAAAAAATATCTCTCAAACCCAGTCATGGAGCAAATTAAGACTAAGACGGTGATTTCAGATACCATCGATAATTGGCTGGTTTCGACCAAGGGTCGGGATAAAAATGAGCAAATTTACCAATTGACCAAGACCTTGCAACCTTATTTGGCCATGATTTTCGTCAATACCAAAACGAGAGCAGATGATCTCCATGCCTATTTAGTGGCTCAGGGGTTAAAAGTGGCGAAGATTCACGGAGATATCCCACCACGTGAACGGAAACGGATCATGAATCAGGTGAAAAATCTTGATTTTGAGTATATTGTGGCCACCGATTTGGCGGCTCGTGGAATTGATATCGAAGGGGTGAGTCATGTCATCAATGATGCTATTCCACAAGATCTTTCCTTCTTCGTTCACCGTGTAGGCCGGACAGGACGCAATGGTCTACCGGGTGTCGCTATTACTCTTTATCAACCGAGTGATGATTCAGATATCCGTGAACTAGAAAAAATGGGCATTCGTTTCGTACCGAAAGTGTTGAAAAATGGGGTTATTGAAGATACTTATGATCGGGACAGACGAGCGAATCGTGAGAAAAAGCAAGAGAAACTCGACATCGAAATGATTGGTCTGGTGAAGAAGAAAAAGAAAAAAATCAAACCAGGCTACAAGAAAAAAATCAAATGGGCAGTTGATGAAAAGCGGAGAAAAGCTAAGCGAGCGGAAAATCGAGCGCGTGGTCGGGCAGAAAGAAAGGCCAAACGCCAAACTTTCTGATCCCTTGTTTCAAATGCTTAAAAGAAAACATAGATTTTCTTTATGAACTCCATAAAGAAAAACTATTGGGAACTTGTCTAAAATTATGATAGACTAAATTTGTATAGTCTATCATTTTTCTATTTCTGTAGCAATTTTTGGAATTCCGATAGTGAATATGATAGAATGTTTATGTTCGAGAAAGGAAGTAACAAAAATGTTTACAACTAATCTTTTAACAGCCAACTGGTATGCTGACTTTTTAAAACACGTTCCAGATAGCAAGCTGTTTAGTTTGAGAGCTGTATTGGATGCATTCCCGGCTGTCATAGGGAAACTGCCTGTGACGATCTTACTAGCTCTGGGAGGAGCATTTTTCGGGATTATTTTTGCCATGATTTTTGCTCTGGTCAAAATTAATCGTGTACGAATTCTTTACCCTATTCAAGCTGTTTTTGTCAGTTTCTTACGTGGGACTCCTTTGTTGGTTCAGTTGATGTTGACTTATTATGGGATTCCTCTTATTTTAAAAGCGATCAATCAGTCTTATGGAACAGCTTTTAATATTAATGCCATTCCAGCTGAGCTATTTGCAATTGTGGCGCTTGCTTTTAATGAGGCAGCTTATGCGAGTGAGACCATCCGGGCAGCCATTTTATCGGTGGATCCTGGTGAGGTTGAGGCAGCGCGGAGTCTTGGAATGACCAACCGCCAAGTTTATCGTCGGATTATTATTCCCAATGCAGCAGTCGTTGCAACCCCAACCTTGATCAACTCTCTCATTGGCTTGACCAAGGGGACCTCGCTAGCCTTTAGTGCCAGTGTGGTTGAAATCTTTGCCCAAGCGCGGATTATTGGGGGGAGCGATTTGAAGTACTTTGAACGCTTTATCACGGTATCGATTGTTTACTGGATTGTGAATATCCTCATTGAAATGCTAGGCCGTCACATTGAACGTCGACTGGATATTGAGACTCCCGTAGCAATTGATTTACCAGATCAGGAGGTCCGGATCTAATGATTTATATTTCAGAATTATCAAAGACATTTTCAGGTCAAAAGGTTTTAAATAATCTAAGTTTGGAAATTCAAAAAGGGGAAGTCGTGGCCTTAATCGGGTCTTCGGGAGCTGGTAAATCGACCTTCTTACGCAGTTTAAACTATTTGGAAGCACCAGATAGTGGTAGAATTAAGATTGATGATTTCGAAGTTGATTTTGAGCACATTAGCCAAGATCAAATCTTAACCTTGCGAAGAAAGTTGGCCATGGTGTTCCAACAGTTTAATTTGTTTGGTAGAAAAACAGCTCTTGAAAATGTGAAAGAAGGACTCGTTGTTGTAAAGGGCTTATCCGATCAAGAAGCAACGAAAATTGCACGAGAAGAACTGGCAAAAGTCGGTTTATCGGATCGTGAAAATCACTATCCGCGTCACCTTTCAGGCGGGCAAAAGCAACGCGTGGCTTTGGCCCGTGCCTTGGCCATGAAACCAGAGGTTCTTTTGTTGGATGAACCAACTTCAGCCTTGGATCCAGAATTGGTTGGAGAAGTTGAAAAATCCATTGCCAATGCGGCAAAATCGGGACAAACCATGGTACTGGTCAGCCATGATATGTCTTTTGTAGCGCAAGTGGCAGATAAGGTCTTATTCTTAGATAAGGGACGGATTATTGAATCTGGAACACCAGAGGAAATCATGCAGCATCCAAAAGAAGAACGGACAAAAGAATTCTTTGCTAGTTACAAACGGACCTATGTTTGATATAATAGTGGAGAGGTAAGACTCAGCTGGCGATGCTAGCTGGGTTTGTTTTCTGAAAATGTAAAAATATTTGGAGTTGTGATGTTAAATAAATTATTGTCCTTATATTTACAAAGTTTAGTGACGACAACGATTTTAGTTGGGATCGCTTCTTGTATTTGGATTGGCTATCGTGCCCTTAAGAAGAGAGATAAAACAGCCAAGCAACGACAAGCCCATTTGTATGATATCCTCTTAATTGATATCATGACGATTCCTATTTTAACCTTTGCGGTCATAGGGATTTTGTTTATCTTTCAAGCACGATAATTGCAAAAAGACCGTGTGAGAATTATAATGGTTACAACGAAACAGAAAGAGGTTGAGTATGTTTGATACAGTGATTATTGGAGCAGGTCCTGCAGGGATGACTGCTGCCCTTTATGCAGCACGAAGCAATTTAAAGGTCGCATTGATTGAGAGAGGAATTCCAGGCGGTCAAATGAACAATACGTCTGACATTGAAAACTATCCTGGCTATGCGAATATTAGTGGCCCAGACTTGGCTGAAAAAATGTTTGAGCCTTTAGAAAATCTTGGTGTGGAACATTTGTTTGGACAGGTAGAGCGCATCGAAGACCACGGAGCAACCAAAAAGATTGTCACAGATGATGGGGAATTTGAAGCTAAAACCGTGGTGATTGCAACAGGGTCTAACCACCGTTCATTGAATGTCCCTGGTGAAGAGGAGCTAAATAGTAGAGGGGTTTCCTACTGTGCTGTTTGTGATGGAGCTTTCTTTAGAGACGAGGATCTCTTGGTCGTTGGTGGAGGTGATTCTGCGGTAGAAGAAGCTGTCTTTTTGACTCAGTTTGCAAAAACAGTGACCATTGCCCATCGTCGTGATCAGTTGCGTGCCCAAAAAGTTCTTCAAGATCGTGCCTTTGCCAATGATAAAATTCATTTTGCTTGGAATACGGTTGTTGAAGAAATTAAGGGTGAACAAAAAGTAACGTCTGTCCTTTTAAAAGATGTGAAGACAGGAGAGGTTAGAGAGCAAGCCTTCGGTGGTGTCTTTATCTATGTCGGTTTAGATCCTGTCAGTGAATTTGCGACAGAACTTGGTATTTTAGATGAAAATGGCTGGGTGGTCACGGATGATCATATGAGAACCACAGTCCCAGGTATTTTTGCAGTTGGCGATGTTCGTCAAAAAGATTTGCGTCAAGTGACGACAGCAGTCGGAGACGGTGCGATTGCTGGCCAAGAAGTTTATAAATATATCACAGAAAACTTTTAATCCAAAAAAATCTGAGCTTCCTGTCTCAGATTTTTTTCATGCTTTCCTTTCAGTATTCAATAGGGCTGAAATGTGCTATAATGGTACTAATTTTATGGTAGGAATTCATAGAACAAATCAATAAAAAAGAGGTATACATATGTATCCAGATGACAGTTTAACCTTGCATACTGATTTATACCAAATCAACATGATGCAAGTCTATTTTGATCAAGGTATCCACAATAAACATGCCGTATTTGAAGTCTATTTTCGTCAACAGCCTTTTAAAAACGGCTACGCAGTATTTGCTGGCTTAGAGAGAATTGTGAAATACTTGGAAAACTTGATTTTTTCTGAGAGCGATATTGCCTATTTAGAGTCACTTGGTTATCATGGGGCCTTCTTGGAATATCTCCGTGATCTCAAGTTGGAATTGACGGTACGTTCGGCTCAAGAAGGAGACTTAGTCTTTGCGAATGAACCAATTGTTCAGGTAGAAGGTCCTCTGGCTCAGTGTCAATTGGTGGAAACAGCCCTATTGAATATCGTCAACTTTCAAACCTTGATTGCGACTAAGGCAGCTCGTATTCGTTCGGTCATTGAAGATGAGCCTTTGATGGAATTTGGAACCCGTCGTGCGCAAGAAATGGATGCTGCCATTTGGGGAACTCGTGCAGCAGTCATCGGAGGGGCCAATGGAACTAGTAATGTTCGTGCAGGAAAACTCTTTGGAATCCCAGTTTTAGGAACCCATGCCCATTCTCTTGTACAAGTATATGGGAATGACTATCAAGCCTTTAAAGCTTATGCGGAAACCCATAAAGATTGTGTCTTCCTCGTCGATACCTATGATACGCTTCGTATTGGGGTACCAGCAGCTATTCAGGTAGCACGTGAAATGGGAGATAAAATCAATTTCCTAGGCGTACGGATTGACTCAGGAGATATTGCCTATATTTCTAAAAAGGTTCGCCAGCAATTAGATGAGGCTGGGTTTACAACTGCTAAAATCTACGCTTCTAATGACTTGGATGAAAATACCATCCTCAACTTAAAAATGCAAAAAGCAAAAATTGATGTTTGGGGTGTAGGAACCAAGTTAATTACAGCTTACGATCAACCAGCGCTTGGAGCGGTATACAAAATTGTCTCTGTTGAAAACGAAGCAGGAGAGATGATCAATACCATCAAGCTTTCCAATAATGCGGAGAAAGTTTCTACTCCAGGTAAAAAGCAAGTCTGGCGGATTACGAGCCGTGAAAAAGGTAAGTCAGAAGGGGACTACATCACTTATGATGGAGTAGATGTTTCACAACTGACAGAACTTAAAATGTTCCATCCAACTTATACCTACATTAATAAAACAGTCCGAAACTTTGAGGCGATTCCTCTTTTAGTGGATATTTTTAAAGAGGGTCAATTGGTTTATCAACTGCCAACATTATCAGAAATTCAAGAATATGCTCGTAAAAATTACGATCAATTATGGGATGAATACAAGCGCGTCCTCAATCCACAGCATTACCCAGTTGACTTGGCAAAAGATATTTGGCAGGATAAGATGGATCTGATCGAGGAAATGCGTAACAAGGCCAATGGAGAAGGAGAAGCAAAATGAGTTTGCAAGAAGAGATTATCCAACAATTGGGTGTCAAGCCAATTATTGATCCTCAGGAAGAGATTCGCCGCTCGGTTGATTTCTTAAAAAGATATCTAAAAAAGCATCCCTTCTTGAAAACATTTGTATTAGGGATCTCAGGAGGACAAGATTCAACGCTTGCTGGACGATTAGCTCAATTAGCCATGGAAGAAATGCGCGCAGAAACAGGAGATGCCTCCTATCAATTTATTGCCGTTCGTCTTCCTTATGGGGTACAGGCAGATGAAGCAGATGCACAAAAAGCTTTGGCCTTTATCCAGCCGGATGTTAGCCTGGTTGTGAATATCAAGGAGTCTGCTGACGAAATGGTACGAGCAGTAGAAGCGACTGGAACAGAGGTTTCTGATTTTAACAAAGGCAATATGAAGGCTCGCAGTCGCATGATTGCTCAGTATGCTCTAGCTGGAGCACGTAGCGGAGCGGTGATTGGGACGGATCATGCTGCAGAAAATATTACTGGTTTCTTCACAAAATTTGGAGATGGTGGTGCAGATATTTTGCCCCTTTTCCGTTTGAATAAACGTCAAGGAAAACAATTGCTTAAGGCCTTAGGAGCCGATCCTGCTCTTTATGAGAAAATTCCAACAGCAGATTTGGAAGAAGAAAAACCAGGAATAGCAGATGAAGTAGCGCTGGGTGTCACCTATAATGAAATCGATGATTACCTAGAAGGCAAACAAGTGAGTCCAGAAGCTCAAGCCACTATTGAAAAATGGTGGTACAAAGGCCAACACAAACGCCACTTGCCAATCACAGTATTTGATCATTTTTGGGAGTAAAAAGGTCCACTGGACCTTTTTAGCCCGAGTCTTAAAATAGGAGAACGAGGAAGAAATCGGTAACTCGTAGAGTTCGATTTCGTAGTCTCACCATACAATATTGTGAAAAGCATCAAAAAGAAGGGCGATTTCATCCGTCCTTTTCTTCTAGATTAAAATAACCAACTTGCAAAGTTCAAGTTGCATAAAAAAATGAAGGGAGACAATCTATGAAGCATCTTGGAAGTCTTGTCATAGAGACAGAGCATTTATACTTGAGGCCTTTCATTTTGGAGGATGCACCAGCGATGTTTGAAAATTGGGCTTCTGATCCTGAAACTCTGAAATATGTCACCTGGGATGCCCATGCATCTTCTGAGAGAACTAGAGAATCAATTAAAAGATGGATCGAACAGTATCGTAAATCAGATACTTATAAATGGGCGATCTGTTTGAAAACATCACCGGATCAGGTAATTGGAGATATTAGTGTGGTTTCTCAGGACCCGGAAAGTCAATCATGCGAGCTAGGTTATATCCTTGGCAAGAAATTCTGGGGGCAGGGATTCATGACAGAAGCCGTCATAGCTGTTTTGGCTTTCTTATTGAACGAAGTCGGATTTAAAGAAATCAAAGCCACTTATGTCAGTTTAAATCCTGCTTCAGGGAAAGTCATGGAAAAGACAGGAATGCAGTATGTAGAAACCATCCCTCATGCCATTCAACGCAAAGGATATTGTGGGGATAAAATCATCTATTCTATACAGAATCCCTCTCTATAGGGTGATTTTTACTTGAAGATTCTGCTCAAAGGATTATAATAGTAAATAACGAAAAAAGGAGATTGCTATGTCAGAATTAACGAAAGAATTTACAGACCAGCTCTATGCTAATTATGAAGCAAATGTGAAATATGCGGCTCTTGAAAATGCTGTTACCCACAATGGGATCCATGCATCGCTTGAAACGCGCAAGAGTGCAGTAGAAAATACACCAGTTTTTTCACTTGATTTGACCAAGGATAAGGTGACAAACCAAAAAGCATCTGGACGTTGTTGGATGTTTGCGGCTTTAAATACCTTCCGTCACAAGATGATTTCAAACTTCCAATTGGAGGATTTTGAATTGTCTCAAGCACATACTTTCTTTTGGGATAAGTATGAAAAATCAAACTGGTTTTTGGAGCAAGTGATTGCTACAGCAGACCAAGAATTGACCAGCCGTAAGGTGGCTTTTCTCCTACAAACCCCTCAACAAGATGGCGGTCAATGGGATATGGTGGTATCCCTCTTTGAGAAATACGGAGTGGTTCCAAAATCAGTTTATCCAGAATCGATTTCTTCAAGCAATAGCCGGGAATTGAACACCTACCTCAATAAACTCTTGCGTCAAGATGCGCAAATCTTGCGTGATTTGATTCACTCAGGCGCAGATAGTGAGGCAGTTGCGAGCAAGAAACAAGCGCTGTTGCAAGAAATTTTTAACTTCTTGGCTATGTCTTTAGGATTGCCTCCACGTGAATTTGACTTTGCATACCGTGATAAGGACAACCAATTCCATAGTGAAAGTGGCTTAACTCCACAAGGCTTCTACAAAAAATATGTAGACCTTCAATTAGACGATTACGTCTCTATTATCAATGCCCCAACTACAGACAAGCCATATGGAAAATCTTACACCGTAGATATGCTGGGCAATGTTGTTGGTAGCCGTCCAGTCCGCTATCTAAATGTTCCAATGGATCGATTGAAAGAATTAGCCATTGCTCAAATGAAAGCAGGAGAAACTGTCTGGTTTGGTTCAGATGTAGGCCAAGTCAGCAACCGTAAAGCGGGAATCCTGGCAACAGATGTCTACGATTTTGAAGCAGGCATGGACATTCATTTGACACAAGACAAGGCGGGTCGCTTGGACTATGCAGAAAGTCTCATGACACATGCTATGGTCTTGACAGGGGTTGATTTAGACGAAGCAGGTCAGTCTCGTAAATGGAAGGTTGAAAATTCATGGGGAGACAAGGTCGGTACAGATGGTTACTTTGTGGCTTCTGATGCTTGGATGGATGAATATACCTACCAAATCGTGGTTCGTAAAGAATTCCTAACAGCAGACGAATTAGCAGCCTATGAAGCAGAACCAATTGTCCTAGCACCGTGGGATCCAATGGGAGCTTTGGCAAAATAATGATACAGAAAAGAGCCGAAAGGCTCTTTTTTTATATACTCAAAAATAAAAAAGCTGGGAAGTCTAACTAAATAAATCAGATTTTATTCGTTCTGGTTTTTTAACCATTGTTTTAAAAAAGCCGGGCGAAAAGCCCGACTTCTCCATTAGATTATTCGTTATGGTTGTTAGAGTCTTGCGAAGAAGGCTCAGATGGTTTAGATGGATTTTCTTCGTTTGAAGAGCCAGACGATGGTTCTTCATACGAATACTGATCAGTGGAATAACTTGGCTCATAATAGTAGTTATTGTAGTTGTTCTTACCATTGTTTAAGTAGAGATAAGAACCACTTCGATACAGTCCACTTGGTTGCGTCCAATCTGTATGACCAGAATTGTTGTTATTAGCAAGATAGAGCATCATCTGACGGTAAACATCTGTTGCTACCTTAATTCCGTTGTCTAATACCGGAGTCAAGCGATTTGAATAACCAGTCCAGACGGCCATAGCATATTCAGGTGTGTATCCAACGAATGATTCATCTGGCATTACAATACTTGAATAACTTGAGTTCTTTGTTAATTTGTTTAATTCATTGTCAGAGTAATTTGAAGTACCGGTCTTCCCAGCTTGGTAAACTCCTGAAATAGCCGCATTTGTACCAATACCAGACATGAGGACTGTCTTCATCATATCAGTCATCATGTAGGCCGTCGTCGCTTTCATAGCGCGGGTTCCTTCAGAATCAAACTCTTTAGTCGTTCCATCACTAAAGACGACTCGGTTAACGTAGCTTGGTTTATAATAGGTACCACCATTTGCAAAAGCCGCATAGGCAGCAGCCATTTTTTCACTGCTGGCTCCGTATTTGTTGCTCGAATCACTAGTGTTACTTGAGATGGCATTCGCGTAAACCATTTCGGGATAGTCGATTCCTAACCCATTTAGGAATTTCTTAGCTTTTTTAAGGCCAACTTTTTCAAGTGCTTTGACCGCAGGAACGTTACGAGATTGTTGGATCGCATAGGTCATGGTAATGCTACCATAGTAAGAACGGTCCCAGTTGTAAAACGGTGTTGATGAATGAGGGAAATTGTATGGCTCATCTGTGATCGTAGCGGCAGTAGAAGTGTATTCCTCATGCTCGAGAGCAGGTGCATAGTCTGAAATCGGCTTCATAGTTGATCCCCAATCGCGATTAGTTTCAACCGCTTGGTTGGTACCAAAGGAAACATTGCTAGATTGGTGACGAGAACCCAGCTGAGCAATGACTTTACCAGTATTGACATCAATAACGGTAGAAGCTACTTGCATTTCATCATCCGGGTAATTGACATATTCATCTGTATTGTAGATATCCCATAGTTTCTTTTGAGCTTCTGTGTCCACGTTTGTATAGACATCCATTCCGGTTGTCAACAAATTGTAGCCCGTTTCTTCTTCGACTTGCTCGATCACTTCTTTTAGGTAATTATCCATATAAGCTGGATAACTGCTTGAAGAGCTAAGACTTTGAAGACCATCTGTAACAGGTGTATTCACTGCCGCTTCGTATTGTTTATTGGAAATGGACTTCATATCGAGCATTTCTTTTAAAACTAAGTTTCGGCGTTGAAGTGCCGCTTCGGGATGAGAATAAGGATCGTATTGGTTCGGCGCTTGAGGCATCCCTGCTAGAAGCGCTACTTGAGGGAGCGATAGATCTTTTAGGTCTTTTCCATAATAGCTTTTTGCAGCTGTCTGCATTCCATAGTTCCCATTCGCCATAAATACTTTATTAACGTAATAGGTCAAGATTTCTTGTTTGGTTGCTTTCTTTTCCAACTGAGTTGCTAACCAAGCTTCTTGAATCTTTCGTGATAGGGTACGATCGGAAGCGGAAGTTGAGAAATAGGTTAATTTGATCAATTGCTGCGTTAAGGTTGATCCCCCTTGGCTTCCTCCTCGCAAGTTGTGAAGGAAGGAGCCACCAATCCGAATGATATCGACCCCACGGTGATTGAAGAAACGGTGGTCTTCAATCGCCACGATAGCGTTAACCAAATCAGTTGGGATTTGGTCTGTTGAGACGTTGATTCGTTTCTCAGCACCTAAATCCGCAATCAAGTTATTTTGATTGTCATAAATCTTACTAGATGTTGTGGCAACCAGATCTTTTTCAGACAAGGTTGGTGCTTTCATCGCATAATAACTAAAGATTAGTCCACCAAGGACGAATAAAAGTAAGAAAAATGAAATGGCTGCTATGGCAACATATTTCAACCATTGAATGACTGTTTGTTTATTCATTTAAATACCGCCTAGAAGTTTCTGTTCGATAATATCAAGATAAGGAACGCTTGGAAGTCGATTCTTATCTACTAAAAAGCCGTGCTCCTGAATATAGGAGAGTGGCATGGATTTACTACCATGATCGATGTTGTAATAGTATATTAGTGGAGGAGCAGGAAGTAAGTAGGTTTCGCTCAACTTTGCAAAATGCAAGAGAACGAAACAGATACCACCTTGCTGGACAACCGCTTCCATATGATCAATCTGATGTTGATGAAAATTTTTCATCGGCATGGACTGCTTTTGCTGCGTTTCCTTAGCTTCGAAATCGATATAGCGCCCCTTGTATACTCCAGAATAGTCCGTGGTTGAGGCTTGCCTGAAATAGGCTTCAACAATCTTTGCCCGACTGCGACGTGGATAATCCACTTTCACGATTTGAATCGGGGTTGGTTTTTTGTGGATGACTGCCAGACCTCGAGAAAGATAGTATTGATTGCTTTCGTTGATCATTTTTTCAAATGTCATCCCACGATTCGCAAAGTCGATCGGATGTTTCTTTTGTGTAGAGACCAAGGTTTTTTTGGCTACTTTATGTGGATAGTTGACCATAGTTCTCCTTATTGGTACAATTACATCACTCTATTATATCATAAATTAGAATAATGAGGAAAAAATGAATACCATACTTGTTGCAGGTTATAAGAGTTTTGATGTGGGAGTCTTTTCCAATAAAGACCCTCGACTGCCCATCATTAAAAAAGCTATTGAAAGAGATCTTCGTCGTCTATTTGAAGAAGGAGTGAAATGGCTGGTTTTTTCTGGTAATTTGGGATTTGAGGCTTGGGTACTAGAAGTTGCCTTTGAGTTAAAAGAAGATTACGATTTTCAAATGGCGACGATCTTTCTATTTGAGAACGTTGGCGAAAATTGGAATGAAGCCAATCAGGAAATGTTGGCACGTTTTAAACAGGTGGATTTCGTGAAATATGCCTATCCCCACTATAGCAATCCGGGTCAACTAAAAGAATACAATCAGTTTTTGATAGATAATGCGGATGGAGCTTACCTTTTTTACGATCCAGAAAATGAAACCAATTTAAAGTATCTTTACAAAATGATGCAAGAAAAAGAACTATTTTATGTCAAACAATTAAGTTTTGATGACTTAAATGAACTTGCTGAAAATTTTTACGAAAACTAAGTGTTATACCTTGATTTTTCTTACCAATTTTTTATATAATTGAGATGATGAACTAGATTGGAGAGAGTAATGGCAAGTATTATTTTTACTGCGAAAGATATTTTTGATCAAGATTTCAAACGAGAAGTTCGTGGTTATAGTAAAGATGAAGTAAATGAATTTTTGGATGATGTTATAAAAGACTATGAAACCTATGCTGCTTTGGTGAAGGAATTGCGTGAAGAAAACGCACGCCTTCGTGAAGAACTTGCCCAAAAAGCACAGGAAACACCACAAACATCTCCAATTGCTAGTACAGCTACGCAAGAATTCCCGCAAGTGACAACAGCGACGAACTTTGATATTCTTAAACGACTCAATCGTTTGGAAAAAGAAGTTTTTGGGAAACAGATCGTAGATCGCGATTATTAATCCCATAGATCGTGCAATTTTTGGATAATCGCGTGAGAGAATGCTCTCATGAGGAAAGTCCATGCTAGCACAGGCTGTGATGCCTGTAGTGTTTGTGCTAGGTGAATCCATAAGCCTAGGGACTTGGTATTCAAGTTACGGCGAGTGAAGGAGCTAAGTCTAAGGATAGGCTCTAGTAGCTCTGAAAGTGCCACAGTGACGTAGTTTTTAGGGAAACCTAAAAAGTGGAACGCGGTAAACCCCTCAAGCTAGCAACCCAAACTTTGGTCGGGGCATGGAATGCGTGGAAACGAACATAGCATTCTGACTGGAAACAGTAGACAGATGATTATCGAAGGAAATGGTACCTAGTCATTTCTGGAACAAAACATGGCTTATAGAAAATTGCATATAGGTTGATGAGGTGGAGAGAGATCTCAACCTCCTTTTTTAAAGTGATAGGAATAAGATGAAAAAACAATTTGAATTGATTGCAACGGCTGCTGCTGGTCTAGAGGCAGTTGTTGGTCGAGAACTACGCGATCTTGGCTATGATTGCCAGGTTGAAAATGGACGGGTTCGATTTCAAGGAGACCGTCGAGCAATCATAGAGACAAATCTCTGGTTGCGCGCGGCTGATCGAGTGAAAATTGTGGTTGGGACTTTTCCAGCCAAAACATTTGAAGAACTCTTTCAAGGTGTCTTTGCTTTGGATTGGGAAAATTATTTGCCTTTAGGAGCACGTTTTCCTATTTCTAAGGCTAAATGTGTCAAATCAAAACTGCATAATGAACCTAGCGTTCAGGCCATTTCGAAAAAAGCAGTTGTTAAAAAGTTACAAAAACACTATGCCCGACCAGAAGGTGTTCCTCTCATGGAAAATGGGGCAGAGTTCAAGATCGAAGTATCGATCCTTAAAGACCAAGCCACTGTCTTGATTGATACCACTGGTAGTAGCCTCTTCAAACGTGGCTATCGGACCGAAAAAGGGGGAGCCCCTATTAAGGAAAATATGGCGGCAGCAATCCTTCTGCTGTCAAACTGGTATCCAGATAAGCCCTTGATTGACCCCACATGTGGTTCTGGTACGTTTTGTATTGAGGCGGCGATGATTGCTAGAAAGATGGCACCTGGATTGCGTCGGACCTTTTCTTTTGAAGAATGGAACTGGATGGATGATCGCTTGATTCATGAAGTTCGTCAAGAAGCGAGCAGGAAAATCAATCGTGAGATCGAATTGGATATTATGGGAACCGATATCGATGCACGGATGGTTGAGATTGCTAAAGAAAATGCTCAGAAAGCGGGCGTTAGCAATGACATTACTTTCAAACAAATGCGAGTCCAAGATCTCCACTCAGATAAGATCAATGGGGTGATTATTTCTAACCCTCCATATGGAGAACGCTTATCCGATGATGAAGGCGTGACGAGATTGTATACTGAAATGGGGCACGTATTTGCACCTCTCAAAACCTGGAGTAAATTTATCTTAACCAGTGATGAAGGTTTTGAATCTAAATTCGGTAGTAAAGCAGAAAAAAAACGAAAACTTTATAACGGAACCCTTAAAGTTGATCTCTACCAATATTTTGGGGAACGTGTAAAAAGGCAGATAAAGGCATAGAAAGGATTTTTATGACAGAGAAGGATAAAAAGCCATTAGAGCAAGAAACAGAATCAATTTTAGATTTCGAAGACGCTAAAGAGATGACGATTGGGCAGGCCAATCGAAAGGCAGAAGAAATTGAAGCAGGTGTAACAGAGGGCGATAATGTCTTAGACAAATACATCAAACAACACCGAGCAGAAATTGAAGCAGAAAAATACGATACAAAGATTTTGGCCAAAGAGGAATTGGCTAAGGCTGAAGAGTTGGCAGCTACAGAAACAGTTGCTGAAGTTGCTGGAGTAGTGGAAGTGCCGGAAGTAACGGAAACGGTCTTGGAACAAAGGCCTGAAATGGATGCCATCTCAACAGAATTACCAGCTAAGATTAAATTTGGACCAACACCAACCGAACCAATTGTAGAAGCAGAGGACCTTCCTGAGGAAACTCCAAGCAATGCTGGTAAACGAATCAAAGCGGTTCTATACTCTGCATTAGGTCTTGCGATTGTCGGTTCGGCCATTTTCGTGACCTATAACTGGATGCACAGTCGTGGAAAATCTGGTGGTACAACAGTTGTATCTTCTTCATCTAGCAAGTCATCTTCTACTTCTAAATCAAGTAGCAGTGAAACACAAGCTCAAAAATTGGAAGAGTTTACCAAAGCTTACGATGCCTTTTTTGTAGACGAATCGAAAAGTGGGCTAAAAAATGATAAATTCGGAGACTTGGAAAATCTGAAGAAACTGCTGGACAAATTAGAAGGAAGCAGTGATTATAATGCGGCTAAAACAAAATATGAAGATCTTGTGAAGCAAGTTTCTGCCATTCAAAAAGTGAATTCTCAATTCAGTTCTCCAGTCATCAAAGATGGAGTTCTTGATGCAACTGCCAAAGCAAAAAGTGATGCGACCTTTGCAGAAACAAAGACAGGCAATGAAAAATTAGATAGCTTATTGAATGAGGCAGTTGCGCAAGGACGTTCACAACAGGTTGCGACACCAGCTCCAGTGACAGGAACAGGTGGTGCAGATACTTCCAATGCAACTCCGGCCCCAGCTCAAGCAGCAACGCCTACAGCCCCGGCTGTAAATGCTGCTACAAGTGGTGCAGGAACTGCAAGTCCAGGCTATTCAGGTTACGGTCTTCCAAGCGATGGTGTTCCACTTCAGCGGAACCTGAGCCGTGTGCCGTATAACCAAGCAGCTATCAATGATGTCAATAACCCGGCTTGGGTGTTTGGGGATGGTATCCTTGAAAAAGTATTGAACATTGCTCGTAAACGTGGACATATCACTGGCAATCAATACATTTTAGAGCGTGTCAATATCATTAACGGTAATGGCTATTACAACCTCTTCAAACCAGATGGAACCTATCTCTTTAGTATCAATGCCAAGACTGGTTATTTCGTAGGAAACGGAAAAGGTCATTCAGATGCTCTGGATTATTAATGCTTGATCAGACATCCCCTTTTTGGGAAAAATGACAATAAAAAAGGATGAACCAGAGGTTCATCTCAGATTGAAGACAAAATCATCTTAAAAACTTTCCTTAGGTGAGTACGGACGTCAGCGAACTTCTTTGAAGTTCCATGACTAATTATTGAGCCTACGGTCTCAATAATTCCGAGTGTCTGAAACGTTATTGTTTCAGACACTTTTCTCACAGCGGAAAGTTTCAGTATTTTCTTAAATCGATTTAAAAATTGGGACTCAATTTTATTTTTTTGCAGAATCACTTAGCTTATTTTACTTTAAAATAGTTTGTCTACATTCTAGGATGAACCATAGGTTCATCCTTTTTCGTATTAAACAATATGACGTTCAAATGGATCGTCAGAAATTCCTTGATCTAGAATCAGGCGACACCATTCTTTGGCTGAGAAGAGGCTGTGGTCCTTGTAATTTCCACAAGACTCAATAGTTGTGCCTGGGACATCCTCCCAAGTGCTGACAGATGCAATTTCTTCTAAAGAATCTTTGATTACTTTAGCAATTTCCGTACTCGAATGTTGTCCCCACATGATCATATGAAAACCGGTGCGACATCCAAAAGGGGAACAATCAATCATACCATCGATGCGTTTGCGAATGAGCATCGCAAGAAGGTGCTCGATCGTGTGAAGCCCTGCCGTTGGAATCGCATTTTCATTCGGCTGCACTAGGCGAATATCAAAGTTAGAGATGATGTCTCCTTTGGGTCCAGTTTCCTCACCAATCAAGCGTACATAAGGAGCCTTCACAGCTGTGTGGTCCAATTCAAAACTTTCAACAATTACTTCTTTTGTCATACTCAAATCCTTCTTTGTTTTTCTTGATTATAGCATAAAAAGCGGATTCAACAAAGTGGAAATAGATGAATTTCTCACAGGTGCTCCATGAAAGAAAAGTGGATAAAAGAATAAGGGTTAAGCAAAAATATAAAAGGTTTTTCCTGTTTTTTTAGATTGTTAATTTTAGTAATTTATGGTAAAATGTAAAAGAATTTTTAATTCAACTAATTAAATAGATTTGGGGTAAAAGCATGAATTTTGTAATTACAGGTGTTTTTGCCGCGGTCATTGGTTTAGTCATTGGATATGTGGGAACTGCTCTTAAAATGAAAGCTTCAAAAGAAGCTGCGGAACTCACCCTTTTAAATGCTGAACAAGAAGCAACGAATTTACGTGGACAGGCAGAACGTGAAGCCGATTTGATTTTAAAAGAGGCGAAGCATGAGTCAAGTTCACTTAAAAAAGAAGCACTTTTGGAGGCAAAGGAAGAAGCCAGAAAATATCGTGAAGAGGTCGATGCTGAGTTTAAGTCAGAACGACAAGAATTGAAGCAATTAGAAAGCCGTTTGGCAGAACGTGCTAGCAATCTTGATCGCAAAGACGACATTTTAACAAGCAAAGAACAGTCTCTTGAACACAAAGAGCAAAGTCTTACAGATAGAACTAAACACATTGATACGCGTGAACAACAGCTGGAAGAGCTTGAACACAAGAAAGTAGAAGAACTGGAACGTGTCGCTGCTCTAAGTCAAGGAGAAGCGCGTGACATTATTTTGAATCAGACGGAAGATCAACTTTCAAAAGAAATTGCATCACGAATTCGTGAAGCAGAACTGGAAGTGAAAGAACGTTCTGATAAAATTGCAAAAGACATTCTCGTACAAGCCATGCAGCGAATGGCTGGTGATTTTGTTGCAGAGCAAACAAACTCAACCGTTCATTTGCCTGATGATAGCATGAAGGGCCGGATTATTGGGCGTGAAGGACGCAATATTCGTACCTTTGAGAGCTTGACGGGGGTTGATGTGATTATCGATGATACGCCAGAGGTGGTGACCTTGTCAGGGTTTGATCCGATTCGTCGTGAAATTGCCCGAATGACAATGGAGAGCCTTCTCAAAGATGGTCGCATCCATCCAGCCCGCATCGAAGAGCTGGTTGAGAAGAACCGTCAGGAAATTGACAATCGTATTCGTGAATACGGTGAGGCGGCTGCCTATGAAATTGGTGCGCCAAACCTCCATCCAGATTTGATGAAAATCATGGGACGGTTGCAATTCCGTACTTCTTATGGCCAAAACGTTTTGCGTCACTCCATTGAAGTTGCCAAACTTTCTGGTATTATTGCTAGCGAGTTGGGTGAAAATGCTACCTTGGCACGACGTGCAGGATTCTTACATGATATCGGTAAAGCGATTGACCGTGAAGTGGAAGGAAGTCACGTTGAGATTGGGACAGAATTGGCACGGAAGTACAAGGAACACCCAGTGGTGGTCAATACCATTGCCAGTCACCATGGTGACGTGGAACCAGAAAGTGTCATCGCAGTCATTGTCGCTGCAGCAGATGCCTTGAGTGCAGCTCGGCCTGGAGCACGAAGTGAGTCACTTGAAAGCTACATCAAACGCTTGCAAGATCTTGAAGAAATTGCAAATAGTTTTGAAGGAGTTAAGACAAGTTTCGCCCTTCAAGCGGGTCGTGAAATCCGTATTATGGTTAGCCCTGAGGCAATTAAGGATGATAAAGTGACGATCTTGGCTCATGATATTCGTGAGAAGATCGAGTCCAATCTTGAATATCCTGGAAACATTAAGGTTACCGTTATTCGAGAATTGCGTGCAGTCGATTACGCAAAATAAACAAAAAGCTTGAGATCTAGCATCTCAAGCTTTTTGAATGAAAAAATCAGTTGAAAATTAGGCCGATTTTTGTTACACTAGATAGAAAGACATTGAAGGAGAAATCATGGCGGATCGTGGCTTATTAATCGTATTTTCTGGCCCTTCGGGGGTTGGAAAAGGAACGGTTAGACGAGAAATTTTTGAAAACTCGGACAATCAGTTTCAGTATTCTGTATCGATGACGACGCGTGCACAACGTCCAGGTGAAGTGGATGGTGTCGACTATTTTTTCCGTACACGTGAAGAATTTGAAGATTTGATCCGTCAAGGGCAAATGTTGGAGTACGCTGAGTACGTTGGAAATTACTATGGGACTCCTTTAACTTATGTGAATGAAACCTTGGACAAGGGAATCGATGTATTCCTTGAAATTGAAGTTCAGGGGGCCCTTCAAGTAAAGAAGAAAGTTCCAGATGCAGTTTTTATTTTCTTAACTCCGCCTGATTTGGATGAATTGCAAGATCGATTAGTGGGTCGCGGGACAGATAGTGCAGAAGTTATTGCGCAACGGATTGAAAAAGCAAAAGAAGAAATCGCCATGATGCGTGAATATGACTACGCCATTGTGAACGACGAGGTTCCTCTTGCTGCTGAGCGTGTCAAACGTGTGATCGAAGCAGAGCATTTCCGTGTAGACCGTGTCATTGGCCATTATCTGGATATGTTACCAAAAACACAAACTATTGTGAAGAGATAAATAATTAGAAATTAGGTATAGGAATATGATGTTAAAACCTTCTATTGATACATTGCTTGACAAAGTACCATCAAAATATTCATTGGTCATTCTTGAGGCAAAAAGGGCCCACGAATTGGAAAGTGGTGCAGTACCAACTCAAGAATTCCAATCAGTTAAATCAACATTACAAGCGCTTGAAGAAATCGAGTCTGGAAACGTAGTTGTTCACCCGGATCCAGAAGCAAAACGTGAAGCGCTTCGTCGTCGGATTGAAGCAGAGCGGATTCGCAAAGAAGAAGAAGAGCGTAAAATTAAGGAACAAATTGCCAAAGAAAAAGAAGATGGTGAAAAAATTTAAGGTTGGGGCTTCTCAATCTTATTTTTTGCTATTTAAAGGGTTCCGTGATAAAGTAAAGCTCATATGATAGAGGCTGGAGGTGAAAAAGTGATAGCTAAAGTCATCGTAGATGTTCCATTGATGCAGACGGATAAACCCTATTCCTATCAGATTCCATCAGAATTTGAAGATATGGTTGAGGCGGGAATGCGAGTTCATGTCCCCTTTGGTAAAGGAAATCGCCTCATTCAAGGGATTGTGGTAGACGTTGTAGAAGAGGCAGATACAAGCGAGGAATTGAAGGCGATTGGAGAGGTATTAGACTACACTCCTGTCTTAAATCAAGAGCAGTTCTGGTTGGCAGATCAATTACGAAAAAGTGTTTTTTCTTATAAGATCACGATTTTAAAAACCATGCTTCCTTCTCTCCTCAATTCGAGTTATGATAAGATTTTGTATCCTCAACCTTCTTTAGATCCCACTCTCAAAGTGAAACTTTTTGGTGAGAAAAATGAAGTTTCTTTTTCTTCTCTGGATGCGGCCGATCAAGCCCAAGTGATGCGGTTGGTCAGAAAAGGAGATTTGGTACTTGAATACAAGGCCAAGGATAAGAAACAAATTAAAACAGAAAAATGGTATCGCGTTAACCAAGAAGGATTAAAAGAACTTCAACCATCAGCGAGAGCTAAAAAAAGGCTAGCATTGAAAGAACGCCTGTTACTAGAGCAAGGGGAGCAACCTTTAGCAGGGTTGTATCAGGATTTTTCACGAGAAGTAGTAGCTTATTTTATTGATCAGGGTATTTTAGAAATTACAGAACGAGAAGTGAATCGGGCGGCTGCATATTATGAAGGAAAAGAACAGACCCAGGCCCTGCTTTTAAATTCAGAGCAAGCAAAAGCTGTAGAGACAGTAGTTTCTCAAATTGAGAAAACATCAAAGCCTTTTTTATTAGAAGGTGTGACTGGAAGTGGAAAAACAGAAGTTTATCTGCAGATTATTCAGGAAGTTCTCAATAAGGGGAAAACGGCTATTATGTTGGTTCCTGAGATTTCCCTGACGCCACAGATGACGGATCGTTTTATCTCGCGTTTTGGTCAGGAAGTAGCCATTCTACACTCGGGCTTATCAAACGGTGAGAAGTATGATCAATGGCGAAAAGTTGAACGTGGAGAGGCCAAGGTAGTCGTTGGAGCACGCTCAGCCATCTTTGCTCCCTTAAAAAACATCGGAGCCATTATCATTGATGAGGAGCACGAGGCTTCCTACAAACAAGATAGTAACCCACGCTACCACGCAAGGGAAGTTGCAGTTCTAAGGGCTCAGTACAATCAAGCAGTCTTGCTTCTTGGATCTGCTACACCAAGTTTAGAATCGCGGGCTCGTGCAACAAAAGGGGTTTATGAATTAATTCGTCTAACCCAGCGGGCCAATCCGGCAGCCAAAATTCCAGAAGTTAAAGTCGTTGATTTCCGTGATTATATTGGCCAAAATGAAGCTGGTAACTTCACTCCTGTTCTAGTGGAAGCTATTGCTGATCGCTTGCAGAAAAAAGAGCAGGTTGTCTTGATGTTGAACCGCCGTGGTTATTCCAGTTTTGTCATGTGTCGCGAGTGTGGAACTGTAGATACTTGTCCCAATTGTGATATCTCACTGACCCTCCACATGGATACTAAAACCATGAACTGTCATTATTGTGGCTATAGCAAAGCGATTCCTCGACACTGTCCAAATTGCCAAAGTCCTTCCATTCGTTATTACGGGACAGGAACACAAAAAGCCTATGATGAATTACAAGAGATCTTTCCTGAAGCTAAAATTCTGCGCATGGATGTGGATACCACCCGAAAAAAAGGGAGCCATGCAGCGATATTAGATGCTTTCGGGAATGGAGAAGCGGATATTTTGTTAGGGACGCAAATGATTGCGAAGGGCTTGGATTTTCCAAATGTGACATTAGTGGGTGTCTTGAATGCGGATACTTCTTTAAATTTACCGGATTATCGATCCTCAGAGAGAACCTTTCAACTCTTGACTCAGGTGGCAGGAAGGGCCGGACGAGCAGAGAAAGAAGGAGAGGTTATCATTCAGAGTTACAACCCCAATCATTATGCGATTCGATTTGCCAAAGACCAAGATTATGAAGGCTTTTTTGCCTATGAAATGCAGATTCGCCGGCAGCTGGGCTATACACCTTATTACTTCACAGTTGGGTTAACCCTATCCCATAAGAGTGAGGAAATTGTGATAGAGAAGTCACATCAGGTCATGGAAATTCTCCGATCTGGCTTATCTGATCAGGTCCAAATCTTAGGACCAACACCTAAACCAATTGCACGTACACATAATTTGTATCATTATCAAATCATTGTGAAATATCGTTTCGAAGAAGGCATGACTCAGGTCTTGAATCAAATCTTAAAATTTACACAAGAAAGAGGCAACCAAGATCTCCGTGTCAGTATTGATAATGAACCTCAAAGTTTTATGTAAGGAAGAAAGAAATGACAAAATTAATATTTATGGGAACGCCTGATTTTTCAGCGACGGTTTTAAAGGGATTGTTAGCAGATTCGCGCTATAAAATTTTGGCAGTTGTGACTCAACCAGACCGCAAAGTAGGTCGCAAAAAAGAGATTCGAATGACCCCGGTGAAGCAGGTAGCTTTGGAACATCAACTACCGGTTCTTCAGCCGGAGAAGTTATCGGGTAGTCCAGAAATGGAAACTCTCTTATCACTAGATGCAGATGGAATTGTGACCGCTGCTTTTGGACAATTTTTACCGACAAAATTGTTGGAGAACTTCCAATTTGCGGTGAATGTCCACGCGTCTTTATTGCCTAAATATAGAGGTGGAGCTCCCATTCACTATGCCCTGATCAATGGTGATGAAGAAGCTGGGGTTACAATTATGGAAATGGTCAAGGAAATGGATGCCGGAGACATGATTGCAGCTCGTTCTCTCCCAATTTTAGATGAGGACAATGTGGGAACTTTGTTTGAAAAATTGGCTGTCCTTGGACGTGACTTACTCCTAGATACTTTGCCAGCTTACCTGGCAGGGGAGATCAAGCCAAGTCCACAAGATCCAAGTTTGGTCACATTTTCACCGAATATTTTACCGGAAGAAGAGGTTTTGGACTGGACCAAAACCAATCGCCAAGTCTTTAACCAGATCCGGGGGATGAATCCTTGGCCAGTTGCTCATACGTTATTAAATGGTCAGCGCTTTAAAGTTTATGAAGCAGAGCTATGCGAAGGAAATGGAAATCCAGGAGAAGTGATTGCTTTGACCAAAAAAGAGTTGGTGGTCGCTGCAGGAGAAGGCGCGCTGTCCCTCAAAGTTGTGCAGCCGGCAGGAAAACCAAAAATGTCCATCACAGACTTTTTGAATGGCGCTGGCCGTCAATTGAAAGTAGGAGATCACTTTGGAAGTTAAACAAATGAATGCGCGTGAACAGATCGTTCGAGTGCTAGAAGAGGTTTTTGAGCAGGGAGCTTATTCTAATATTGCCCTAAATCAAGCGTTAGAACACTCTCAACTTTCAGATAAAGATAGAAGCTTTGTTACGGAAGTTGTATACGGTACTGTAGCACGAAAGATAACACTCGAGTGGTATCTCGCCCACGTGATTGAAGACCGGACGAAATTAGATCCTTGGCTCTATTATCTTTTGATGATGAGTTTGTATCAACTTGTCTATTTAGACCGCATTCCCGATCATGCCATTGTCAATGAAGCTGTCCAGATAGCAAAACGTCGTAAAGAAGGCAGTGAGAAGTTTGTCAATGCTATTCTTAGAAAGCTCCTCCGCGAGGGGCTACCAGCTGTTGATACGATCAAGCGAAAGAATAAACGTTATTCGGTAGAGTATTCCCTACCTGTATGGTTGGTCAAAGCATTGATCGAAGAATACGGTGAAGAACGTGCTTGCGCTATTTTTAAGAGTCTCTATCAGCGTAATAAATCCAGTATTCGTGTGATTGATCTGGACGAAAAAGAAGAGTTGGCTCAGCTGTTCGAAGCAACCTCCTCTCTACTTGCTCCGTCCGCTCTCGTAAAAGAACAGGGACATTTTGCAGGACACTCCTTGTTTAAAGAAGGGCGCATTACTATTCAAGACGAGTCTAGTCAATTGGTGGCACCAGCTTTGGATTTGCAAGGAGATGAGTGGGTTTTAGATGCCTGTGCGGCGCCAGGTGGAAAGACGACTCACCTGGCTTCTTATCTCACAACTGGGAAAGTCACAGCCTTGGATCTCTATGACCATAAGCTCAAATTGATTCAAGAAAATGCTAATCGGCTCCATGTTGCGGACAAAATTTTGACAAAGAAGTTAGATGCGACAAAAGTCTTTGAAACATTTGGACCTGATGCTTTCGATAAAATTTTGGTGGATGCGCCTTGTTCCGGGATTGGTTTGATACGGAGAAAGCCTGATATCAAGTACAATAAAGAGAGTGCAGATTTTATATCTTTACAAGCTATTCAATTGGCCATTCTGGATAGTGTTTGTCAAAGTGTGCGTAAAGGTGGTATAATAGTGTACAGTACGTGTACAATTATGGGTAAAGAGAATTTTGAAGTGGTGGACCAATTTTTGAAAAACCATCCAAATTTCGAACAAGTCCCATTGGATCACGAAAGAAAAGATATTCTTAAAAATGATTGTTTCCTTATTACACCCGAATTATATGGAAGCGACGGCTTCTTTATCAGTCGTTTTAAGAGAATCTCATAATATCAGGAGGAAACTGACAGTATGGATATTACGATCTTAACCGATGTAGGTCAAAGACGGACAAATAACCAAGACTATGCAAATCAATATAAAAACAAGGCAGGAAAATCTATGGTTTTACTTGCTGATGGTATGGGAGGACACCGTGCCGGAAATATTGCTAGTGAAATGGCAGTCACAGACCTAGGTGCGGCTTGGGTTTCTTCTGAGATCGAGACGGTTAATCAAGTACGGGAATGGTTTGCAGAACATTTAGAAGCTGTGAACCGTCGGATCCATTTAGCTGGGCAAGATGATGAGCACAAAGGAATGGGAACGACACTGGAAGCTTTGGCTTTTGTAGAAGGACAAGTGATTTATGCCCATGTTGGAGATTCGCGGATTGGCCTCATTCGTCAGGGCGAATACCAGCAGTTGACCAGTGATCATTCTCTTGTAAATGCTCTTTTGCGAGCAGGTCAAATCACAGAGGAAGAAGCAGCCCATCATCCTCAACGTAACATCATCACTCAGTCCATTGGCCAAAAAGATGAGTTGGAGCCGGATTATGGTTTGGTGACGGTTGAAGCAGATGATTATATTTTGATCAATAGTGACGGTTTAACTAATATGATTGGCCCGGATGAAATCAGAGATATTGTCTTGAGTGATGTTTCACTGGACGAAAAAGCTCAAACCTTGATTCGTTTTGCCAATAATGCTGGAGGCTTGGATAATATCACTGTTGTACTGCTCCACTTTACTGAGGAGGACGCAGCATGATTCAAATCGGCAAAATTTTTGCCGGGCGATATAAAATCATCCAACAAATTGGACGCGGCGGGATGGCAGATGTTTATCTTGCGCGTGATTTGATTTTAGATGGGGAAGAAGTTGCAGTCAAGGTACTGCGTACGAATTACCAGACGGATCCCATTGCAGTTGCACGTTTTCAGCGTGAAGCAAAGGCGATGGCAGAGCTGGACCATCCAAATATCGTTCGGATTACAGACATTGGCGAAGAAGAAGGACAACAATACCTTGCAATGGAATATGTTGCAGGTTTAGACTTGAAACGCTATATCAAAGAAAATGCTCCTTTATCAAATGAAGAAGCTGTTCGTTTGATGGGGCAGATCCTTCTAGCTATGCGTCTTGCCCATACGCGTGGCATTATCCATAGAGATTTAAAACCACAGAATGTCCTCTTGACACCAGATGGAACAGCAAAAGTTTCAGACTTTGGGATTGCAGTGGCCTTTGCAGAGACTAGCTTGACCCAGACCAACTCGATGTTGGGGTCGGTTCATTATTTGTCCCCTGAGCAGGCGCGTGGTTCAAAAGCTACAGTGCAAAGTGACATCTACGCTATGGGGATCATTTTCTATGAGATGTTGACAGGACACATTCCTTATGATGGAGATAGTGCAGTCACAATTGCTTTGCAGCATTTTCAAAAGCCACTCCCATCTATTCGTGAAGAAAATAAGAATGTTCCACAAGCTTTAGAAAATGTGGTGATCAAAGCGACAGCTAAAAAACTGACGGATCGCTATAAATCAGTGGCAGAGATGTATGTGGACCTTTCAAGTTGCTTGTCCTACGAGAGAAGAAATGAGAAAAAACTGATTTTTGAAGATCAATCGAAAGCTGATACAAAGACTCTTCCAAAAGTGAGTCCAACTCCAAAAACGGCTCCTGTTCCAATCTCTGAAGTACGCAGTGAAATCAGTTCAGTAGATCCTAATCGACCATTATCTGACCAGCAGACCATGGCGCCAAGTAAAAAGCCAAGAAGACGCTTGCGGGCGCGCTACAAGGTCTTGTTTGTTGCCATTGCCCTAGTTCTTGCAGCCTTTACTTTCTTGTTGTATATGAGCCCAGCCAATAAAACAGTTCCAGATGTTTCCGGCAAAACCATTGCCGAGGCTAGAGCGGTTATTGAGGGACAAGACCTTCAAGTCGGTGAAGAGAAAGAAGAGTACAGTGATTCGGTTGCAGAAGGCTACGTCATTCGAACCAATCCAAATGCAGGGGCCCAAAAGAAAGAACAAAGTCGAATTGATTTGATTGTTTCAAAAGGACCAAACAGCTTTGAAATGCCAAATTACGTGGGTGAAACACGGGCAAAAGCAGAAGAAGATTTGAAAAATACTTATAAAGTATCAAGCAAAATGATCACGATTGAAGAAGTTGAGACCTTCGATTATGCTGCAGGGACAGTTCTTGAACAAACTCCAGCTCCAGGAGAGCAATATTCTCTGAATTCAAAAACTAAGATTGTTTTGAAAGTAGCGAAAGAAACGACTTCAATTGAAATGCCAAACTATGTTGGATCAACTTATGATTTTGCTAGAAGTAATTTGATTGAGATCTATGGTATTAAAGAAGCCAATATCGAATTAAGAAAAACAGAACATCTCCCTGATGGAGTATCTGTTTCTGCAGGTCAAATTGTCAGTCAAACTCCAGAAGTTTCGAGTACGGTGGATATTAACCGAACACGAATTGTTTTGACTGTATATGAGCCTAAAGTGACAGCTTCTTCAAGTACGAAAGCCTCATCAAGTTCTGATACATCTAGTTCATCCTCTGCTGAACGATCAGATACAGAAAGTTCAAGCAGTAGTGCAACTAGTGGAGATTAATAAATCAGTCTAAGACTCAGATGGATTTCTGGGTCTTTTTGATTGTCTGCTATTATCCAACCACAGACGGAAGTCAAATGAGGAAAAATTTGATAAAATAGGAAAAGATGAGGTAGACTATGTGGAAAATACAAATTTTTATTTTCGTTGAAGCCGTTTTGTTAACATTAGCAGCGATCACCATTTTATCAATCGATTTTTCCAGATTTGTTGTCTTGATGGTTCTCTTTTTGCTCCTTTTGTATTACTATTTTGGCAAACAAAAAGCGAATTTTCTATTAATCGCGCTGAGTGTGCTCTTGTTTTTTATCGTGATGCTGAATCCTTTTGTGATTGCAGCCATTTTATTTGCGGTGGTTTATGGTTTATTGATTGCTTACCCTTATATGTATAAGGAAAATGAAGCAGTTGTGTTTGATGTTGAAGAGGATACGAAAATTCGTCAGGAAAAAACTCGATGGATTGGTGATTTACAACATTTTTCAAAGCAAAGTCGAGGGTATCGAGATCTGAATGTGATCCGAGTTTTTGGGAATGACACCCTCCATTTAGAGGAGGTAGCCATTTGCAATTGGGACAATGTAGTGATCATTCGGAAAGGGTTTGGAAATACAAAAATTATCTTACCGATTGATTTGGAATTGCATTTACAAATTAACACCTTGTATGGAGATCTGAAGTTTTTGGATCTTCCTGTCCGTAAAATGAGGAATGAAACCATAGATATTGAAACGGCACATTATCGGAGATCGCATCGTTCTATAAAAATTGTGTTAGTTGGTATTGTTGGGGATGTTGAGGTGATTCGCGCATGAAGAAATTAGACTATCTCCTATTGTATTTCTATTCCCTAATGGTGATTGCGGTCATTTGTCATACCATTTTCCATTTTGTTGGTTTTCAGTGGGGCAAACTTCTCTCAGATCTTTCCTTGCTTCAATCATTCCTATTTTTGGTTTTTAGTCTGACGCTTGCATTAACAGCTTTGGTTATCTTAATTATCAAAATCACGCAATTTGTAACGGTCCATGCAGTACAACAAAAGGTAGAATCTATCTTGACTGCTTCACAGCGAAAAGAAATTGCCCCTAAAGAATTGAATCAACAGTTAGATTTATTGGACAGCAAATTGCTTCGACTAGAAGAAAATTTACAAAAAAGTGAAAATCGTGTGATGCGAAATGAAGAAGAAATTGTGGAAATCGAGCGTAAGAGAATTGCGCGTGATCTACATGACACGGTTAGTCAAGAATTGTTTGCAGCCAATATGATTTTATCTGGAGTGGCAGCACAGGCCCTTGAGTTAGAGAAAAGTCAGATCCAGCAGCAACTAAATGGTGTGTCAGATATTCTAGGTACAGCCCAAAATGATTTACGCGTCTTGCTCCTACATCTTCGTCCTACAGAATTGGAAGGAAAAAGTTTGGTAGAAGGTATGGAGATGATTTTTAGAGAATTGAAGGAAAAGAGTAACCTAACAGTTGTCTTCCATCATAATGACGTGAGCATTCCAAAAGAAATGGAAGAACATCTATTTCGAATCGTCCAAGAAATTGTCAGCAATACCTTAAAACACGCTAGAGCTCAACAAATGGATGTCTATTTGCATCAGGAAGGAAAACAACTTCATTTACGGATGGTAGATGATGGAATCGGCTTTGAGCAGGAAAAATTGGAACGATTGAGTTATGGGTTGAAAAATATTCAAGAACGTGTAGAAGACATGGCGGGAACCATTAAAATAAGAACGAGTCCTCAAAAGGGAGTGGCTGTAGATATTCGCGTTCCCCTCCTTGTAAAAGATAAAAATGAAAAGGAAACTGTATGAAAGTATTATTAGTAGATGATCATGAAATGGTCCGATTGGGATTGAAAAGCTTTTTGTCCATGCAAACCGATATTGAGCAAGTCTTAGAGGCACAAAATGGGCAAGAAGGGGTGGACTTGGCGTTGAAAGAAAGACCAGACGTCATCATCATGGATATTGTGATGCCAGAGCTAAATGGAATCGATGCGACTCTAGCTATCCTAAAAGAGTGGCCGGAAGCAAAAATTGTCATTTTGACGTCTTATTTAGATAACGAAAAGATTTACCCTGTCTTAGATGCCGGTGCAAAAGGGTATATTTTAAAGACCTCGTCAGCAACTGAGATCTTACAGGCTGTCAGAAAGGTTGCAAAGGGAGAATTTGCAATTGAGACAGAAGTTAGTCAAAAAGTTGAGTCACGAAAGAACCATGCTGAATTGCATGATGATTTGACAGCTAGAGAACGAGATATTCTGGCTTTATTGACGAAAGGATATGAAAATCAACGAATAGCAGATGAACTCTTCATTTCTTTAAAAACAGTGAAGACCCATGTCTCCAACATCTTATCCAAATTAGAAGTCAGTGATCGGACGCAAGCAGTCGTCTATGCCTTTCGACACCATCTGGTGAATCAAGAAGATTTTTAAAAGGAAACATGCTATAATAGAGCATGATCATAAGGGGGAGACAAGTGGACGCAAAATTACGTTATAAAGCCAAAAAAGTTAAAATCGTCTTTTTTGATATTGATGATACATTACGTGCAAAAGAAACTGGATTGATCCCAGAATCTGTCAAAGAAGTCTTTCATCAGTTGAAAGAAAAAGGAATCCGAACAGGGATTGCAACCGGTAGAGGGATTTTTGGGGTTGTTCCTGAAATCATGGACTTAAAGCCTGATTTTCTAGTAACCTTAAACGGTGCCTATATAGAAGATACAAAAGGAACTGTGATCTACCAATCACCAATCAATGAAGCAATCGTTTCTTCTTTTGTGGATTGGGCCAAAGAATCCGAGATTGATTATGGTTTAGTTGCTAGTCATCAAGCTGCCCTGTCTAATCGGACACCCTTGATCAGTGATGCTATTGACATCATTTATCCTAACTTACCCGTAGATCCAGATCTGCATTTGAAAGAACCTATTTTCCAAATGTGGACCTTTGATGAAAAGGATAGTGAGCTAGAGTTGCCCCCTTCTTTGCAAGATAACTTACGCCTAGTTTCGTGGCATCCCCATTCATCAGATGTTGTTCGCTTTGAAGCTTCAAAAGCTTCAGGAGTTTCTCATCTTGTCAAACATTTGGGCTTGAAGCCAGAGAATGTTTTAGTATTTGGGGATGGATTAAATGATCTAGAACTGTTTGATTACGCTGGAATTAGTATCGCAATGGGAAAATCTGCCCCAGAGTTACAAGAAAAAGCTGATTATATCACTAAGAATTTAGAAGAAGATGGCATATTCTATGCCTTAGAGGAGTTAAATATGGTTGAAAAAGAATTGACATTACCACAGTTAGAACTTGCTACGGTTGACGGTCCTGTCGCTGTGATCAAAACCAATCACGGTGAGATGAACATTCAATTGTTCCCAGATCAAGCGCCAAAAACAGTTGCAAACTTTGTAGCTCTTGCTAAGTCTGGCTATTATGATGGTGTCATTTTCCATCGGATTATTAAAGATTTTATGATCCAAGGGGGAGATCCTACTGGTACAGGTATGGGTGGTGAATCCATCTATGGTGAAAGCTTCGAAGACGAATTTTCAAAAGAACTGTACAATATTCGCGGAGCCCTTTCGATGGCAAATGCTGGACCAAACACAAATGGTAGCCAATTCTTTATTGTACAAAATCAACATCTCCCATATTCGAAAAAGGAATTGGTCCGCGGTGGCTGGCCTGAAGAAATTGCTGAAATCTATACGACAGAAGGGGGAACTCCTCACCTAGATCAACGCCATACCGTATTTGGACAATTGATGGATGAAGCTTCTTTTGCTGTGTTGGATGAGATCGCGGCTGTTGAGACCGGGATGATGGATAAGCCAGTAGAAGATGTCGTGATTGAAACCATCGAGATTGAGGACTAATATGAAAATTGGAGATAAGTTAGAAGGGACCATTACAGGCATTCAACCTTATGGTGCCTTTGTCGAACTAGAGTCGGGTGTCACGGGCTTGATTCATATCTCAGAGATTAGAAGTGGTTATGTAAGTAATATTCATGATATTCTTTCAATTGGAGAAAAAGTCTTTGTCCAAGTCATCGATGTTGATGAATATTCTAAGAAAGCTAGCCTCTCTCTGAGAACACTAGAAGAAACACCACAACGAAGTATTCGACACCATCGTTTTTCAAATGACCGCCACAAGAGTGGTTTTGCGCCCTTAGCTCAACAGATGCCGACCTGGGTCAAAGAAGGAAAGGTATTCTTTAGCAAACAAGAAAAAAAATAAAAACTTCGATAGGTTGATGAAACCTACCGAAGTTTTTTTAATATAGAGAATTATTCAAATTCGTAAAGGGTAGTAGAAAGGTAACGTTCTCCATTATCTGGTGCAAGAGCAAGAACTTTTTTACCGCTACCCAATTCTTTTGCGACTTCAATAGCGGCATAGATAGCAGCTGCGCTTGAGATTCCGACTAAGAATCCTTCAGCTCCACCGATAGCGCGTGCAAGTTCGAAAGCTTCTTCTGAAGATACGCGACGAACACCATCATATGCATTAGTGTCTAAAGTATTTGGGATAAAGCCTGCTGAAATCCCTTGGATTTTATGTGGTCCAGGTTTTTCACCAGAAAGGACTGCAGATTCATTGGCCTCAACGGCATAGACTTTGACAACAGGATTATTCTTTTTCAAAGTATGAGAAATACCAGAAACAGTACCACCAGTACCAACACCTGCGACAAAAGCATCTAAACCATCTTTTCCAAAGGCATCAACGATTTCTTGTCCTGTTGTTCTTTCATGTACCTCAGGGTTAGCAGGGTTTTCAAATTGAAGAGGAAGGAAGCCATTTCTTTCTGCAGCGATTGCTTCAGCTTTAGCGATAGCGCCTTTCATTCCTTCACTTCCAGGAGTCAAAACGAGTTCAGCTCCATAGGCTTGGATGATTTTACGACGTTCCACACTCATGGTTTCAGGCATGACAATCACAACTTTGTAGCCTTTAGCTGCGCCAACCCATGACAAGCCAATCCCTGTGTTCCCACTAGTTGCTTCGACAATGGTATCACCTGGTTTGATCAAGCCATCCGCTTCAGCTTTTTCAATCATGCTCAAAGCAATCCGGTCTTTAACAGATGATCCAGGGTTGAAAGCTTCGAGTTTGACATAGACATCTGCAGCTCCTTCAGGAACAAGACGGTTCAATTTGACAATCGGAGTGTTCCCAATCAATTCTGTAATATTTTCATAAATAGCCATAATATACCTCAGTTCTAGGTTTTCTTGATACTAACAAGTATAGTCTCTTGTGAGAAGAATGTAAAATATAGAAATTTTATGGGTGTGATAAAAAAAAACTATCGTTGCCGATAGTATTGTTAATTATTTTTCTGCAGAAAGCAGGGGTACTTCAACCTCACGAATTCCTTGGTCCTCAATAATGACTTTGCCATTGTAAAATTCGACTAAAGCTGCTGTGATAGAATTTGTGTTTTCTTTATCTACAAAAATAGTTGTCATCACCTGATCTGTGAACATTGGATCTTGTTCCGCCAATTGATGGTCTTTTAAGAAATTAGCAAATTCTTGGTATTGGGAATAAGAAAGTGTGATCCCAAGTACCACTTGCTCTTTGATTTCTACCAGTCCAATCTCTCGAACTGCTTGTGCAACACTTCCAGCATAAGCACGAATCAGACCGCCAGCACCTAATTTAATACCTCCAAAATAGCGGGTAACCACGACACAACTATTAGTGATGCGATGATTCTCCAAAACTCCTAACATCGGTACCCCAGCGGTTCCACTAGGCTCTCCATCGTCACTGGTCCGTTTGATGTCACTTTGTTCCCCAATGATGAAAGCAGAGCAGTTATGTGTAGCCTTATAGTGTTCCTTTTTGATGGCATTGATAAAATCTCTAGCTTCCTCTTCAGAGGAGACTCGCTTGACATGACAAATGAATTTTGATTTTTTGATTTCTTCTTGAACAGTGCCGTTCTCTTTAAATGTAACATATTCCATATTCTTATTTTACAAAAAAAGAATGATTTTCTCCAACTTTTGCGAATTAATAAGTATGAAGATAGAAGATTCTTATGGAAGACTCTTAACAGAGAGTCAAATGACAAATGATCTAAAAGAAATTGCCCAAGAACTTCCAGCTATAGAAAAAGAGAATGGAAGGTACCATTGCTTTCGATGTGGCAGTTTGATTGATCGAAAACTGTGGAAGTTGAGTGAGGAGGTGCTGTATTGTAGAGCCTGTATCCAATTGGGAAGGATCCGGAGTGATCAAAAACTTTATACTATTGCACAGCGAGACTTTGAAGGTCAAGAGGTGCTAAACTGGAAAGGGACCTTGACTTCCTATCAACAAGAGGTATCTGAAGGACTTATCCAAGCAGTTAAAGCAGGGAAACATGCCCTGGTACATGCTGTGACAGGAGCTGGGAAAACGGAAATGATGTATCAGGTTGTAGCAACAGCGATCAAGGCAGGAAAAGCAGTCTGTATTGCTACCCCAAGAATCGATGTCTGTATCGAACTGTACGGAAGGATGAAGGAAGATTTTTCCTGCCCCATCTCTTTACTTCATGGAGAATCGGAACCCTATTTTAGAACACCCTTGGTGATCGCTACAACCCATCAATTGCTAAAGTTTTATCAGGCCTTTGATCTCCTTATTATAGATGAAGTAGATGCGTTTCCCTATGTGGACAATCCAATCTTATATAAAGCAGCACAGAATGCAATAAAAAAAGAGGGAAACACCCTATATTTAACAGCAACCTCTACAGATGAGTTAGATAAAAAGGTCAAGAAAAAAGAAATCATTCGTTATAGTCTTCCAAGAAGATTTCATGGGAACCCACTAGTGGTCCCTGAAATAAAATGGGTGCCGAAAATTAGAGAAAAAATAGAAAAAGGAAGAATCCCTTACCAACTATTGCAACTGATCAAGAAACAAAGACAGACTCACTACCCATTGTTAATCTTTGTATCTGAAATAGAATTAGGACAACAATTTACTGAGAACTTAAAAAAATACTTTCCCAAAGAAACAGTAGGTTTTGTATCCTCACAGACAACAGACCGTCTACGAATGGTAGAAGAGTTTAGAAACAAAGCCATAACCATGCTAGTCTCGACAACAATTTTAGAAAGAGGAGTGACCTTTCCGCTTGTAGATGTCTTTGTTTTAGAAAGTAATCACAAATTATTTACTAAAAGTGCTCTCGTACAAATTTCAGGAAGGGTCGGTCGAAGTAAAGAAAGACCAACAGGTGAACTACATTTTCTATCAGATGGCATAACACGAGAAATGAAGAAAGCGATTAAAGAAATAAAGGAAATGAATCAGGAGGCTGGATTTTGAAAGAATGTCTGCTTTGTACTAAAGAGTTGAAAACTGGTGAACATTTCACAGACCTTATTTTTATGAATAAACAAGAAGAATGGATTTGTAAAGAATGCAAAGAAGACTTCGAACAAATTGGCGAAATCCATTGTCCTAGATGTTATAAAGATAAAGAGGAGAAAGTATGTAAAGATTGCGAATACTGGATACAAAAGGGGAATATAGTAGAACATGAAGCATTATATAGATATAATGCAGCAATGAAGGACTATTTCAAGCGATATAAATTTGAAGGAGATCGTTTATTAGGAATGGTATTTGTATGTGACATCAAAAAAGCCTTGAAAAAGTATAAAAGCTATACGATAATACCGACTCCAATCAGCCATGAAAAAAAGCAGGAAAGAGGATTCAATCAAGTATCGACTATATTAGATTTTGCAGAAATAAAGTACAGCAGTCTCTTCCAAAAAGAAGACAGCTTAGCCCAATCAAAAAAAACAAGAGAAGAAAGATTAAAAACATCTCAACACTTTCAATTAAAAGGAGAAGTTTCAGAAAAACAGAAATATCTTATCTTCGATGATATCTACACAACGGGCAAAACCATCGAATTAATGAAGCGCCTACTAATTGAAAAAGGTGTGAAAGAAATAAAGACATTTTCATTAGCAAGGTAAAAAAAGATTTGCAAAAAGTTTATGAAAGCGTTATAATATACATATAAATAAAAACATAATGTTTAGAAAGTAGGTACTAATATGATTAAATATAGTATCCGTGGTGAAAACCTAGAAGTAACAGAAGCCATTCGCGACTATGTCGTTTCTAAACTCGAAAAGATTGAAAAATATTTTCAGGCAGATCAAGAGCTAGACGCTCGAGTAAACTTAAAAGTTTACCGTGAAAAGACCGCAAAAGTAGAAGTAACCATTCCGCTTGGATCTATCACACTTCGTGCAGAAGATGTCTCTCAAGATATGTACGGTTCAATTGATCTGGTTGTAGATAAAATTGAACGTCAAATTCGTAAGAATAAAACAAAAATTGAAAAGAAAAATCGTGTTAAATCTGGTGCAGGTAAATTGTTTACCGATGCAGTTGTAGAAGAAGCAGCAACAACAGAAAAAGTTGTTCGCTCAAAAACAATTGATCTAGAACCAATGGATTTAGATGAAGCAATCCTTCAAATGGATCTATTAGCACACGACTTCTTCATTTATCGTGATGCAGAGGATAACACAACAAATGTGATCTACCGTAGAGAAGATGGAGACATCGGTCTATTGGAAGTAAAAGAATAGAGATCAAAAAAAGAGATTGAAAACATCAAATAATTTATAGAAGAATCAGGAGCATCAGTGCTCCTGATTTTTTATATAACTAAAAATCTTTCAAAAAAATAAAATTTTTTGAGAAAAAGTGTTGACAGTAAGAGTAGGTCATGATATACTAATATAGTTGTCGCGCGAGAGCGACAAAGACCTTTGAAAACTGAACAAGACGAACCAATGTGCAGGGCGCTATAACTAAGGTTA
>JAGZZN010000087.1 GCA_018377375.1 Streptococcus parasanguinis
GAAGAACATGATAACACCAAAGAGTACAGTTACCCAAATGAAGTTAACGATATCCATCGCCAAACCAGCGTTAATAGCGAGTGGTGTACGTGTCAAGAATTCGATAGAACCGAATGAGTGAACACGGAGGTGAACGATGTCAGCCATTGCAAAGGCAGCACCTTGTACAAATGCGTAAATGATGTAAAGTGGAGTAGCCACGAACATGAACATATACTCGATAGGCTCTGTTACCCCTGTCAAGAATGTTGCAAGCGCAGTTGCAGTCAACATACCTTTGTACTGATGTTTCTTATCATCATCAACGTTACGGTAGATAGCTACCACCATACCCATCAAGATACCAAATGAACCAATCATTTGACCAACTTTGAAACGAGCTGGTGTAACGGATTCAAGAACGTGTTTATATTGCTCTGGGTTTGAACCTTTAAGGTTTGCAAGGTCAGTAACCCAAGCAAGCCAGAGTGGGTCTTGACCCAATACCTTAGTACCTTTTGCAGCACCGGTCAAGACTTCATAAGTACCACCCAATTGAGTGTAGTTAATTGGGATAGTCAACATGTGGTGAAGACCAAATGGCAAGAGAAGACGTTCCAATGTACCGAACAAGAACGGTGCCAAGATTGGAGCAGTTTCTTTTGAGCTGGCAATCCACATACCAAAACCATTGATTCCTGATTGAATAACTGGCCATACGATAGCAAGAACGATAGCTGCAATAGCTGAACGAAGAATAACTACGAATGGTACGAAACGTTTACCATTGAAGAATGACAAAGCTTCTGGCAATTTACGGAAGTTATAGTATTTATTGAAGGCAGTAGCTCCGATGAAACCAGAGATGATACCTACGAATACACCCATGTTAAGGGCTGGAGCTTCCATAACACTGATGAAGTAGTCAGACACCTTAATTGATTGACCAAAAACGGTGTGAACTGTTGCAGCCTTATCAGCAAGAATATCTGAAGTAACACCAAAGATTGAACCAGTCAAACGGTTAATCAAGATAAATGCTAGACCTGCTGCAAAGGCACCGCCTGCACGTTCCTTAGCCCAACTACCACCAATGGCAAGGGCAAACAAGATGTGAAGGTTACCAATAACCCCCCAACCAATCTGCTCAAGAAATCCACCAGTAATAACGAGTGGTGCCATGTTTGGATTAATCATGGCAATCGTTTTACCGATAGAAATCATGAGACCTGCTGCTGGCATAACCGCGATAACAACCATGAGGGCTTTACCGAATTTTTGCCAGAACTCAAAGCCAAATTTTTCTTTTAGCTTGTTCATTTCATTTCCTCCTATGTTTGATGCAAACGTTTGCATAACTTATACAATTATTATAGCACCTTTTGATGATTTGTAAAGCGTTTTCGTAAACTTTTTTTGAATTTTTTTACAAATTTAAAAAACCCCAGAAAAAACGGGGTTACTTGATTATTTTTAAGCCATAAGAACCATCAAAATTGGAATAACAATCATGGTAGCAAGGGTAGTCTCAGTAACCATGACAGCAGCGTAATCACTATCAGCCCCATATAGTTTAGCAACGACTGGAGCATTGGTCATGACAGGCATAGCCGACTGGATGATAAAAACTTGCTTCATCAAGGTTGGGAGGGGCGCCCAATATACGATGGTAGCCATCAAGAGAGGAGCAACCACAAAGCGTCCCAGCAAAATCAGTAACTGGTCCTTTTTAAGAACCAACTGCTTGACACCTGCATTGGATACTGACAAACCGATGAAAATCATAGATAAAGGAGTCGTCAAACTACCTAAATACTGCAAGTCACTGGCTAAAAAGCTTGGTAATTTAATATGAAGGATAACAATAATAAGGCCTAACATGAAGCCCATTAGAGGGGGTGAGAAGATTTTTTTCAGACTTGTTCTTAAATCAAACTCAGCGTCTCCTTCCCCATCACGTTGGATGAGGTAGGTCCCGAAGGTCCAGAAAAAGGTCGTATTGCACATATAATAGATAAGAACATAGGGGATACTAGCATCGCCAAAGAGGGCTTGATTGATAGGGAGCCCCACAAAAATGGTATTCGAATTAAAAAACATGGAAATAAAGAGACCACGACGCTCCTTTTTCACTGCAAAAATTCTAGCCACCGCTGTCGCAATCCCGAGTAAAATCACCATAGAAAGTGTAGGAAAACGCAATTCCGGCAACATTTTAAGTAGGTCTGCCGCTGTGAAACGCTGTGTAATCGTATAGAGCATATAACAAGGAAGGGCAATTTGAGTGACTAACTTAGCTATAAGACCACGTGACTTGTCGTCAAACCAGCCTTTTTCACCCATTACGAATCCCACTAAAATCATACCCAAAATGACTAGGATTCCCGATATACTCGTTAGAAAGATTTCCATGTTTTCTCCTTTTTTGCTACTATTACAAATGATAGTGGATACCAGAGAAATATAATCATCATTTCTGCCTAGAAAGCTACCATTCTTATTTTAACTTTTCTCAAAAACCACTTTAGTATATCACAAAAAGAGCTTGATTTCTCAAGCCCTTTTCTTCTATTATCTATTCTGCTTTTAAGAGAGGTTCAAAGATTGATACCAGACCAAAGAAGGCGATAAAGATAAGGGTAATAGTGGCACTAGCTGGTGTTTCCCAATAATAGGAAATAAAAATACCAGAGAGCATGCCAACCAAACCAATACCAATAGCCCAGAAAATGACAGATTTAAAGGTTTGACCTATTTTCATACCAATAGCTGCTGGAAGAATCATGATGGTGGAAACCAAAAGTGACCCTGCTGCTGGAATCATCAGGGCAATCGCTATCCCTGTCACAATATTGAAGAGGAGAGACATGAGACGAACTGGCAAGCCATCCACATGAGCGGTGTCCTCGTCAAAGGTTAAAAGATACATAGGACGAATAAAGAGTAAGGTCAAGACCAGTACAATAGCCGCAATAACAAAGAGGGCATAGACCTGTTCAGAGCTAATGGTGATGATAGAACCAAAAAGATAGCTATCCAGACTCATGCTACTGCTACCCGTCTTGTTACTAAGAATAAGAGCCACTGCCAATCCCATTGACATGAGGATAGCCGTTGAAATCTCCATATAATGCTTGTAACTGACCCTGAGATATTCCAAAACCAAAGCGGCAATAACCACAACCACAAGGGTCATCCAAGTGGTTGATTGTCCCAAGAAAATCCCAACAGCCACCCCAGCTAGGGACACGTGACTCAAGGTATCGCTCATCAGACTCTGACGACGAAGAATTAAGAAGAGCCCCAAAATCGGCGAAAAGATGCTGATAGCAATTACGGCGAGAATAGCACGTTGCATAAAATCATAGGCTAATAATTCACTAATCATGTTTATGCTCCTCTCCATCCTTTTCATGGACATTGAAACAACGCCAAGGCAATTTCTGGTTACGAACCAGATGAATATTACGGTCTGTATACTCTTTGACTTCCTCTGGGTCGTGGGTAATCATCAAGACCGACTTGCCATGCTTGTGAGCCGAGTGGTGCATGAGTTCATAGAAAGTATTAGCTGTCCCTGCATCCATACCCGTCGTTGGCTCATCCAAGACAAAAATATCTGGATCTGAGGCAAAAATACGAGCAATAACAGCACGTTGCTTCTGGCCACCTGAGAGACGCCCAATTTGCTTGTGACGATTTTCCCACATACCTACAGACTCAAGGGCACGTTGAACGTGTTCCAAGTCGTGCTTCGTCAAACGACGAAACCACCCCTGACGAGGATAACGGCCAGACTTCACAAACTCGTAGACCGTGCTCGGAAAACCTGCATTAAAGCTGGCAATTTGCTGGGGAAGATAGGCCATACGAAGCTTTTTACCATCTTTATTGGTTTCAGAGATGGTTACAGTTCCCTTCTTAGGCTTGAGAATTCCGAGGGTAGCCTTGATAAGCGTTGACTTGGCAGCTCCATTTTCCCCAGTCAGGGTTACAAACTCCCCAGAATCCAAATGATAGTGAATATTGTCCAGAACGGGCTCCGCATCATACTGGAAGCTCAGTCCTTCAACTGTAATATAGCGCATCTTATTCCTCAATTTTTTCTGCTAATTCTGTCAAGAAACGTCCAATAACCTGACGCTCTTGATTATCAAACTGATCCAATACAGACCGATAAACCCCCAAGGTCTCTTGGTGGTGTTCCTCATGCTCCTGAGCTATGGGTTGAGCCTCTTGTGTCAAGACAAAGTAGGTCACGCGCCCATCATCCTTGTCTTTCTTAGCCTCCAACATACCCTCTTTGACCAAGGTTTTAACAGCCTTGGTAACAGCAGCCTGACTGACATTTAAGGTCTTTGCCAACTCCGAATTGGTCTTGCGACCCTCAGCCAAAAGCATGAGAATATGTTCCTGAGTATTAGTCAATTTGACTTGACTACGGCACTGACCAATAAGGAGCTCATGCTGATTTTCAGCCTTGAGCACGATTTGATTAATCAATTGATTGACTTGTTCTTCTAGTTCTAGCATTGCTTTCTCCATTTACTTAACCAGTTAATTATATCGAAAATACAGAGGTTTTGCAAGGGAAGAGCAAGAAAAAGATTGGCAGTGCACTGTCATCAATATCAAGGAAGAATAAGAGTAAAATAAAAACCTAACCAAGCTGGTTAAGTTTTTATCAGATATAGAGTTATCGCAAAGTCGCAAAGATTTCTTCAACCTGAGCAACAGACTCGGCACGTGAGACTTCTCCACGAACCTTAGCTGCTCCTGCTGTTCCACGAAGATAGTGTGGTGCCAGACCACGGAATTCACGGACAGCAATCTTTTCACCTTTAAGGTCTACCAAACGTTTGAGATGATCTTCAGCGATGTCCAATTTCTTATCAAATGGAAGCTCTGGCAACTCCTCTCCTGTTTCGAAGAAGTGGTTGATTTGCGTGAAAATGTAAGGATTATTCATGGCTGCACGACCAACCATAACGGCATCTACACCAAGTTCTTCAATCATAAGTTTAGCGTCTTGAACGCTACGAACATCGCCATTTCCGATAAACGGAATCTTAGTGATAGCCTTAGCAACACGGGCCAAAGTCTCGTGATCACAGTGACCTGTGTACATTTGCTCACGAGTACGGCCGTGCATAGCAAGGGCAGAAACACCTGCAGACTCAGCTGCAAGAGCGTTTTCCACAGCCAAATCACTGTCTGACCAACCCGTACGCATCTTAACAGTCAAAGGAATATCAAGT
>JAGZZN010000088.1 GCA_018377375.1 Streptococcus parasanguinis
GTTTTGAGCCTGATTGGCCTCAATGATACTCGAATAATCTTTCCGATGTTCTTGATAGAAGGTCTGCATGTGGTTTAAAATCGTCTTTTCCATGCTGACAGTCTCAGGATTTAGACTAATGACCACCTTGTCCGGGAGGTATTGTTTAACCTTATAGGTTAATTTAGCGCGCTTTGCATTTTCCTTTTCATAAGCATCGATAAACTGGGTCACTTCTTCTTCTGGGAATTGGTAATCGTGTAGTTTACGAGTAAAATCAGCTGCAAATTTCGCACGGAAATCACTGGCTTCCTTTTTCAAATCAGTCCCCAAAACAAAATCATCATCCTTTTTGACCTTTCGTTGGCCACTAAAGTAAACTTGATTGATGTATTCATCAGCTAGAAGGGTGGAATCTTCCACCTTGTCCTTATACTGAGAAGAATCCACCGCAAATTTTAGAGGCTTGGATTTTTTATCAGAGCTATAGGTTTTTCGTTCATACTGCACTTCGTATTTTTTGCCTTTTTCGACTGGGAAGACAATATAGCCGGTTAATTTTTTATCCTGGGCCAACTGATCACTCTTGAGCAATTGGAAGGCTTCACTGTGGTCATAAATTCCTGACTGCAATTTGACCTTGTTATTCTCCGCATCGTAAATGGTGATATCTGAATCTGACACGTTAATAGATTCTTTAGCAACATTCTTAAATTCTAATTGAAGGGCCAAATAAGTGCCGTCTTCTGAGTCATTGAGGACAGGCGGTTTGATGTATTGCCCTCCTTTTAGGCTCAGCTCTACTTGACCGTCAGATGCTGAATTTTTCGCCGCTTTTTCCGTCTTTGATTGCTGCGAATTTGTCTTTTGAGCAGTGGTGCCACAAGCTACTAGACTCAAGGTCGCCACAGCAAATAGGGTCCATTTAAAAATCTTTTTCATCCTTATCTCCTTAAAAAAGTTTTGTTCTATTTTAACATCTTTTTCTATCTATGTATACGCTATATAGTGATAACTCTTCCCTATCATAAAAAGGCCAAGACCTTCGTCTCAACCTTTTAACTAAAATATGATAGGTCTTGATTTTACAAGATGCCTTTTTCTTTTTGAATCATGAAATCCTTGAGGGAAATCAAGAGAACTGCAAGGAGGATCATGGCCATCCCAATCACATCAACCATAAAAAAATGCTCCTTCATAATGACAAAGGCAAAGAAAACTGCCGAAACAGGCTCAAAGGACGCCAGCAAGCTTCCTTTAACGGCTCCTACCAAAGAGGTTCCTTTCAGAAAGGCTGTATAGGCAAAAATCGTCCCAATCACCACCAAGCCAAAAAGGGCCATCCAGGTATCGAGTCTGTAGTTTCCAGAAGAAGAGAGAAGACCACTAAAAGGGAGCATTAGGATTCCTGGAATAGTCATCCCAACTCCAATCACCAGCATGCTTCCCCATTTTTGAATTAAGTTCAGAGGTAGAATGATGTAAAGGGCATAGGCAAATGCTGACACCACTCCCCAAGCCAAACCTTTGGGATTGATGGCCAATTGATTGAGTTGACCATGGGTTGCTATTAAGAATGTGCCACCAATCGCTAGAAGCATCGAAAACACTTCTGCTAGTGTAGGGGCCACCTTATCCATGATACAGGTATAGGCTAAAATTCCCACTGGACAGAGATACTGTAACACCGTAGCAGTCCCAGCATTGGTTTCAGCAATCGCCTCTAAATAGGTCAACTGAGTCAATAACAATCCTAAAAAGGCAAAAATAAGAAGGGGAAGGTAGGAAGATTTATCTTTGGCAAAGGCCAAAAACTTCTCCTTATCTGCAACGTAGGAAAGAAGAATAAGGACAATTCCAGAAAAAAGCAAACGGAGATTTGTTAACTCAATAGCCGAAAATCCATGAACCATTAAATATTGCCCGCTAACTCCGGATAGTCCCCAAGCGATCCCGGCGATCAAGGTCATGAGTGTTCCTTTCATCGTCTTTGACATAGTCCCCTCCTAAATCTGTTCCTTACTTTTATTGTATCATAAAAGGCCGAAACGAAACGTTTCAGCCTCATATATTTCATATAAATTTATTCGCTTATTCAGGTTGAACCAAAATCTTGATTTGAGATTTATCTTGTGTTAATTCAATAAATCCTTCTTCAACGATATTTTCCAATTTAATTTTCTTGGTAACCAATTTTTCAGCAGAGAAGTAGCCTTGTTCCATCAATTCCAATACTTTAGGGAAAATATGACGGTAGGCAATAATTCCTTTGAGAGATTTTTCTTGGATAGCGAATTCATTTGGATTGATGCTAGCTTCACGTTCCCAGATAGATACGACCATACATTCCCCAGCTTTATGAACAGCTGCAAGGGCTTGACCTAAAACAACTGGAACTCCAGTCACTTCATAAGAAACATCTGCTCCACCACCTGTCAAGCGATGGATGGCTTCGACGATTGTTTCTCCTTCTTCTGGGCGAACAACGATTGCTCCCAATTCTTCCGCTTTCGCTTGGCGTTCAGGAGATAATTCAACCGCATAGATTTTTGATGCTCCTGCTGCACGAAGGGCTTCAACAATCAAAAGACCGATTGGACCCAAGCCAAAGATAACGGCTGTATCCCCAGTTTTCAATGCAGATTGACGAACGGCATAAACAGCCACAGCTGCAGGTTCTGTAAGCGCAGCTTGTTCATAGCTCAAGCCATCTGGAATCACATGGACAATGTCACCGTCAAGGACACAATATTTGGCAAAACCACCATCTGCAGCAAGGCCGACAAAGTTCAAGTTTGGATCAAGGTTATAGTCACCGATTAGGTTATGTTTTGCCAAAATTGGTTCAATCGTCACGCGATCCCCAACTTTGACACGAGTCACATCACTTCCGACTTCTACAATTTCACCAGAGAATTCATGTCCCAAAGTAACCGGTGCTTTTTGACCAGAATACACATGTTCTTCAGTTGGGATGAAGATCGGTCCATCCAAATATTCATGCAAGTCCGTCCCACAGATCCCTGTGAACTTAACTGCCACTTTTACTTGATGTGGTTGTACTTCAGGTACTTCCACTTCTTCGATACGAACGTCTTTTGCTGCATGCCAGCGAGCTGCTTTCATAGTAGCCATATGATGATCTCCTTGTTTTCACCTTTTTTGTTTTCTTTTCAGGAAACTTTATATTTAAAATTGTAAACGTTTTCCTTTTGTTTGTCAAGGAAAAACTGAAGATGAAAAAGAGCAGCCCTTTGACTGCTCCTTCTTATTTCTTCTTGATCCGAGAAGATTCCAATCTCCACCCAACAATCCAACCAAGGACAAGGAGATAATTTTCAAGCGCACCAATCCCATTGACCGGCAGATGATAGTGAAAATAACTGAAGAGATGATTAGTACCGATCCCAAGCCCACCAATGATCAAGGCCACTAGTACCGTCCGAAGATAAAACCAATCGTATTTGAGATTGACGGCAATCAAGATCACAAGGACTGCCATATTCCAAATCCCAATCTCCCGTTGCCAACCGACAGAAATACCATATCCCGAATGACTTCCCATATAGGATGGAAAGAATAGCTGGAAGATAATCGCTCCAGTCATGGCGATGATAACCAGGACAAATAAGACTCTTAAAAATTTGTTCATGTAACTCCTCCTAATGCCAGTTGATATGTAATGGTCTTTCCTATTCTAACACAATTTTATGGATAGTAAAAACCAACCTCTCGGCTGGTTTTTTCTCTATTACTCTTCTTTCAACTTCGCCAATTCTTGAGCAAGTAACTTGAGGGCTACTTGTGGGTTGGCTTGGCCTTTGGTTGCTTTCATGAGGAAACCTGTGAAGGCCTTGGCCGCATTCCGTTTTCCTGACTTGAAGTCGGCTACGGCTGCTTCATTGTCTGCGAAGACTTGGTGGATGATTGGAATCAAGACTTCAGGGTCTGAAATCTGTACCAATCCGGCTTTTTCGACGTATTCACGCGCACCGCCACCGTTTTTCGCCAAATGAACGAAGACTTTCTTGGCAATCTTAGAAGAGATGGTTCCATCTTCGATGATGGCAATCATTTCTACTAAGTTTTCTGGTGTTAATTGGATTTCTTCCAGTGTTTTGCCTTCTGCATTCATGAATTGCGCCACTTCACCTTGGAGCCAGTTAGACACTTGCTTGGCATCTCCACCAAGGGCTACGGCTGCTTCAAAGAAGTCAGAAGTGACTTTCGTCGCTGTCAATTGGCTGGCATCATAGTCAGACAAGCCAAGCTCTGCCACATAGCGAGCACGGCGGTCTTTTGGAAACTCTGGCAACTCCGTGCGCATTTCCTCAATCCACTCATCTGAGATTTCAAACAATGGAAGGTCTGGTTCTGGGAAGTAACGGTAATCCGCTGCTCCTTCTTTGACCCGCATAAGAATCGTGCTCTTGTTGGCCTCATCATAACGGCGTGTTTCTTGACGAATGACACCACCTGAACGCAAGATTTTCGCTTGGCGCTCCACTTCGTATTCAAGACCTTTACGGACGTTGGAGAAGGAGTTCAAGTTTTTCAACTCCGTCTTGGTACCAAATTCCTCTTGACCGTATGGACGAAGGGAAATATTGGCATCGACCCGCATCGATCCTTCTTCCATCTTGACGTCAGAAATACCTGTGTACTGGATGACTTCTTTGAGGGCTGTCAAATAAGCATAGGCTTCTTCTGGAGAACGCATATCTGCTTCAGATACAATCTCGATCAATGGCACCCCTTGACGGTTGAGGTCTACATAAGAGAAGCCATCTGTTCCGTGCGTGTTCTTACCAGCATCTTCTTCCAAGTGGGCCCGTTCAATCCCGATTTTCTTCGTTGAGCCGTCTTCCAATTGCACTTCAATCCAACCGTTGTAACCGATTGGCTCATCAAATTGTGAGATTTGGTAGGCTTTTGGATTATCAGGATAGAAATAGTTTTTACGGTCAAAGTGCATGTGCTGGTGGATATCCATATTCAGGGCCAAAGCAGCCTTGATACCAGCGTCCACAACACCCTTGTTCAAGACAGGAAGCACCCCTGGGAAAGACCAGTCGATCACATTAGTATTGGCATTTTGCTCATTCCCAAAGTGAGCAGAGGTTGGTGAGAAAATTTTTGAGTTTGTATTCAATTCAACGTGGACTTCAAGTCCGATGACTGTTTCAAAGTTCATTAATTGT
>JAGZZN010000089.1 GCA_018377375.1 Streptococcus parasanguinis
AAAGACCAAAAAGGTATTTACCCAACTTCAGCTAACTTCTCAACAGACTTGCACTCATTGGGTCAATTTATCCAAGAAGGAACTCGTATCATGTTTGAAACAGTTGTCCGTGTGGACAAACCACGTAAGAACGTGATCATCCCTACTTTGGAAGAAGACCTTGATGGACTTGGATACCTCCAAGGAAAAGACGTTGACTTCGTAAACAAAAAAGCGACTGACGGTGTTCTTCTTGCCCACACTGACGGTGACGTGCCAAACATGTACGTGACTCTTCCTGAGCAAGATGCCTTCACTCTTGGATACACTATCTACTTCTTCGAATTGGCCATCGCCCTTTCAGGTTACTTGAATGCGATCAACCCATTTGACCAACCAGGTGTTGAAGCTTACAAGAAAAATATGTTTGCCCTTCTTGGTAAACCAGGATTTGAAGAACTTGGAGCAGAACTCAACGCTCGTCTTTAATCAATAGACAAAACGATCTTGAAAAAGATCGTTTTTTTATTTGCTAAACAAACTCATATTTTTGTCCCCTGGAATTAATTATAAAAACACGATCTAGTTATGTTTCTCGATCATATGGTAATCTGATTGCGATTGTCACCCTTCGAAAGAAATTTTAATAGAAGTTTCTAAAAGGTCCGATCTATCTCCGATCTTTTTCAGTCTAAACAGACAGGAGTTGGTCCTTGCTTGGTTTTATGTTATAGTAGAAGAGAAGAATAAAAAGGAGAATTCGAAATGTCCGAGAAAGATCAAGAACAATTTATGAAAGATACTCCCGTAGAGGGTGCGCCTCAATTTGATGTGGCTGCGCCAGCCTTTGTCCCAAAAGAAGAAGCCGAAGACTTGGTCGTTCCAGAAGCTAGTGGCCTTTCAGTGACAGAGACGAAAGCAACGAAAGAAGAGGCAGACGAGCCAGCTATGTCAGAAACAGTGGAGCCTCCAAAGGTGGATGAAGTGACTGTTGGAGAACATCCGGATGTAGTTGCCGCTCCCCAACCGACTCCTCCATTCCAACCTGCGCCTCAAGCTCCTCAAAACATGGCAGCTGAGCCAGTTGGTCCGCAAACAGTGCCTGTTCCTGAGACACCTATTCCACAAGCTCCTCTTTCTCCTGTTGGAAGACCGATGGATACTGCTGACAAGAAGGCGATTCGTTTTGCCCTTGGGATTTTAGTGGGTCTCCTTATCGGTGGTGTCAGTGGCTATTTGATTGGTCATGTTAACCCTAGTACGTCATCATCTAGAAAGCAGACTTCTTGGTCAGGCAACCAGTCTGGTTCGTCTTCCAATATCGATTTGGATCAATTGACCGCAGAAGACGCGGAAGTTGATTTTAGCTGGAAACAGTCTGATATCGAGCAACTTCAGTTTTTAACAGGAAGTGATGCTGGGGAGACTCCTGAGGAAATGATTGAAGCTTATGGGAAAGCTAGCTCCGTTCAATTTGAAAGTGGAGAATTGAAATTATTTTGGGATGATAACTCTTATAATAAAGAGGTCAAAGCGACTTACTCTAAGAAAGGGAAAGAATTCCAGCTTGTCAAATTTGAATTTAATCAATTTGGGAAAAATCTTACGGTTGAGGATAACTTTGCAGATGGGTTCAAGGTTGGAGATAGTGAAACCGGTGCTGGAGGGACCTCTTACAAAGAGCTTTTAGAAAAATACGGTGATGCAGTCAATCTGACGGTGAGTTTATCTGATGATTCAGACGAGATAGAATTGGTCATGGACTTCCAAAAGAAAAATGGGGACTACGTGGATTTGACCTTTATTCGCCAAGAAAATGGAGATTTTCTCTTGAGCAGTAAAGACAGCTACTAAATCACTGAATAAAAGAAAGAGGCAAGCGCCTCTTTTTTGGGATAAGACGAGACAAATACGCTAATTTTCTATACAATAGAAAGAGTTTGAATAGAAAGAGCATGAAGGATGGAAGAAATGAAACAGTGGATAGATCGTCATAAGCGGATCCTCCAAAAAGCTGCAAGTGCTTTGCTGGCTTTTATGGTTGGTGTTTGCTTGGTGTTTATGATTCATCCAGTGAAAACCTTGCCCAAAGATCGCTTGTTGAGTTTGTCTCGCATGCAAGCAGACAGCCAGCGATTTGTCGCGTCTTCTTCCAAAGAGCCGGCTTTAGAAGACTTGTTGTCATTGGAGCTTGTAAGGGAAGAAGGGAAGACACAAAAAAATTGGGTGGCTTTGTCTGCATTCGTCAAAAAATTTGGAAAAGCAGCGAGTTTTACACAAGAAGATACGAGTTTTGGAGCGCAAGTCCAGCTAGGCTATGGGACTCCTGTGCAAGGGATTCATCCTTATACCATAGAATTTCAAAAGCAGGATGATACCTTTTATTTGAACTCGATTCAAAGCTTTTCACCCAAGTCGGCTCACTATCAGAGCAAAAAGAACTTAAAACTGGCAGATTTTACAGGCTATCAGACGCTAGATGGAAAAAAGGAAAAGGGAACAGCGGTAGAAGATGTTTTGAAAAAATCAGGTCTTCCCAATTCTCTTAGTTTGACCTCTGAAAAGGACAAGCAAGTCCTAGCCCTGTCTTATCAGGTGACAGATGGACTGGTCTCTTTAACCTTTGAACGAGACCAGACTGGTCAGTATCGTTTGACGAAGAAGGGGTGAAGCAGATGATCGAGTGGATGAAAAAGAATCGAAAAGAGCTCTTGCTGCCGTTTTTGTGTTTTGTTTTAGGGCTCTTACTTGCGATTGCAAGCATCCAGGTGCAGGAGCAAGGAACCGATACCAAGGAGGACCAAACACTGACTCATTTCCAGCCAAAGTATTACAAGAATTTGGTCAGCAAGGAACAAGAAATCAAGCAGTTTAAATGGACCATCGAAGCTGTGGCGAATTTAAAAGTTCGTCTCAAGCAGAGTCAGCAACCAGGAACTCGCTTGGAAACAGTTGTGACGGAATGGGGAAAAGCCCAAAAAGTTCGCTACACAAAGACAGCTCAAGGAGATAAAATGGTTCTCGTCTTGACTTATGCAGCTAAGCAAACCGATCAGGGTAAGAAAAGTGTGACCTTGTGGTTTGAACAGGAAAAAGACCAGGGGTATCGCTTGATGATGGTGGATGCGACGAATTTGTTGGACGCAAAAGAGAAGACAAGCAGTGAGAAAGAAATCACTACTGAAAAAGAGAAAAAAGGTACAGAATTCGCCCAGCTCATTAAGCAACTTGGAAATCCTCAGCGCTTGGTCTGGGGGGAAATGCCAGATGGCGGAATGGGCTATCGCGCGACTTACCAGGTGCCAGGGCAGCCAGAAGTGGTGATGGAATTCAAGAAAAAAGCCAAGAAATTGGTGTTGGTATAAGAAAGGAGACATCATTGGACGATCAACGGACAGATATCAAGGCAGCTTCCTCTCACCAGGGTGGGAGTCGCTTGATTTCAGAAGCCGATCTGGCTTCAATAGGGGGAGGCGGGCATTCAGAACCAAGACAACCTGTACTAGACTCCCAATCGGATAGGACGAAAACCTACTCTCCTTCCTCTAAGAGTGAAGGGTCTTCGCTGGCAGCCTTTTTTGGTTTATTGGCCATGCTGGGATTATTTGCCTATCTGGCTTCAGGAGGTATCCATAGCGAGGAACATCCTTCTTCTACTACTAGTGAATACGGAAGCACTGGCTTGTCTTATGGGACCAGAAAGGAAACCTTGAAGAGTGGTACGAGTACCCTGATTGCTCCGGAGGGGGAATTTCAGTTTCAAGTGACCTATGAGAAGGCCATTTCCCTGATTCCTGGTTTAAGTGAGGGGGATCAAGGTCGTCATTATTCAACTTCTCTGTCTCCACAGGAAGTGGTAGCTGTACTGGGGAAGGCTAGCAGTGGAGAAGAAACCTACCAAGAAGGTGGTGTCAGTCCTTTTATGACACAATTGGAGTATCAGTCTGAAGGCTCTCCTTCTTCCGTAACAGTTTTACTTTCAAATATTGGTGTTGATCGTTTATCTTCTCTTGATTTTAAAAACTTAAACAGTGAGCGATTAGCCAATAAAAATGGTAGCTTAAACAGAGAAGATTTTGCCAATATGAAAATAGGAACCAGCTATTCAGATCTTGTGAATACAGTAGGAATTCCTAGCAGTGTTTCTTGGTCGAGTATGATGGGTTCAGAGTCCTTCTTAACCTTTTACTATAAGCTTTCTGATTCGCGCTCCGTCATTATTCACTTTGGCAGCAATCGTACCATCAGTGAAATCAAGGGTCTAGAAGATCCAGCGACATCAACTTCCACGTCGCCTTAGGTGTTCATCTCACTAGGATTGTGGTATAATATGGATACTTTTAATTGAAATGAATGGAGAATCTCATGACTGCACAAAAAATGTCTGCTCAAGAAATTATCGCTTTTATCGGGAATGCAGAAAAGAAAACAAATGTGAAAGTAACCTTTGAAGGGGAATTGGCAACAGCTGTTCCTGCTTATGTTACCAAGCTTGGCAATGTTTTGTTTGGTGACTGGAAAGATATCGAGCCCCTTCTTGTTAACTTGACTGAAAACAAGGATTATGTGGTAGAACAAGATGGCCGTAACTCAGCTGTCCCATTACTGGATAAACGCTACCTAAATGCGCGGATTGAACCAGGCGCTATTATCCGTGACCAAGTAACCATCGAAGACAATGCGGTTGTCATGATGGGTGCTGTCATCAATATCGGTGCTGAAATCGGTGCAGGAACCATGATTGATATGGGAGCTATCCTTGGTGGTCGTGCTACTGTTGGTAAAAACAGCCATATCGGTGCGGGTGCCGTTCTTGCGGGAGTCATTGAGCCAGCTTCTGCTGAGCCTGTTCGGATCGGTGACAATGTCTTGGTCGGTGCCAACGCTGTTGTGATTGAAGGAGTTCAAGTTGGAAACGGTTCAGTCGTTGCCGCTGGAGCGATCGTTACTCAAGATGTCCCTGAAAATGTGGTTGTAGCTGGTGTCCCAGCTCGCATCATCAAGGAAATTGACGAAAAAACACAACAAAAAACAGCCTTGGAAGACGCTTTGCGTAATTTGTAAGATAGAAATTAGAGTGGGACAGAAATCGGTAATTCGTTAGAATTCGATTTCGTCGTCCTACCTCCGCACAGTTGAGTAGGGCTGTAAAAGCTGATGAAATCAGCGTAGT
>JAGZZN010000090.1 GCA_018377375.1 Streptococcus parasanguinis
CATGTAGAGTATGTCAAAACGTCAACTGGGTTAGCAGCTACAAGGAAGATACCGTTAAATCCTGATTCAATAACTTGTGTTACGATTGATTTGTTAATGGCAAGGTTTTTACCAACAAGATCAAGGCGAGTTTCACCTGGTTTTTGAGGAGCACCTGCAGTAATTACAACAAGGTCAGCATCCGCACAGTCAGCGTACTCAGCCGCATAGATCTTCTTAGGTGAAGTGAAGGCAAGGGCGTGGCTAAGGTCAAGCGCATCTCCGACAGCTTTTTCGTGCAATTGAGGAATTTCGATAATTCCAAGCTCTTGTGCAATTCCTTGGTTGACAAGTGCAAATGCATAAGATGAACCTACGGCACCGTCACCGACAAGGATAACTTTTTTGTGTTGTTTAGTCAAATCCATGAGTCTAAACGTCTCCTTCATTTTTTTTTGAGATAGATTCTCATACGACTTCATTCTACCACTTTTGAAAGTCTTTGTCATCTGAAACAGTATGAATCCTTGATGTAAACGTTTTTACGTTTGTGTTCCTAAGAAGAAAAATAGGCTAAAATGTGTTATAATAGTATGGTGAATTAAGTAAAGAGAGGCATTTTTTGAATGCAGGATAATAATCTAATTGATGTGAATTTAACATCAGAAATGAAGACGAGTTTTATCGATTATGCGATGAGTGTTATCGTAGCTCGTGCCCTACCTGATGTTCGGGATGGTTTAAAACCCGTTCACCGTCGTATTTTGTATGGTATGAATGAATTGGGTGTTACGCCAGATAAACCACATAAGAAGTCAGCCCGTATCACAGGGGATGTTATGGGTAAATACCACCCACACGGGGATTCCTCTATTTATGAAGCCATGGTTCGGATGGCGCAATGGTGGAGCTATCGCTATATGCTAGTGGACGGCCATGGGAACTTTGGTTCTATGGACGGTGATGGTGCCGCTGCACAACGGTATACTGAAGCCCGTATGAGTAAGATCGCTCTTGAAATGTTGAGGGATATCAACAAAAATACAGTTGATTTCGCTGATAACTATGATGCCAGCGAGCGTGAACCTTTGGTCTTACCTGCACGTTTCCCTAACCTTCTGGTTAATGGTGCTACTGGGATTGCTGTTGGGATGGCAACCAATATTCCTCCTCACAATTTGGGAGAAACCATTGATGCAGTGAAGCTGATGATGGATAATCCTGAGGTAACGACCCGTGAACTCATGGAAGTTCTTCCTGGTCCAGATTTCCCGACAGGTGCTTTGGTCATGGGGAAATCAGGGATCCACAAAGCCTATGAGACAGGGAAAGGATCAATCGTTCTTCGTTCTCGTACAGAGATTGAAGTGACAAAGAGTGGACGTGAACGGATTGTTGTTACTGAGTTCCCTTATATGGTCAATAAAACCAAGGTTCACGAACATATTGTTCGCTTGGTGCAAGAAAAACGGATCGAAGGAATTACAGCTGTACGTGATGAGTCAAACCGTGAAGGGGTTCGTTTTGTCATTGAGGTGCGCCGGGATGCTTCGGCTAATGTTATTTTGAACAACCTCTTTAAGATGACGCAAATGCAAACCAACTTTGGCTTCAATATGTTGGCGATTCAAAACGGTGTTCCAAAGATCCTTTCTCTTCGTCATATTTTAGGTGCTTATATCGAGCACCAAACAGAAGTGGTGACTCGACGGACCATCTTTGATAAAGAAAAAGCTGAAGCACGTGCCCATATTTTAGAAGGTTTGCTGATTGCCTTGGATCACATCGATGAAGTGATCCGGATTATCCGCAATAGCCAGACAGACGCTGAAGCACAAGCTGAATTGATGGCTAAATTCAAGCTTTCTGAACGTCAAAGCCAAGCTATTTTGGACATGCGTCTTCGTCGTTTGACCGGTTTGGAACGAGACAAGATCCAAAGTGAATACGATGATTTGGTTGCCTTGATTGCTGATTTGGCTGATATTTTGGCGAAACCAGAACGTGTGGCGACCATCATCAAGGAAGAATTGGAAGAAGTCAAACGCAAGTTTGGCGATGCTCGCCGAACTGAGTTGATGATCGGAGAAGTCCTTTCTCTTGAAGATGAGGACTTGATCGAAGAAACAGATGTCTTGATCACCCTTTCTAATAAAGGTTACATCAAACGTTTGGACCAAGCAGAATTCACTGCTCAAAAACGTGGTGGACGTGGGGTTCAAGGAACTGGTGTCAAAGATGATGATTTTGTCCGTGAACTAGTATCTACGAGCACTCATGATCATTTGCTCTTCTTTACCAATAAGGGGCGTGTCTATCGTCTGAAAGGTTATGAGATTCCAGAATATGGCCGGACAGCCAAAGGATTGCCAATCGTCAACCTCTTAAAATTGGACGAAGGTGAATCGATTCAAACCATTATTAATGTGGAGCAAGATCGCAGTGACGAAGCCTATCTTTTCTTTACGACGCGACAAGGTTTGGTCAAGAGGACCAATGTAGCTGAATTTTCAAATATTCGTCAGAACGGTCTCAAAGCTTTGAATCTGCGTGATGAGGATGAATTGATCAATGTCTTTCTTACAGACGGCAATACTGACGTCATTATCGGTACCAAGTATGGTTATTCTGTCCGCTTTAATGAGGCTGTAGTCCGGAATATGGGTCGTTCTGCCACAGGTGTACGTGGTGTGAATCTCCGTGAAGGAGACAAGGTTGTTGGGGCTAGTGTCGTTACGGACCAAGATGAAGTATTGATCATCACGGAAAAAGGATATGGTAAGCGGACAATGGCTAGCGAATACCCAACAAAAGGCCGTGGTGGTAAAGGTATCAAAACCGCCAATATTACAGAGAAAAATGGTCCCTTAGCTGGTCTTTTAACCGTTAAAGGGGATGAAGATCTGATGATCATTACCGATACCGGAGTCATGATCCGCACAAGTGTTGGTAATATCTCTCAAACGGGTCGTTCAACTCAGGGTGTGAAAGTCATGAGACTGGATCAGGATGCGAAAATTGTGACCTTTACAACAGTCCAGCCCGATGAAAAAGATGAAGAAGTAGTGGAAGAAAACGAATAGATAAGGGGACAGCATGTCACGCAAAAGAAAAAAGAAAAAGAGTTTACGCAATACTCTTATCAACATCGTTGCAACACTTTTGATTATTCTCTCGCTTCTCTTGATTTTCAATGCTCCGATTCGAAATATGATTATGGTTTGGCATACCAACCAATACCAGGTTAGCAAGGTCGATAAAAAAACCATTGACAAGAATAAAGAAGTGAAGACGAGCTTTGATTTTCAACATGTCCAGTCACTTTCGACGGAAGCCGTCATCAATGCCCAATGGCAAGCTCAAAAACTACCAGTAATTGGGGGGATTTCGATTCCTGAATTAAACATGAACCTTCCGATCTTTAAGGGACTTGAAAATGTAGCCCTTTACTACGGAGCAGGGACCATGAAGGAAAACCAAATCATGGGACAAGGCAATTATTCTCTTGCTAGTCACCATGTATTTGGCCTAACTGGAGCAAATGCCATGTTATTCTCACCATTAGAGAAAGCCAAGGCTGGTATGAAGATCTACATCACGGACAAAGAAAAAATCTATACATATGTCATCTCGTCTGTTGAGACAGTGACTCCAGACCGTGTAGATGTGATTCAAGATCGTGAAGGCGTCAATGAGATCACCTTGGTGACCTGTGAGGATGCTGCAGCGACTTACCGTACGATTGTAAAAGGAAATTTGGAAACCTCTGTTGACTATGACAAGGCTCCAAAAGACATCCTGGATTCATTCAGCAAGTCTTATAATCAAATGCAACTTTAAGAAAATAAAGCCCGAGACAGAGATGTCTGGGCTTTTTCTATGTAGGAAGCTAGGGGAAATTCTTGTAAAATTGTAAGAGATTGGTAATATAATGTAAGGAACTTGTCATAATATTGAGGGAAAATCGGTATATAATAGAGGAGAAAGAGTATGATAAGGAGGTAGAATAGTGACGAAAGAGCGAATTTATCATCTCTTACATCATTTCTACAATCTCTTGGTAAATGATTTTCCACGAAATGGTTTAATTACGAAAGGAATCTACGAAGTAGAGCAAGTCTACCAAGCTTTAGAAGCCATACCTCAGAGCCAGGAGTACTTGATTCGCTGTGAAATTCAACAGTTTTTAAAGGAGCTTGAACAAGTTCAAACAGGTTACCAGATCCGCTTTAATAAAGATGAAGTCTTAGTGTTAGATGATTTGAAGCAAGAAATCGCCTGTAAATAATGAAATTTCGTCGTTTTCTCCATTTATTACGAATTAATAAGTGAGGAGGAAATTATGTACGACATATCATTTATTGAACCATCTTTGCTTCCTAGGGAGCGCTTAGTTTCTGAAGGGGTGGATAAGCTAAGTCATCAGGAATTGTTATCCATTCTCTTACGGACAGGTAACAAGCAAAAAAGCGTTTATGAGATTGCACAAGGTCTTTTGAGCTCGGTAAATAGTTTAAAGGAGTTAGGGCAATTAACCCTAGAGGAGCTACAGGAAATCTCTGGCATTGGGCGAGTGAAGGCCATCGAACTTCAGGCTGTTATTGAGTTTGGACGAAGGATTCATAAAGATGAACTAATGAGTTCCGAACAAATCATGAGTAGTCAGAAATTGGCCCATAAAATTCAACAGGAAATTGGCCATAAAAAGCAGGAGCACCTAGTTGCCCTTTATTTGAATACCCAAAATGAAATTATTCATCAGCAGACCATTTTTATTGGAACAGTGAATCGAAGTATCGCGGAGCCGCGTGAAATCCTGCATTATGCACTGAAGCACATGGCAACCTCCATTATCTTGGCTCACAATCATCCATCTGGTGCCGTATTTCCCAGTAAAAATGATGATGAAGTAACGCATCGAGTCTTAGAGGCCTGTGAAGTGATGGGCTTAACCCTATTGGATCACTTGATTGTATCTGAAGAAAACTATTATAGTTACCGAGAAGAAACCGATTATTTGGTATAAAAAAGAGAGTGGGACAGAAATCGGTAATTCGTTAGAATTCGATTTCGTCGTCCCACCTCCGCACAGTTGAGTAGGGCTGTAAAAGCTGATGAAATC
>JAGZZN010000010.1 GCA_018377375.1 Streptococcus parasanguinis
TAAAGCTCAGGCCTTCTCACCAGTCAAGCCTATTCTATCAACCTATTACAATTACCGAGACCATCGAAAGATTACAGTGATTGATGGTCAAGTTGCTTACACTGGTGGCGTTAATATCGCTGATGAGTATGTCAATAAACGAGAACGCTTTGGTCATTGGAAGGATACGGCCCTTCGATTAGATGGTTCAGCAGTTCAAACGCTAAAAGCTCTCTTTTTGACCATGTGGACAGTGACCGGAATAGAAGACAAAGCGGATATGGAGCGCTATCTACAAGAAAAACCTCAACAAAGAAAGAGCCAGGGCTTGGTTCTTCCTTATGGCAATTCACCATTGACTTATCATAAGGTGGCTGAGGATGTTTATCTTCATTTACTGAATACATCGACCGATTATGTTCACATCATGACGCCGTATCTGATCTTGGATGACGAATTGGTTAGAGCTATGACTTTCGCGGCCAAACGAGGAGTAGATGTTCGGATTATTATGCCAGGGATTCCAGATAAACAGTATGCCTTTGATATTGCGACGACCTATTTTAAAGTGCTCTTGGATGCTGGCGTCCGTATTTTCCGTTATACCCCAGGCTTTGTCCATGCTAAAGTTTATGTTTCTGATAGCCAACAAGCTGTTGTAGGAACCATTAATACAGACTACCGAAGTCTCTATCAAAATTTTGAAGATGGGGTCTATCTCTACAAAACTCTGGAAGTGCTAAAGATTGAAGAAGATTTTGAGAAAACCCAGGCTCTATCAGAGGAAGTCACTCTAGAAAGTTTATCTAAAATGCCTATGGCTCATCGTCTAGCTGGCTATCTCTTTTCTTTGATTGGACCTTTGATGTAAAAAAGGAGGAATCATATGGATACAAAAATTCTTTTGAAATTGTTAGAAGACCAAGCTGATCCAGCGAAACTCCCAGCAATGGAAGCTTATATGAAAAATAAATTCAGCTTTCTTGGGGTTCAAAAACCAATTCTCAAAAAGATTGAAAGAGATTTTTTTAAGCTTTTCATAAAGGATCCAATTGATTGGGCTTTTGTGGAAGAGTGTTGGCAGCAACCCTACCGTGAGTTCCAATATATTGCTATGGATTATCTGGATAAAAAGAAGAAGGAGCTTATACCCGAAGATTTTCCAAAGCTAAAGGAATTGGCTCAAACCAAATCATGGTGGGACAGTATAGATCAATTGGACCTTATCATCGGAGAGATTACTTTTCACTATCCAGAAACCAAGCAGGTTATGCTGGATTGGAGTAGGGATCAGGACTTTTGGTTGAGGCGGATTGCCATTGATCACCAGCTTATGAGGAAAGAAAAAACAGATACGGATTTGTTAGAAAAAGTGATCCTCAATAATCTAGGTCAAAGCGAGTTCTTTATAAATAAGGCAATCGGCTGGAGTTTACGCAATTATTCCAAGGTTAATCCGGATTGGGTAGGGGCCTTTATCGACCGCTATCGAGAGCAGTTATCTCCTTTGAGTATTCGAGAAGGAAGCAAGTACCTACCTTCTTGACAGTTTGTGGATGTTCATGGTAAACTAGAATTATGCGATGAGTCGATTGGCTCTTAGGAGCCTTTTGCGCTGAGGAGGTCTACATTCAATTGTAACGCAGGAGCGGACCTTGAACAGTTGTGTGAACCGGCTGTTCTCACCGAAAGGTGCCTCAAATCCTGGTCTTCGGATCAGGATTTTTTTGTGCCTTCAAAGAACTGAAAACTATTATAATACAGTTGCTACAAAGTTATGTTGGTGTTATAATATAGTAAAGTGCCTCGTGTCAGAAAGGAGTGGAGTTGATTGGGAGATTTCTATCATTCTAATGATTCAGCATCTACAGACTATTCGCAGAAAATTGAGGAGCTTGAAAACTCCAAACAATTTCAGGATGCTATCGGATTGATCCGAGAACAGATGAAGAACAATCTTCAGTGGAATGTTTTGCGATCTTTTGGTATTATTTGCGCCATACTGTCTCTCATTTTATTGCGTTTTGCAGCTATTCCTTTGATCCTTTTAGTTGTTGGTTTGTATTATTGGCCGCAATATAAAAAACGAAAAGCCTTGTTTGGGGATCGAATTCGTTCGAACGATGAGATCTATCTTGATGATATTCTGTCGCCTGTATTAAAGGAAGTTTTTCCTAAGGCTTCGATTAAAGAGGACGGTTCCATCCCTTCTGAAGCTCTTTCGCATTTATGTCCTCGGTCGACTGATTTTCTATGTTTCAAAGAACTATCGTTTCATGATGACAAAGAGCTAACGGTGTCAAATCTCTATGCCCATCATACGGAGACTCGTTACCGGACATCTAATGGACATACGAGGACGGAACATGTGGAAGTTACAGATTTCCTTGGACAAGTGTTCTCTTTATGTCTACCGATCAATTTCTCTGGTCATCTTCGGGTGGTTCCGACCAAGAAATCCTTTCTTTTTAAGAGGGAGGTGAATGGGGTTTATCCTGGAGCCAGAGGAAATGAAGTTCAGATTGAAACCGAGGATATTCGCAATAACGAGAATTACAATATCTACTGTACGGATGAACTGTCTGCCCGTAAATTTCTCACCCCTAAGATGCTGGAATGGTTTGATCGACAAATTTCTCAAAATGCCATGTGTGTATTTTTGAAAGACAAGAAACTATTTATTTCTTTGTATACCGATCGCTATATCTTTCCGACTCCTCAAAAACCGGAAGATATTGATCAACTATCTTTGGTGTCTGAATATCATAAATTATGCAGAGAACTGGCTCTAATTAAAGAAATAACAGCAATTTTTGAAGGAGAAGCATCATGAATCTCATTATCGGCTTAATCATATTTGTTGCCCTATTGGCCATTTGGTTTATTAGTGTAGGAAATCGCCTCAATCGCTATCTAGTGACCATTGAAGAATCAAAGAGAACCGTTGATATCGTTCTCGTAAAACGCTATGATACCATTTCGGAAATGCTAAAAGTAGCCAAAGCTTATGCAAAGCACGAGCAACAGATTTTCACTGATTTAGTTGCTTTACGCCAAGGAGCAACTATTCAAGAATCCAACCAAGTCATTACCAATCAAAACGATGTCTTGGCACAAATTCGTGCAGTCGGTGAAAACTATCCAGAGCTCTTATCTTCTAACCAATTCTTGGCCTTGCAAAAGGAAATTGCTGACGAAAATGAAGATCTTGCTGCAGCGAAGCGAATTGTCAACAGTAATGTCAGCCACATCAATCAAGAAATTGTTTCATTTCCGGCGTCTATCGTAGCAGGTGTAAAGGGGATCCATCAAGTTCCATTTCTTGCTGAAGAAACACAAGGTAAGAAAGATTTAAGTGACTTGAACTATGACCTGAACTAAAGAGCTATTTATGATAAATAACCATCAACAATCCTGGTCTTAGAATCAGGATTTTTTCCTACTGTTGGTACTTTTCATTTATGCCAAAAAATTGTATAATAGTACAAATACTCAATTTTTAGAAAATTTTGAAAGAGGATTTACTATGGGATACACAGTTGCTGTTGTCGGTGCTACAGGTGCCGTTGGTGCTCAAATGATCAAAATGTTGGAAGAATCAACTCTTCCAATCGATAAAATTCGCTACCTTGCGTCAGCACGTTCTGCAGGAAAAGTCTTGCAATTTAAAGGGCAAGACGTGACCATCGAAGAAACGACTGAAGATGCTTTTGAAGGCGTTGATATTGCTCTTTTCTCAGCTGGTGGTTCAACATCTGCCAAATATGCACCTTATGCGGTGAAAGCAGGCGCAGTAGTGGTTGATAACACTTCTTATTTCCGTCAAAATCCGGATGTCCCATTGGTTGTTCCGGAAGTGAATGCACATGCGCTTGATGCTCACAACGGAATTATCTCTTGTCCAAACTGTTCAACCATCCAAATGATGGTAGCGCTTGAGCCAGTCCGTCAAAAATGGGGCTTGGAACGTATCATCGTGTCAACTTACCAAGCTGTATCAGGTGCTGGTATGGGAGCTATTCTTGAAACCCAACGTGAGTTGAAGGAAGTCTTGAATGACGGGGTCAACCCACGCGATGTCAAAGCGGAAATCTTGCCATGTGGTGGTGATAAAAAACATTACCCAATTGCTTTCAACGCTCTTCCACAAATCGACGTCTTCACAGAAAATGACTATACTTATGAAGAAATGAAGATGACGAACGAGACTAAGAAAATCATGGAAGACGATAGCATTGCCGTTTCAGCAACTTGTGTGCGGATTCCAGTCTTGTCAGCTCACTCAGAGTCAGTCTACATTGAAACAAAAGAAGTGGCACCAATTGACGAAGTGAAAGCTGCTATTGCAGAATTCCCAGGTGCAGTCCTTGAAGACGATGTTGCTCACCAAATCTACCCACAAGCCGTTAATGCGGTCGGTTCACGCGATACTTTCGTTGGGCGGATTCGTAAAGACTTGGATGCTGAAAAAGGAATCCACATGTGGGTGGTTTCAGATAACCTCCTTAAAGGAGCTGCTTGGAACTCAGTCCAAATCGCAGAAACCCTTCACGAACGTGGACTCGTACGTCCAACAGCTGAATTGAAATTTGAGTTGAAGTAGAGAGCGAAACAGAAATCAGTAACTCGAAGAGTTTGATTTCTTCCGTAGCTAACTAACAAATCAACTTGTTTTATGAACAGATCATGAGGCAAAGGCAAGCAAGCCCCAGCCTCTTTCTTATATAGAGAAAGGTTTTTCTATGTCTTATCAAGATTTAAAAGATTGTAAAATCATTACTGCATTTATCACCCCCTTCCATGAAGATGGAAGCATTAATTTTGATGCTCTTCCTGACTTGATTGAGCACCTTTTGGCACATCATACAGACGGGATTCTCTTAGCTGGAACGACTGCAGAAAGTCCAACTCTGACCCACGATGAGGAATTGCAACTCTTTGCGGCCGTTCAAAAGATTGTCAATGGTCGAGTGCCTTTGATCGCTGGTGTCGGAACCAATGAAACCCGCGACTCGATTGAGTTTGTTAAAGAAGTGGATGCTTTTGGTGGCTTTGCAGCAGGATTGGCTATCGTCCCTTACTACAACAAACCATCTCAAGAAGGAATGTATCAACACTTTAAAGCGATTGCGGATGCATCTAATCTTCCGATTATTATTTACAATATTCCTGGACGCGTGGTTGTGGAAATGACGCCTGAAACCATGCTTCGTTTGGCAGAACACCCAAATATCATTGGGGTCAAAGAGTGTACAACCCTTGCTAATATGGCCTACTTGATTGAACACAAGCCAGAAGAATTTCTCGTCTATACAGGGGAAGATGGAGATGCTTTCCACGCTATGAATCTTGGGGCTGATGGAGTGATCTCAGTAGCTTCTCATACAACTGGAGATGAAATGCATGAGATGTTCCAAGCTATTGAACACAACGATATTAAAAAGGCTGCGGCTATCCAACGTCAATTTATCCCTAAAGTCAATGCTCTCTTTTCTTATCCGAGTCCAGCTCCTGTCAAAGCTGTTTTGAACTATATGGGATTTGAAGCAGGGCCAACTCGTTTGCCCTTGGTGCCAGCACCGGCAGAAGAAGCGAAACGCATTATCAAGGTTGTAGTAGATGGGGATTACCATGCAACCAAAGAGATCATAACAGGTGTTTTAAGACCAGATTACTAATATTTTGTTGTAAGAAATGTGTTTGAATAATAATAACTTAACTTCCCAATCAATGAATCTATTTTTTGAAAGACCTTTGATTCTTTGTAAAAAAATTATATAATAAAGTAGTAGGTCTTCATTCCCTGTCTTACGGAAATGGAGCATTCATGAAAAAATAATGGATAAAGGAGACTCCGATGGAAGTCATTAAACGTAGTGGAGAAGTGGTTGAATTCAACCCAGATAAAATTTACCAAGCTATTTTGAAAGCTGCGCAAGTTGTCTATGTTTTGACAGATGATTTGCGACAAAACCTAGCTCAAGTGACCAAGAAAGTTGCTATGGATTTGGATGAAGCACAAGTAGAACGCGCAACCATCAGCATGATCCAATCATTAGTGGAACAACGTTTACTGGGAGCAGGCTATATTACCATTGCAGAACACTACATTTCTTATCGCTTGCAACGCGATTTGGAACGGAGTGGTTATGGTGATCACATCGCCGTACATTTGCATTTTGAGCAAATTCGCTAAGCTAGAGTAGTGCTCGCGAGGTAACGCCATCGTGTTTGAACCACCCTTATAGGGTGGTTTTGACTGTCTAGCAAATTCGTTTATTTCGAAAGGTTTACTTATATGCAAAACCCAACCATCTATACCTATCTCAATCAGGATTTTACAGCTATTCCACTTTTTGATGGATTGAGCGTCGATGGTATTTCTCAAGAAAGTCAGGCAGATTTGCATTTGGCTGATGATTTTCAGTCCCCCTCTGAAGCTGTTTTCCATTTTCTAAACGGTCAATGGTTTCTTGAATGTTTATCTGGGATGATCGAGGTGGATGGTGTCACCTATCCGAAAAATCAACGTGTTTTATTAAATCATCGTTCCATTATCCATCTTTGTGACGCCGACGGCCATGTTTTTCGCTCAAAATTCATCATTGTTGAAATGCAATCTCTAGAATGGAAGACCATTGCAAAAGATGCTTTTCCGATGGATCTGTCCTCGCTTGCTAGGATTGATTGTGCAGTCTTATCAAATCAGTTGGTTGTCCAACTAGGAGACCAGATCATTTACCAAGATCTTCAGGCAGTAACTGCAGATCCATCCGTTTCAATTCAGGAGCGTCAGAACTTTTCTCATTCATCACTAACGATTGCTATTCAAGATGTAACAGTCGGTAATCTCTTAAATCGGAAAACCATCCTCAAGGATATTCAAGTAGAATTTAAGCCTAAGGAGATGATACTCATTCTGGGTGGTTCTGGTGCTGGAAAATCAACCTTTATGGAAGCAGTAACAGGACTCGTTCATTCAAATACCAGTGCTTATTTTAATGGGATAGATCTGTTAAATGATGGGAAAAAACAAGGAGTCATCACCCTGGCTCCTCAATCCCCTGACGAGCATTACCGTATGGAAGACACGGTCTATAAGAATCTAGAAGATGCAGCAAAACTCTATGGTCCATCCGAATTAGCAGACAATCCGGATCTTCGAAAAGAAGAAGTGCTATCTGTTCTGAAAAAACTGGATTTAGAATCTGTCAAAGGATCCAAGTGCTCTTCTCTATCCGGTGGACAAAAGAAAAAACTCACGATTGCCATGGAATACATCACGCGCCCGGAAATCCTCTTTATGGATGAGCCGGATTCCGGTGTTGATGGAAGCATGGTCATGGAGGTCATGACCACATTGAGAGAGATTACAGATGAAGGAAAGATCTTATGTGTCATCACGCATACGCCCGATCGTATTCGTCATCTTTTTGATAAGGTCATGGTGGTCGGAAAGAGTTCGGAAGGCTGTGGGAGATTGTGTTACTTTGGCTCCGTAGACAATGCTCTGAAAGTCTTTGCTGCTCAGAGTTTGGAAGAAATCGTCCATAAAATTTCAGGTGCTGAAAATGCAGCTCTTGTTGACCAATATGTTCAATGGTTTGAAAATGAAAGGAGAGGTGGCCATGCTGGATAAGAAGCAAGTCTCGATTTATTTTAGAAAATTCCTTCGACTCCTTATCAACAAAAAATCTCTATTTTTTGTGTTAGAAGCGATTCTTCTTCCTTTCATCATTTCGATCGCTTTTAATGCCAATGAAGTTTTTGATAAATACCATATTACGAGAACTTCTTCCATTATGTTTATTTCTGCAGCACTCTGGATTGGTCTCTTTAATTCAGTGACCAGTATTTGTAATGAGCGTAAAGTCATCAAGTTTGAGTACCAAATTAAAGGTTTGTCCTTACCTTCTTATGTGACGGCGCGCGTGCTAACAGAGTTGGTTCTCTGTTTTGCGGAAGCGATCTTAATGATTGGAACCATTGTTGTGCGCTATCCACATATCCAAGGAAACGGTAGCCAGATATTCCTTTTGGGGATCACTTTGTTTTTAGTGATCTTTACTTCAGATATGTTGGCTTTATTGATTTCAGCCTTTGTTAAAAAATCATCCCAAGCGATGACAGCCATGCCGCTTGTATTGATGGTTCAATTGCTGTTTTCCAATTTTCTCCAATCCTTGGATGAGAAAATTCCATTTTTAGTGTGGATCTCACATGCGACCATTACGAGATGGGGAACAACGGCCTTCTTTCGGATTGCAAACATGAACAATATGGTCCCGTCTCAAGGTCATACTGACTGGCAAGTTTATCAAAAAGATGGGGTAGGAACCTATGCTTATGATCTACTTGCGATTCTTGGAAATTGGGGAGCCTTGCTTGCTTTTGCCGCTCTATTTATAGTCGCAACTTCCCTCGTATTGACTTCTGTCCGTAAGGACGCTCGATAAACAATAAGGAGATGATTTATGAAAAACTGTACCAATTGCCAGGCACCTATTAATGCCGGTGATGCATTTTGTTCTAAGTGTGGAGCTAAAGTTCAAGTAGCTGCCCAAGCTGAACCAAAAGCTGTTGCTTTTCAACCAAAGACAGTGCAATTAGGGCCAAGTCCAAGTCAAGCCCCGGCACCTAAAAAACCAAAAAGAAACATGAAAGGAATTTTAGCAGGGATTTTTGTTCTTCTTGCTGTCATTACTGTTGCAGGTTATTTCTTATTAAACCGTGGCAGCAGTAATACCATTAATTTAGAGGACTATGTGAAGCTGGAAATTGAAGGGACTGATGGTGAAGGCTATTTTGCTGAGAAGTCGCCTAGTTTGAACAAGGAAAATTTAGATCGGGATATCAAGAAAAAGATAGAAGCAGAAGGCTTGAATACCGAGAGTTCAAACTACAATATCGATCAGCTAGTTTCAAAAGTAAAATTTAGTGTTTATAAAGGCGATGAACTGATCGATGTAAAAGAACGGAAAAACCTAAACAATCACGATAAAATTACAGTCAAATTACTTTACGATAAAAATGATCTTGAAGACATGATACCTGGCCTTCACTTTACTGGTACATCTGTAACTAAGGAGGCGGATCTTATCCCGCTTGTAGGGATTGATCCCTTTAAAGGGTTTTATCCAAAGATCAAGGGCATTTCTCCAAATGGAAGTTTATCAAAACCATCTCAATTTGAAGGAAAAGATCTAGATATTATTGCAAAAGCAACCGCTAAATATGGCTTCCCATTTGATTATTATCTGAACGGTAAAGAAGTATCAAGTAATGATCCTATTGCAGTTGGAGATGAAATTGAGATTCGTCTCAATGAAAGTGGTAAAAATGCATTGAAAGAACAAGGTAAAACTGTTGAGAAAGGAAAAGATAGCAAGAAATACAAGGTCACCTTGGCTGATTTTGAGGAAGGGGCTTATGTGACTTCCTTGTCAAAAGTGGATGAGGATACACAAGAAGCTATCTCTAAGAATGTCGAGGATGCAGCAAAGGCTTATGCGGCTGACCGCAATTATAAAGACCTTCCAAAATTTGAAGGAATGGCTTTTGCAGCAATCAAAGATGGAGTTGAGTGGGGAGGTACATTTGATTCTAAAATCCCGCAAATGGTCTATGTATACTCTATTACCGATACATCTTATGGTAAATCAAAAACAAGTTATTTTGTCATTTCCAAGATAGCAGTTATTGAACAGGTCGAAAACCATGGAAAAGCCAACGTTCATAAAAAACCTGGAAAAACCATTCAAACTTTTGAGAAAAATGCTAAGAAGTACGATTTCCAAAGCATGTCTGATGAGAATGACTTGAAGAACTACTTTACTAGAAATATCGACACCTATACCTATACAATGGACGATCAATTGAAATCGTTGATCAATTGGACAGAATAGAAGATAAATGAAGTTACCTAGGTAGCTTCATTTTTTGTATTCTCGTTTAAGGCTGAGAATTCAAGAAAACATGGTATAATAGAAGAGATTGAACTGGAAAGGAATGGAGAACATGGCAACTATACAATGGTTTCCTGGACACATGTCCAAAGCTAGAAGACAAGTACAAGAAAATTTAAAATTCGTGGATTTTGTGACGGTTTTGGTAGATGCTCGATTGCCCCTATCAAGCCAAAATCCCATGTTAACAAAAATTGTTGGTGAGAAGCCCAAATTAATGATTTTGAACAAGGTAGACCTGGCAGATCCTGTGGCAACAAAAGAATGGCAGGACTATTTTGAATCGCAAGGCATCAAAACCTTGGCGATCAACTCCAAAGAGCAGTCGGCGGTTAAGAAGGTCACAGATGCTGCTAAGAGCTTGATGGCAGAAAAAATTGCTCGCCAAAAGGAACGGGGGATTCAAATTGAAACCCTTCGGACCATGATTATCGGGATTCCTAATGCCGGGAAATCAACGCTGATGAACCGCTTAGCAGGGAAAAAGATTGCTGTTGTTGGCAATAAACCAGGGGTGACCAAGGGGCAACAATGGTTGAAAACCAATAAGGATCTCGAAATTTTGGATACCCCAGGGATTCTCTGGCCTAAGTTTGAAGATGAAGAAGTGGCCTTAAAACTTGCTTTAACAGGCGCCATCAAAGACCAGTTGCTTCCAATGGATGAAGTGACCATCTTTGGTCTTAACTATTTCAAAAAGCACTATCCAGCTGTTTTGCAGGAACGTTTTAAACAAATGGATCTGGAACAAGAAGCTCCTGAAATCATTATGGAAATGACCCAGAAATTAGGATTTCGTGAGGATTACGACCGTTTTTACCAACTCTTTGTTAAAGATGTTCGCGATGGGAAATTGGGACGGTATACGCTGGATCGCGTAGGGGAAATTGATGGCAACCATTAAGGAAATTAAAGAACAATTAGCAAACATCCAGCGGTTAGACGATCCTTTATTGGCTGAATTGGAACAGGATAGCCGATCTGGTGTGATCCAAGCGATCGCAAAACGAAAACGCGAACTCCAAAAACAAGTGGATGAAGACTTGCGTTTGGAAAAAATGCTAGCCTATGAGAAAGAACTTTATACTCAAGGGATTCAGCTTATTGCAGGTGTGGATGAAGTAGGGAGAGGTCCTCTGGCTGGCCCTGTCGTCGCAGCAGCCGTCATTCTGCCGGAAGATTGTAAGATTTCAGGACTCAACGATAGTAAAAAGATTCCAAAATCCAAACACAAGGAAATCTATGAGGCTGTGCTCCAAAACGCCGTTGCGATCGGAATCGGCATCAAGGACAATCAAGTGATTGATCAGGTTAATATCTATGAAGCTACGAAGCTAGCCATGATGGAAGCTATTGGTCAGCTAGAGCCTCAACCCCAGCATCTTTTGATTGATGCCATGAAGTTAGATCTTCCGATTCCCCAAACTAGTATCATCAAAGGGGATGCCAACTCCTTATCCATTGCTGCAGCATCCATCGTAGCCAAGGTGACTCGGGATCAGATGATGGAAGAGTTTGATCGAGAATATCCGGGGTATGATTTCGCGCAGAACGCTGGCTATGGGACGGCTAACCATCTGGCTGGCCTCTACCAGCTAGGAGTGACTCCTATCCACCGGCGTTCATTTGAACCTGTCAAATCGATGTGTGAGGACTAAAAACTGTGTAGGAGCATTGTTAGATCACTAAAAACAAAAAAAGTTCTATAAATAGAGCTTTTTTCTTTTCTTTTTCGAATAAATAAGTGAGAGGAAGTAGAAGGTGACCATGAAGAAATTTGAAATCTTTAAATTAAAAGCAGCCGGTTTATCAAATGAGCAAGTCTTAAGGGTTTTGGACTACTGTAGGAAAGAGCAAGTCTTACCAAGCTTAGAAGAGATAGCAAGGATCGCTCGCTGTCGCAGTATCCTTCATTTTGTAGACAAATACCGGCAACTAGATGAAGACCATTTACACAAGGAGTTTGAACGGTTCCCATCTCTATCCATTTTTGATCCAGAATACCCTGAGGAATTGCTACAGATCTACAATCCTCCTGTACTCCTTTTTTACCAAGGGGATTTGCAACTGTTAAGCAAACCGAAGATTGCAGTTGTTGGAGCTCGGGAGACCACGCGAGAAGGGGTTCGTTCTGTAGAGAAGATTATTAAGGAACTTGGGAATGAATTGGTCGTTGTTAGTGGACTTGCTAAGGGAATTGATGCGACAGCTCATTATGCCAGTATCCGCAATGGTGGCAAGACCATCGGAGTGATTGGAACAGGACTGGATGTCTCTTATCCTAAGAGCAATCAAAGACTGCAGGCACATATAGGGGAACACCATCTGATCTTGAGTGAGTATGGACCAGGTCAGGCACCACTTAAGTTTCATTTTCCTGAGAGAAATCGCATCATTGCGGGTCTCTGTCAGGCAGTGATTGTGGCAGAGGCGCGACTCCGTTCAGGGAGTTTGATTACTTGTGAGCGTGCTATGGAAGAAGGACGAGACGTTTTTGCTATTCCGGGAAATATTTTAGATGGAAAATCTGCAGGCTGTCATCACCTGATTCAAGAAGGGGCAAAGCTTGTCACCTCAGGCCAGGACATTCTTGATGAATTGAAATACAAATTGTGATTTTCCTATAGGAGAAGTTCCTAGTTGACATCTTTCTTAAAATGTATTAAACTCAATGAGATTTATACAATACAGAGGGATAAAACGTGGTAACAAAAAAGAAAAGCAGTACAACCAAGAAAAATTTGGTGATTGTGGAGTCTCCTGCTAAGGCGAAAACAATCGAGAAATACCTTGGTCGTAACTACAAAGTCATGGCCAGTGTTGGCCACATTCGGGACCTGAAAAAATCTACGATGTCGATCGACTTCGACAATAACTATGAACCGGAGTATATCAATATTCGCGGAAAAGGTCCCTTGATCAATGATTTGAAAAAAGAAGCTAAAAAAGCCAAACAAGTCTTTCTCGCAAGTGACCCGGACCGTGAGGGAGAAGCTATTTCTTGGCATTTAGCGCATATTTTGAACTTGGATGCCAAAGAAAAAAACCGTGTGGTCTTTAACGAAATCACCAAGGATGCTGTTAAAAATGCCTTTAAAGAACCGCGCCAAATCGATATGGACTTGGTCGATGCCCAACAAGCACGTCGGGTCTTGGACCGGATTGTAGGGTATTCCATTTCGCCTATTCTTTGGAAAAAGGTTAAAAAAGGACTTTCTGCAGGGCGTGTGCAATCAGTTGCCCTCAAATTAATTATTGATCGTGAAAATGAGATTAATGATTTCAAGCCGGAAGAATACTGGACCATTGATGGTGTCTTTAAAAAAGGGACCAAGCAATTCCAAGCTAGCTTCTATGGGATTGATGGCAAGAAGATGAAGCTCAACACCAATGAAGAGGTGAAAGCTGTTCTTGAACGCTTAGATGGCAAAGATTTTACCGTTGAAAAAGTTGAAAAGAAAGAACGTCGTCGGAATGCGCCACTTCCATACACCACCTCTTCCATGCAGATGGATGCTGCCAATAAGATCAACTTCCGTACACGCAAGACCATGATGGTTGCTCAGCAATTGTATGAAGGAATCAATATTGGCTCGGGTGTTCAAGGTTTGATTACCTATATGCGTACCGATTCCACACGGATCAGTCCAGTTGCGCAAAATGAGGCAGCTAACTTTATCGTGGATCGCTTCGGTGAGAAATATTCTAAGCATGGAAGCCGTGTGAAGAATGCTTCTGGTGCCCAAGATGCCCACGAAGCGATTCGTCCGTCTAGCGTCTTCAATACTCCTGAGAGCATTGCTAAATACTTGGACAAAGACCAATTGAAACTCTACACCTTGATTTGGAACCGTTTTGTCGCTAGTCAAATGACAGCAGCTGTCTTTGATACTATGAATGTCCGTTTAGGTCAAAATGGGGTTCAATATACAGCGAATGGGAGTCAGGTAAAGTTTGACGGTTATTTGGCGATTTATAATGATTCAGACAAAAACAAGATGTTGCCGGACATGGTAGAAGGCGATATCGTCAAGCAGGTCAATAGCAAGCCTGAGCAACACTTTACCCAACCACCTGCTCGCTATTCTGAAGCAACCTTGATTAAGACCTTGGAAGAGAACGGTGTTGGTCGCCCTTCAACCTATGCTCCGACGATTGAGACCATTCAAAAACGCTATTATGTGAAGCTGGTAGCCAAACGCTTTGAACCAACAGAGTTAGGGGAAATCGTTAATAAACTGATCGTTGAATTCTTCCCAGATATTGTCAACGTGACCTTCACAGCAGAGATGGAAGGTAAACTCGATGATGTCGAACTTGGAAAAGAAGAGTGGCAAAAAGTCATCGATGCTTTCTACAAACCATTTTCTAAAGAGGTCGCAAAGGCTGAAGAAGAGATGGAAAAAATCCAAATTAAAGACGAACCAGCTGGTTTTGATTGTGAAGTTTGTGGTAGCCCGATGGTGATTAAATTAGGACGTTTTGGTAAGTTCTATGCTTGTAGTAATTTCCCAGATTGTCGTCATACCCAAGCCATCGTTAAAGAAATCGGTGTGGAGTGTCCTGACTGTCATCAAGGACAAATCATCGAACGTAAAACCAAGCGCAACCGTATCTTCTATGGATGCAATCGCTATCCAGAGTGTGAATTTACCTCTTGGGATAAACCAATCGGTCGGGATTGTCCAAAATGTGGCCACTACTTAGTTGAGAAAAAAGTTCGTGGTGGTGGCAAACAAGTCGTATGTAGCAATGGCGACTACGAAGAAGAAAAAGTGAAATAAGCTTTTAAACAATTCAATGTCTATTATAACGGCAATTTTTATAAATGTCTGTTATAATAGACATTCGTTAGACAGGAAGGAAAAGCCTCCCTGTCTTTTTACTTGGCTTTTTGGTATAATGGACCAAGTAGAAAATTAGAAAGATTTGTGGGTGTCTAACAGTTCAGTGGGGTGTTTTGATACCCAAAGAGGTATTAGTGTCATGTCTCAATCTTATATCAATGTGATCGGTGCGGGCCTTGCAGGCTCGGAAGCAGCTTACCAGATTGCCCAACAGGGAATTCCGGTCAAGCTTTATGAAATGCGGGGAGTCAAATCCACTCCGCAACACAAAACAGACAACTTTGCTGAGTTAGTGTGTTCCAACTCTCTTCGTGGGGATTCTCTCACCAATGCTGTCGGGCTCCTCAAAGAAGAAATGCGTCGTCTGGGTTCTGTCATCCTTGAAGCAGCGGAAGCGACTCGTGTACCAGCCGGTGGAGCACTTGCTGTGGACCGAGAAGGTTTTGCTAGCCGGGTGACGGAGAAGGTGTCCCAACATCCGCTCATCGAAGTCATTCGTGATGAAATTACGGAATTGCCGACAGATGCCATCACAGTGGTCGCAACGGGGCCTCTAACCAGCGATGCCTTGGCAGAAAAGATTCACGCCCTTAATGGTGGCGATGGTTTCTATTTTTATGATGCAGCAGCTCCAATCATCGATGTCAATACTGTCGATATGAACAAGGTCTATCTCAAGTCACGCTATGACAAGGGAGAAGCAGCTTATCTCAACTGCCCAATGACCAAGCAAGAGTTTATGGACTTCCACGAGGCCTTGGTCAATGCTGAAGAAGCCCCGCTCAACTCTTTTGAAAAAGAAAAGTATTTCGAAGGCTGTATGCCCATTGAAGTCATGGCCAAACGTGGTATCAAAACCATGCTCTATGGCCCTATGAAACCAGTTGGACTCGAGTATCCAGATGATTACAAAGGGCCACGTGATGGGGAGTTTAAGACACCCTACGCAGTCGTTCAGTTGCGCCAAGACAATGCGGCTGCCAGCCTCTACAATATCGTCGGCTTCCAAACTCACCTTAAATGGGGCGAACAAAAACGGGTCTTCCAAATGATTCCAGGTTTGGAACATGCGGAGTTTGTCAGATACGGCGTCATGCACCGCAATTCCTACATGGATTCTCCAAATCTGCTGGAACAAACCTACCGCTCGAAGAAACAACCAAATCTCTTCTTTGCAGGTCAAATGACAGGTGTAGAAGGCTATGTTGAGTCAGCGGCCTCAGGTTTGGTAGCTGGAATCAATGCCGCTCGCCTTTTCAAAGGAGAAGAAGCAGCGATTTTCCCTGAAACGACAGCTATCGGAAGCCTGGCTCACTATATCACCCATGCAGATAGCAAGCATTTCCAACCCATGAATGTCAACTTCGGGATTATCAAGGAGCTAGAAGGACCACGCATTCGGGATAAGAAGGAACGTTATGAGAAAATTGCCGAACGTTCTTTACAAGATTTGGCTCAGTTTATGGAAAAATAACCCAAGAAAGGAAAAAGTTTGGAGAAAATCCAGACTTTTTCTTCTAAAAATGGTATAATGAATAAAATTTAGAATATAGAGAGTTTTCTGACAATGAACAAATCCTATTTTTATTTAGATATGAAGACACACGAGTTGAAAGTGCCTTATACCGGAAAACTCCGTCGTGTGCGAGTCTTATTACCTAAGAATTATGAAACGGATACAGATAGACGTTACCCTGTGGTTTATTTCCACGATGGACAAAACGTTTTGTACAGCAAGGAAGCTTATGCGGGTCATTCCTGGAAAGTCATTCCAGCCATTAAGCGGAATCCCGATATTAGCCGCATGATTGTCGTTGCGATCGATAATGATGGTTTCCAACGCATGAACGAATACTCTGCCTGGAAGTACAAGGAATCTAATATTCCTGGCATGCAATTTGGTGGCAAGGGAGTTGAGTACGGCGAATTTGTTATGGAGGTGGTGAAACCTTTCATTGACCAAGAATATCGGACTCTTGCTGATCGAGAACATACGGCCATGATTGGTTCTTCCTTGGGTGGGAATATTACCCAATTCTTGGGCTTAGAGTACCAAGATCAAATTGGTTGTTTAGGGGTCTTTTCATCCGCTAACTGGCTGCACCAAGATGCCTTCAATCATTATATTGAACGCAAAAAATTATATGCAGACCAACGGATCTACATCTATGTGGGGACTGAAGAGGCGGATGATACAGATAAAACGCTGATGGCGGGGAATATCAAGCAAGCCTATATTGACTCATCCCTTCGTTACTATCACGATGTCATTCAACAAGGAGTCGATCTCAATCATATTGCCATTCGGATTCAATCCGGTGCTATTCACCATGAAGAAGCTTGGGCTGAACATTTACCAGAATGCCTTCGTTTTTTGGCAGAAAAATGGGATTAATAGCCTGTAAATAAAGAATTATAGAGAAAGAGGGAACTTATGAATATTGAACATTTAAGCCACTGGAGTGGCCAACTCAACCGTGAAATGTATTTGAATCGCTATGGACACGCAGGGATTCCTGTTGTAGTCTTTGCTTCATCAGGTGGAAGCCATAACGAGTACTATGACTTTGGTATGATTGATGCTTGTGCTCAGTTTATCGAAGAAGGACGGGTTCAATTCTTTACCCTTTCGAGTGTGGATAGTGATAGCTGGCTTTGTAATTGGAAGAATCCTCACGATCGAGCAGAAATGCACCGAGCTTATGAACGCTATGTGATTGAAGAAGCCATTCCTTTTATCAAACACAAAACAGGCTGGTTTAATCCGATGATGACAACTGGTTGCTCTATGGGAGCCTACCACGCGCTCAATTTCTTCTTGCAACATCCAGATGTCTTCAACAAAGTGATTGCCTTGAGTGGTGTCTATGACGCTCGTTTCTTTGTTGGTGATTTTGGAGGCGATGAAGCCATTTACCAAAATTCTCCATCTGATTATATTTGGAACCAAAATGATGGCTGGTTTATCGATCGTTACCGTCAGGCCGAAATCGTTATTTGTACTGGTTTAGGAGCTTGGGAACAAGATGGACTTCCATCTTTCTACAAACTGAAAGAAGCCTTTGATCACAAAAATATTCCTGCATGGTTCGCTGAATGGGGACATGATGTTGCCCACGATTGGGAATGGTGGCGCAAACAAATGCCATACTTCCTAGGCCAAATGCATCTTTAAGTAAAAAGGGAGGAGACCTCAATGAATTATATCGTTATTTCACCATATTACCCACAAAACTTCCAACAATTTACAATTGAATTGGCTAATAAAGGGATCACTGTCTTGGGAATTGGTCAAGAGCCATATGAACAGTTAGATGAGCCTTTGCGCAACAGCTTAACAGAATATTTCCGTGTTGAAAATTTGGAAAATCTGGATGAAGTGAAGCGTGCGGTAGCCTTTCTCTTTTACAAACATGGTCCAATCGACCGTATCGAATCCCACAATGAATACTGGTTGGAATTGGATGCGGCGCTTCGGGAGCAATTCAATGTCTTCGGGGCTAAGCCAAAAGATCTGAAGAAAACCAAGTTCAAATCCGAAATGAAGAAACTCTTCAAGAAGGCTGGAGTCCCAGTCGTTCCGGGTGCTGTGGTTAAAACAGAAAAAGACATTGATAAGGCCGTGAAGAAGATTGGCTTGCCATTGATTGCTAAGCCTGATAATGGAGTGGGAGCAGCAGCGACCTTTAAGATCGAAACGCCAGAAGATGTGGACCATTTCAAAGCTGAATGGGATGGTCATACTGAGTATTTCTTTGAGAAATTCGTCACTTCTAGTGAGATTTGTACCTTTGATGGTCTGGTCGATCGCGATGGTAATATTGTCTTCTCGACTACTTTTGACTATGCCTATACGCCACTCGATTTGATGCTCTACAAGATGGACAATTCTTATTATGTCCTCAAAGAGATGGATCCAATATTGCGTCAATACGGGGAAGCCATTGTCAAAGCTTTTGGCATGAAGGAACGTTTCTTCCACATTGAGTTCTTCCGCGATGGGGATGACTATATTGCGATCGAGTACAATAATCGACCTGCAGGTGGCTTTACCATCGACGTCTACAACTATGCTCACTCGATTGATTTGTACCGTGGCTATGCTTCCATTGTAGCAGGAGAACCTTTCCCAGCTTCTGAGTTTGAGCCCCTTTATTGCTTGGCAACTTCTCGTCGTGCTAATGCAACCTATGCTCTGTCAGAGGAAGAAGTTTTGGCTAAATACCATGATCAATTCCGTGTCAAGAAAGATATGCCAGCGGCCTTTGCGGAACTTCAGGGAGATTACCTCTATATGCTTACAACACCTAGTCGTGAAGAATTGGAACAAATGATTCATGACTTTGGCCAACGCCAATCATAAGATAACGACCGGTAGGATAGGATCCTATCGGTTTTTTTATATGTATAGCAAAGGAAGAAGAGAAAAGATTGTGAAATATTGTATTTGGATTTTAAAAAGCTTATAAAACCTTCTTCCAAGGAATAAAGTTTGTGAAATCATATGAGCATTATTTTTGACAGTGCTTTCATTTTTGGCTAGAATGAAAGAGAATGAATAAATGCTAAGAAAGGCGAAATGATGGCAACATTAGATAAAAGTCTCTTATTGGAAATGTTCCGTAAAATGGAAGAAATCCGTCGCATGGACTTAAAAATTGCACAGTTAGTAAAAAAAGGGAAAGTGCCAGGAATGACGCACTTTTCTGTTGGGGAAGAAGCAGCCAATGTTGGAGCCATGTTGGCTTTAAACGACGATGATTTGCTGACATCTAACCACCGTGGACACGGACAAGCTATCGCTAAAGGAATCGATTTGAATGGCATGATGGCTGAGATCCTTGGGAAGTATACGGGTACTTGTAAGGGGAAAGGCGGCTCCATGCATATCGCTGATCTGGATGCCGGTAACCTTGGTGCGAACGGGATCGTTGGTGGTGGTATGGGAATTGCAGTAGGTGCTGCCCTTACACAACAAATGAAAAAGACTGGTAAGATTGTCGTCTGCTTCTTTGGCGATGGCGCAACCAACGAAGGTGTCTTCCACGAAGCGGTCAATATGGCTTCCATCTGGAATCTCCCAGTTATTTTCTACTGTATCAATAACGGTTACGGAATCTCTGCCGATATCAAGAAAATGACCAATATCCAGCATATCCACGAGCGTAGTGCTGCTTACGGCATTCCTGGAATGTTTATTCCTGATGGGAACAACGTTATCGATGTCTATGAAGGATTTAAGAAAGCAGTTGATCATGTTCGTTCTGGGAAAGGCCCTGTCTTGATTGAAAGTGTTACCTATCGTTGGCTTGGTCACTCATCTTCAGACCCTGGTAAATACCGGACCCGTGAAGAAGTCGAAGAGTGGAAGAAGAAAGATCCAATCGAAAACCTTCGCAAGTATCTCCTTGAAAATGAGATTGCAAGTGCAGAAGAATTGGATCGGATCCAAGAAGAAGTAAAAGAAGCAGTGGAAGCTTCAGTGAAATTTGCGGAAGAAAGCCCATTCCCTCCACTCGAATCAGCTTTCGAAGATATTTACGCAGACTAAGTGGGAGTAGAGAATTATGGAAACTAAATTAATGTCTTTCCGCGATACCATTATCCTTGCTATGTCTGAGGAAATGCGTCGCGACGAAAATGTATTGTTGATGGGAGAAGATGTCGGAGTGTTCGGTGGAGACTTCGGTACTTCTGTAGGGATGCTGGAGGAATTCGGTCCAGAACGTGTTCGTGACTGTCCGATTTCTGAGGCCGCGATTTCAGGTGCGGCTGCAGGTGCAGCCATGACTGGACTTCGCCCAATCGTTGATATGACCTTCATGGATTTCTCAGTGATTGCCATGGATGCTATTGTCAACCAAGCTGCTAAGACTCGCTACATGTTTGGTGGGAAAGGTCAAGTGCCGATGACCATTCGCTGTGCTGCTGGTAACGGAGTTGGATCTGCAGCCCAACACTCCCAATCCTTGGAATCATGGTTTACTCATATTCCTGGTTTGAAAGTTGTTGCTCCTGGTACGCCAGCGGATATGAAGGGACTGCTCAAGTCATCTATCCGTGATAACAACCCCGTTATCATTCTTGAATACAAATCAGAATTCAACCAAAAAGGGGAAGTGCCAGTTGATCCAGACTACACGATTCCACTTGGTGTCGGAGAAATCAAACGCGAAGGAACTGACGTCACTGTCGTAACCTACGGGAAAATGCTTCGTCGCGTGATGCAAGCAGCTGAAGAATTGGCAGAAGAAGGCATCTCAGTAGAAGTAGTAGACCCACGGACCTTGGTCCCACTCGATAAAGAGATCATCATTAATTCTGTCAAGAAAACAGGAAAAGTAGTCCTTGTCAATGATGCCCACAAAACAAGTGGCTATATTGGTGAAATTTCAGCTATTATTTCTGAATCAGAAGCATTTGATTACTTGGATGCACCAATCCGCCGTTGTGCAGGGGAAGATGTGCCAATGCCTTACGCACAAAACCTTGAAAATGCAATGATTCCAACAGTTGAAAGCATCAAAGATGCTATTCGTAAAACATATAACAAAGAATAATACATAACATAAATTATGTAATATCATTTGGATTAGACGAGGAAACTTTGTATCTTTTTAGGTACAAAGTTCTCTGCGTCCTTGATATCTTAGTATAGAATAGGAGAGGTCATGGCTGATGATAAGCTAAGAGCGACTCCTGCGGCTAGAAAATTAGCGGATGATCTTGGGATCAACCTCTATGATGTTTCTGGTTCAGGCGCAAACGGTCGTGTCCACAAAGAAGACGTGGAAACCTATAAAGACACAAATGTGGTTCGCATTTCACCACTTGCAAAACGAATTGCTTTAGAACACAATATTGCTTGGCAAGAGATCCAAGGAACTGGTCATCGTGGCAAGATCATGAAGAAGGACGTCCTTGCTTTCCTTCCTGAAAATATTGAGAACGAGACCATTAAGTCACCGGCTCAAATCGAGAAGGTGGAAGAAGTTCCAGATAATGTGACACCTTATGGTGAGATTGAGCGGATTCCGATGACACCAATGCGCAAGGTGATCGCTCAACGGATGGTGGAATCTTACTTGACAGCACCAACCTTTACTTTGAACTATGACGTTGATATGTCTCAAATGTTGGCCCTTCGTAAGAAAGTATTGGATCCAATCATGGAAGCAACTGGCAAAAAAGTCACTGTAACAGATTTGCTTTCTCTAGCAGTTGTTAAGACCTTGATGAAACACCCATACATCAATGCGTCATTGACGGAAGATGGCAAAACCATCATCACTCACAACTATGTCAACTTGGCGATGGCAGTTGGGATGGATAATGGGCTGATGACACCGGTTGTCTATAACGCAGAAAAGATGACTTTATCAGAGTTGGTCGTAGCCTTCAAGGATGTTATCGGACGTACCTTGGATGGTAAGCTTGCGCCAAGTGAATTGCAAAACTCAACCTTTACTATCAGTAACTTGGGGATGTTTGGCGTTCAATCATTTGGACCGATTATCAACCAACCAAACTCTGCCATCCTTGGAGTTAGTGCAACGGTTGAAAAACCAGTGGTTGTGAATGGTGAAATTGTCATTCGTCCAATCATGAGCTTGGGCTTGACCATTGACCACCGCGTTGTCGATGGAATGGCTGGTGCCAAATTCATGAAAGACTTGAAAGCCTTGATTGAAGACCCGATTTCAATGTTGGTCTAATCAACGAGAGAATAGAAACAAGAAAAAGAGGGAAATAAAATGGCCTTAGAAGTAATTATGCCAAAAGCCGGCGTAGATATGACCGAAGGACAAATCGTTCAGTGGAATAAAAAAGTCGGTGAATTTGTAAAAGAAGGAGAAGTTCTCCTTGAAATCATGACAGACAAAGTCAGCATGGAGTTGGAAGCGGAAGAAGACGGTTACTTGATTGCTATCCTAAAAGGGGATGGAGAAACTGTTCCTGTAACAGAAGTGATCGGTTATCTTGGTGAAGAAGGGGAAAACATCCCAACCGCTGGAGCAGCTGCACCAGAAGCAAGTCCAGCACCAGCTGCAGCAAGTGCTTCAAACGATGACAATAAGAGCGATGACGCTTATGATATCGTAGTGATTGGTGGTGGTCCTGCTGGTTACGTATCTGCTATTAAAGCAGCTCAATTAGGTGGTAAGGTTGCTCTTGTTGAGAAATCTGAACTTGGTGGAACGTGCTTGAACCGCGGATGTATCCCAACTAAGACTTACCTCCACAACGCTGAAATCATTGAAAATATTGGTCATGCGGCAAACCGTGGTATTATCATTGAAAATCCAAGTTTCTCAGTAGATATGGATAAGGTTCTTGAAACCAAGAACAAGGTCGTAAATACCCTCGTCGGTGGTGTTGCAGGGCTTCTTCGTAGCTACGGAGTGGATGTTCATAAAGGAATCGGTACCATTACGAAAGATAAGAATGTCTTGGTTAATGGTTCTGAATTGCTTGAAACGAAGAAAATCATCCTTGCTGGTGGTTCCAAAGTCAGCAAGATTAACGTTCCAGGTATGGAATCAACCCTTGTCATGACCAGTGATGATATCCTTGAAATGAACGAAGTTCCAGAAAGCCTCGTGATTATCGGTGGCGGGGTTGTCGGGATCGAACTTGGTCAAGCCTTCATGACCTTTGGTTCAAAAGTAACAGTCATCGAAATGATGGACCGTATCGTTCCAGCTATGGATGCGGAAGTATCTAAGAACCTTCGCTTGATCCTTGAACGCAAGGGTATGACCATCTTGACGGATACGAAATTGCAAGAAATCATTGAAGAAGATGGCAAACTCCGTATCAAGGTTGAAGGCAAAGATGATATCATCGCCAACAAAGCCCTTCTTTCAATCGGCCGTGTTCCAGACCTTGAAGGTATCGGTGAAGTCGAGTTTGAATTGGATCGTGGACGGATCAAGGTCAATGAATACATGGAAACGTCTGTTCCAGGTATCTATGCGCCAGGTGATATCAACGGTACCAAGATGTTGGCTCATGCTGCCTTCCGTATGGGTGAAGTAGCGGCTGAAAATGCTCTTAAGGGAAATCATGCTGTTGCCAAATTGAACTTGACTCCTGCAGCCATCTACACCCTTCCAGAAGTTGCGGCTGTTGGTTTGACAGAAGAACAAGCTCGTGAAAAATACGATGTTCAAATCGGTAAATTCAACTTTGCGGCGAATGGTCGTGCCATTGCATCAGATGCGGCTCAAGGCTTTGTTAAAGTTATTGCAGACAAGAAATACGGTGAAGTTCTTGGGGTTCATATCATTGGTCCAGCAGCAGCTGAATTGATCAACGAAGCTTCAACCATCATTGAGATGGAAATCACTGTGGAAGAAATGCTTAAGACCATCCACGGACACCCAACCTTCTCAGAAGTGATGTACGAAGCCTTTGCGGATGTACTTGGCTTGGCTGTTCATTCACCTAAGAAGAAATAGTATTTGAAATGATAGAATGGCTGGACAGCAAATGCTGGACCAGTCTCTATCGTATATAAAGGAATCTTATGAAATACATTATTAATTATTCAAATGATACTGCTTTTAATATTGCTTTGGAAGAATATGCTTTTAAGCATCTGTTAGATGAGGATCAAATCTTCCTTCTCTGGATTAACAAACCATCCATTATCGTCGGTCGCCACCAAAATACTATCGAAGAAATCAACCGCGACTACGTTCGGGAGCATGGGATTGAAGTGGTTCGCCGGATCAGTGGTGGTGGGGCTGTTTATCACGATTTGAACAACCTCAACTACACCATCATTTCAAAAGAAGATGAAAACAAAGCCTTTGACTTCAAGAGTTTTTCTACTCCTGTGATAAACACCTTGGCTCAACTTGGGGTTAAGGCTGAATTCACGGGTCGTAACGACTTAGAGATTGACGGCAAGAAATTCTGTGGAAATGCCCAAGCGTACATTAATGGTCGGATCATGCACCATGGTTGCCTTCTTTTTGACGTTGATTTGTCAGTCCTTGCCAATGCTCTCAAGGTATCTAAAGACAAGTTTGAGTCTAAAGGGGTTAAATCTGTTCGTGCACGTGTGACCAATATCATTGATGAATTGCCAGAAAAAATCACGGTTGAAGAGTTCCGTGACCTACTTTTGGACTACATGAAGAAAGAATACCCTGAGATGACAGAATATGTCTTCTCGGATGAAGAATTGGCGGAGATTAACCGTATCAAGGAAACCAAGTTCGGTACCTGGGATTGGAACTATGGGAAGTCCCCTGAATACAATGTCCGTCGTGGTACTAAATTCCCTAGCGGTAAAGTTGAAATCTTTGCGAATGTTATTGAATCCAAAATCCAAGACATCAAGATTTATGGAGACTTCTTTGGTATCGAAGACGTAGCAGCAGTAGAAGATGTCCTTCGTGGTGTCAAATACGAACGCGAAGACGTTCTTAAAGCCCTTCAAACCATTAACTTAGGTCGTTACTTCGCAGGAATCACTGCAGAAGAAATTGCTGAAGCAGTGGTGGAATAAAGTTAAAGATATCCATTTAACATGGATATCTTTTATCTTAAACTTGATATTCGAAAACTATGAGTGTACAATATAGAGGAAATCTGAACAAAAAAGGGGATCATATTCGATGATGAAAATTCCAGTGGAAAAACTTTGTCTATTTGAACAGTTAGATCGTATAGTAGTGGCTTTTTTTAGCAAGCAACAACCTTCAAGTCCATATGATTTGAATATCAGTATTACACAAGAACACCTTGACCAGAAAAAGCAAGAGCTAGAACCATTAGGTTATCAAGCTGTCCAACTACCATTAGGAATGGCTTTAGATAATATCATTCAGCAACCTCATTATCAAAACTTAATCATTGGTGGACTTGCTCCCGACGAAATTATAGTCAGCAAAGAAGAATTAATGCCCTTGAAAGATATTGTGGATAGTTTTTGTATTATGTACGCTGCAGCGAATAACAGACTGGAAAATAGTAAGGCTTATGAATTAATGAAAGATAAGACGGTTTATTTTATTGGTAAACTATTTACAGATATTCCAAAAGCCGGTGATGAAATTGCTTATTTAGGAATTGATCGAATAGCGAGTGACGGAACACCATATGAAGCAGTTAAATGCTTTTTAACAGAAGAGAGTGCAGAGAAGTACAATGGTGAAAAAAGACCGGTCACTCCTGCAAACCTGGCTTATCTAAAATCATTTTGGGGAAAACCAGTCATTATTGAGCCACACCGTAATTATTGGATCGAATTTTTATAGAAAGTATAAAAGAGCGTAAGATTCTATAAGAAATCTACGCTCTTTTTAACTCTAAAAACTACATAATTTAAGTTATGTAGTTTTATAAACTATCCAAGGCATTTTTTTGCTCATCATTAACGATATGCGTATATAAGTCTGTAACTTGGGTGCTAGCATGTCCCAGCTGGTGGCTGACCAAAACCTGTGATTTGGTTGCATCATAGAGACGAGTTGCTAATGTATGGCGTAATTTATGGGGTGTCACGCGGACTTTGAAGTCTTCTGAATACTTGGCCACCATCTTTTCAACACTAGAAGCATCAATTCGGTTTGGAACACCTCGATACAAGGTCAGAAAGAGGGCAGTATCAGTCTTTTCTGTCTTGTAACGTTTGTCTCGAATAGCAAGATACTGCTCCAGATAAGGCTTAGCAAAGGCAGCAACATTAACCGAGTCACGTTTTCCACCTTTTCGTGTGACATCAATGACCATCATCTTAAGATTGAGATCACGAAGGTCTAGGTTAACGGCTTCAGAGAGACGGACACCAGAGGCAAGAAGGAGTGCGATAATGGCTAAATCTCGCTCTTTATTCTTATTAAAAGAGGATAAGGCGCGATTTGAGAGTGTTTGAGGGTACTCCTGGTCGATATAGTTAAGAAAACCTTCTGTTTCATCTCCTAAAAAGAGTTTTTGTTTGATATTTTCAGCTCGGGCAGCCAAGGTTTCTTTCTTTTTCTTGGTAGCAACCTTCTTCATGACGTTGCGGTAGAAATAAGGTTCCCCTTGCTCATTTTCAACTTCCTCGGTCAAATACTTATAAAGACTAGATAATGCAGAAAGGGTACGGTTAATAGTTGTTTGGGAAACACCGTTTTTCGTCGTATTGGCATTGAGCAGAGGACGTTCACGTAGGTAAAGAATAAAGGATTCCATATCCTTCTTGGTCATGTGCTCCAGAACGTCTAAGGGGATCTCGGCCATGGTATCAGCATTCGATATACCAGACTCTAAAACCCAGCTGAAAAATCGATCGTATTCCTTTAAGTATTCGTACAAGGTCGTAAAACTGTAGGGAACGGCCAATTTTGATTGATAATATTCCAATACATACCAGGGCATGACTTGTTTGAGTTTATCAATCCGTTCTAATAAGATCTCGCGTTTCATGTTTTTCTCCAAATCTTTCTATACTAGTAGTATAGCATAGCCAGATATATTTTTCAAGAAAATTATAGTTTTTCGGAAAGATGTTATAGGGGTTCTATAGGACTGTTTTGTATCTCTTTCTATACTAGATTCCTTTTAAACACAATAAAATCAGCAAACCTCATGGATCTACTGATTATTTTCTTCTCTAACTTATTTTTCTACATATCGAAATGGAATCATGCTACCACAGAGCCAATTATAGACTCGATCATTGACTTGAACGTTCATAGCTTCATGAGCATATTCTGGCATGATTAAATGCTCTTTTGGACATTCTAAGCGATTATAAATAGCAAACTGCGTTTCAGGATAACAGACATCATCATCTAGCCCTGTAATCATGTGAACCTGTCCTTTGATCCGATGAGCAAAATTTTTCACATCAATATAGGCTAAAGTCTGCATCAAACGATCTTCCGTTTCATGGAATGGATCATGGAACTTGAAATAACGGAAAAGCTCGTCATAGGCCTCGCTGGTGTTTCCAATTTCTAATACTTGTCTGAAATCTGATAAGAATGGATAAATGGCTACCGTTCGTTGGATTCGGGGATTCAATCCAGCAGCAACCAGGGCTAAGGCACCGCCTTGTGAGGCTCCGTAGCTGGCAAGTTTGCTGTCGTCAACTTGAGGGAGGCTGGCTACAATTTCAATTAACTGGTAAAGATCCAAGTAGACATCCTTATAAAAGAGCTCATCAGGGCCTTCCACGGCTCCACGGATAATCTGTCCTTTTACCGTATTTCCAAGTGGTGAGCGGTCACCGTCTGTTGAATAGCCTGACTGCCCTCTCACGTCCATAGACACAACACCATAGCCGGCTACTGTATAAGCTAACATATCAGCCCAATCCCAACAACGACCCATATAGCCATGAAAATGGAAAATAACGGGAACTTTTTGATCTGTTTTGGGGAGAACAACCCGCGCATAAACGAGTCCATCTCGTGTTCCTTTAAAGGTTAATTCATAACAAATCACATTTGGAATGCTGAAATCTCGTTCTTCGAGCTTGTATTCTGGCAGTTCAGTAATCTTTGCTAGGGCTTGATTCCAAAAAGCATCAAAATCTGCGGGAACATCATCCCATCCCTTGTAAACTTTCATTGTCTCTAGTAACTTAGGATCTTTCATAAAATCCTCCTTAGGTATGTGTAATCGCTACCAAAAATGTACCATATTTACCTAAGGATTGCAAGAGACAAATAAAAATTACATAACCGAAATTATGTAATTTCACTATAGATTCAAAAATAGACTTAATTGTTTCACTAGATCTGGATTAGTGGGTAAAGCTGAATGATGAGCCTTGCGACCGTTTAAATTCATTTCTGTATAGGCTTGTTTCTCAAAAATAGATTGTGCTGCTTGTGCACTAGAGAGAGGAACGATGCCATCTGATTTTCCAGCAAAGCTACCAACAAAATTAAGAACTTCTACTTCTTTTTCTAAGCGGTGCTTCCATTTTTGAAAATCGTCAAACATTTCTTGATTGAATTTGTAAGGACTTCCAATAATAGCTAGCTTGCTGACGGTTACCTTCTTTTTCTCTAAAAAGCCACTTTCCAATAAACCAGTCAAAACCAGTCCACCATTAGAGTGACCCACTGCCTTAAACTCTGTAAAATGATAGTGATCAAGAAGATAGGTTAAAGCAATCTTAAGGGATTCGATTTGCTGCTTGATATTGCTGTAGCCATCTCGATTATTCTCAAAGCCAATCACAATCATAGGGTTTGGCTCTTTTGTATTTAGTCTTCCTTCCATCTCTATAGAATCATCTTTATTGACCTTTATTTTTAAGAGACTTTGCTTTTTTCTAGAAAAGCGATGGAGCATGCGAATGGTTCCATTGAAGCGCTGGATACTGGCTGAACTCCCAGGTACAAAGATGATTGGTCTGATGGGTGGTTTCTTCGATCCTTTAGGGAATTCAAAGGGCTTGCTGTGCGAAGAAAACAATCTTGCAAAGAAACGAATGACTTGTTGAAATAGTTTTTTTAACATGATCCTCTAGTAGTAGTTTCTAAAAGAACCCAGAACAGTGTGTTCCAGGCCCTTATTAGAAAGAATTATTTCCGTTTTTTCTTATTTTTGCGCATTTGTTTGGCCATCTTGTTCATCGCCCGTTTCATCATAAATTCACCGGCTTTTCCTTTGAGACCGCCACCAAACATTTGGCTCATATCAGGCATTCCAGCGCCTCCGCCAAGAGCTGACAAGTCAGGCATGCCACCTTGTCCCATCATGCCTTCGAGGGCAGACATATCCGGCATTCCACCAGGCATGTTTTTCGGCATGTTATTTGGATTGAGGCCCATTTGTTTCATCATCTTGTTCATATCGCCAGAGAGGACGCCTTGCATCATCTGCTTGGCTTGGTTAAAGTCTTTGATGAATTTGTTGACTTCGACAAAGCTGTTTCCTGATCCAGCAGCAATCCGACGACGACGGCTTGGATTTAATAAATCTGGATTTTCGCGTTCAGCTGGGGTCATGGATGATACAATTGCACGTTTGCGAGCAATTTCTCGTTCATCGACCTTGAGGTTCTTCATGGCAGGGTTATTTGCCATCCCTGGAAGCATCTTGAGCAGGTCTTCCATTGGTCCCATGTTTTGAACTTGGTCTAACTGATCGATGAAATCGTTGAAGTCAAAGGTATTTTCCCGCATCTTCTCAGCGAGTTCAAGAGAGCGTTTCTCATCGTATTCTTGAGAAGCCTTCTCGATCAGCGTCAGCATATCCCCCATACCGAGGATCCGACCAGACATACGGTCTGGGTGGAAGGTTTCGATATCAGTGATTTTTTCACCAGTACCAGTGAACTTGATTGGTTTCCCAGTAATCTGACGGACAGAAAGGGCTGCACCACCACGGGTATCCCCATCGATCTTGGTCAAAATGACCCCGGTTACTTCGAGTTGTTCATTGAACTCACGCGCCACATTGGCTGCTTCTTGACCAATCATAGCATCGACAACCAAGAGGATTTCATTTGGCTCGGCAAGGGCTTTGACATCCCGCAACTCGCCCATGAGTTTTTCATCGATTTGAAGACGACCAGCCGTATCGATCAAGACATAGTCATTGTGGTTGGCTCTTGCTTGCTCCAAACCTTGACGAACGATCTCTACTGCAGGGACTTCTGTACCAAGTGAGAAGACAGGGACATTGATCTGTTGACCAAGGGTCTTCAACTGGTCGATGGCCGCTGGACGATAAATATCGGCCGCAATCATCAAAGGACGCGCTTTTTCTTCCTTGACTAATTTATTAGCTAATTTCCCAGCAAAAGTTGTTTTACCAGCCCCTTGAAGACCGACCATCATGATAATAGTTGGAATCTTAGGCGACTTGATAATGTCTGCTGTTTCTGAACCCAAAATCGCAGTCAATTCTTCATCGACAATCTTCACGATTTGTTGGGCAGGGTTCAAGGTTTCGATGACTTCATGACCTACAGCCCGCTCGCGGACCCGTTTGATGAAGTCTTTTACAACAGGAAGGGCAACGTCGGCCTCTAAGAGGGCTAGACGAATCTCTTTGGTTGCCTCTTGGACATCCGCTTCAGAGATTTTCCCTTTCTTACGAAGATTTTTAAAGACGTTTTGTAAACGTTCGGTTAAACTTTCAAATGCCATACTCTTTCTCCTAGTTCTGTCTTGTATTTAATCATTAGTCTCGATTATCGATACTGGAAAGTACAGAAATTTGTTCCTGTAAAAAAGGATCTTCAGGGTATTTTTCAGAAATCTGATCCAAAATCTGACTACGAACAATGTAATCGGAATACATATGGAGTTTCATTTCGTAGTCTTCCAAAATCTTTTCTGTACGTTTAATATTGTCATAGACCGCTTGACGGCTCACTCCAAACTCTTCTGCAATCTCAGCCAAGCTGTAATCATCTGCGTAGTAGAGCTCGATGTAGTTCATCTGCTTGTCCGTCAAGAGCGCTGCATAAAACTCAAAGAGCGCATTCATTCGGTTGGTTTTCTCAATTTCCATACCTTTCATTATATCAAAAAAGCCCGCTAAAGACTAGCGGGACTTGAAGCTTTTTGAGCTTGAAATGAGAGGATTCATCATCAGAGTTTCAGTGCCAACATATTGACCGTCATCCCTGCTGCAGTTCCCATCAAGAAGATGGTATCTCCTTCCTTCACATAGCCATGATCCAGTGCATAGGCTAGGCCGAAAGGAACGGCTACCGAAACCATATTTCCATAATCACTGACAATATTGAGGTACTTGTCTTTGCCAACGCCCAATTTGTCCATGACGAGTGGTAAGGCACGACTTGCTTGGTGAGGAATAATATAGTCTACAGCATCTTTAGAAACGCCTGATTTCTCTTCGAATTCTTGGAACATTTCTGGAATAACACGGGCAGAAAGCAAAAGGATTTTCTTCCCTTTCATGTCAAACATGAAATCAGTCTTTGTTGAGTCAGAGTACAATTTCGGATGATACGCTGTCAAACCACCACGAATTTCGGTGTCATGGGCTCCCTCTGACCAGGTACGTTGCATGCTAGCAATGATTCCTTTATCTTCTTTTGTTGCTTCAAAAATAAAAGCTGCGGCTCCATCGCTAAACAGTTCAAAGCTTTCTTTTTGTTTGGGATTAAGCCCTAGGCTTCCTACTTCACTGGATACAATCAGCACCCGTTGGTATTCTCCACCTTCAATCAGATAAGAAATGGTGCTTAAGGCTGATACAAAACTGGTACAGGTAGTATTGATATCCATGGCAGGAATCGTCAGTCCCTTGGCCACGCGCTCATGGATCAAAGCAGCTGTACAAGGGATGGGCTGAACACCAACTGCACTAGCCGAAACCAGGCAGTCGATGTCTGCCATTTCAAGACCCGCATGGTTTAAAGCAGCTTCGATCGCACGGGCTGCAAGATCAATCTGTGTTTCTTCTCCTTCTTTCACGCGGTAACGAGTCTGGTCTTTGAAAGAAACTGTATGAGCTGGAAGCGCTGTTCCATAGCCTTTAATTTGCAAATGTCTTTTTACAGTAGTCATAGGATTCTCCTTTTATTGAAGTCGTTGAACACGTTTTAATTTACGTGTTGGGTCCCATTGGTAATCGATAAATTGAATACTTGGAAGAATGAATTGTTTTTGCTGAGCTAAGAGTTCGAATTGAGCAAAAATCGCTTGCTCAATAGACTCTGTCCGGTGACTCAAGGCAATGGTAATGGATCTATCTGCCAACTGAGTTACTTGATAGTCCTGAATATTTTCGACAAAGAGAATACACCGTCGAATAAAATCCGGATAGATCATCTGGCTACTGCCATCTTCTTTTTTGAAATAGAAGATATCATCTGATCGTCCTTCGATCTTTGCGATTCGAGTAAAGACGGAACCACAAGGGCAAGGAGATTTTTCTTCTACCAAAATATCATTGAGGCGGTAGCGATAGATCGGTTGACTGGTTCGTTTGAAATCCGTAATAATCGGATAAAAGCGGCTATCATCTAGGTACTCTTTTTCGACATACAAAATATCTTCGTTAAGATGTAGATTGCCTTCTGAACAGGTACAAGCTAAAAATCCCTCTGTCGCTTGGTAGACCTGATCAACCGTGTCTAGTTGAAAGGCTTTGGCGATTGTCTCAGCATCTCGTTCCTCTAGGATTTCTGCGACAGAGACAACCTTGACGGATTGGATCGCAAGTTGCTGATTGCTGACATAGTTGGCTAACTCAATCAAGGTTGAAGCTGGTGCGACCACAATAGTTGGTTGATAGTCTTTGAGACGCTCTAAATGCTCCTTGCTATCCTTGAAAATATCAAAATATTCCAAGCGGATAAGGCCTGAGTTAATGGTTTGATAAAGTTCATTGTCCGCTCGTAAGAAAAAGGCAATGCGATGACCAAATAGTTTTCCTTTCGGAAGCATCTTGGCTAAGATCGCTGCAGCCCACATACTTCTCTCTTTTTCTGTGGTGACAAAAACTCCTCGGTGGCCTGAAGTCCCAGAAGACAAGCCTACTGCTACTTCTCCATTCATCTCAGTAAAATCTCGCGTCTGTTCTCCGCGAATCGCCATCTCTAAAGCCTGATCTCGATCCACCCCTAGGGTATTGAGTTCATTGAAATGTGTCATCATAAACGATTTATCCATGGTTCCAAAGGATTCGGGAGAATGGGTTTGAAAATAGGGAGACTGAGAAGTGATAAAAGCATGGTAGCGCGCCAATTGCTTATATTGATATCGCTTCAAGGCCTCTTTTGAACGGAATCGGTGGCACCATCTGGTTTCAATAAAGGTTTTCAGAAAGACTGTTTTTTTCATTTAAAATCCTTTCAATCCGTTCTTGCGGGTCGTGGCTGACCACAACTTGAATGCCATCTTGCAAGAGTGTTTCCAGCAACTCAGCTCCTTTAAGATAAGCCTTCTTATTATCCTGAACCAAGGAGGGGATGAGACGCATTTGCCCTGTGTAAGGCAAGAGGTCTACTCCCCAAGAAAGGTCTGCTCCGATGAAGAGTTTGAACTCATCCAGATAAAGACAACCTTGCCCTCTCGCATGTCCATCGATGGACGAAACAAGGATGCTCCCATCTCCAAAAAAATCCGCAGTCGGGCGATAGGGGAAAGCAGGATGCCTTTGATCTGCTTTAAGACAAGTCACCCGATCTTTGAAATCAGCTGGCAAAAACTCTTTAAAAATCAGATCTTTAAATTTAGGTTTTTGGTACACCTCATAGACTTCCTGGGTAACAAAGAAATGAGCATTTGGAAAAAGGGCTGCTCCACCGAGATGATCCGGGTGCAAATGCGAAAGAATCACATAAGTAATTTCTGCCGGATCAATTCCACGCTCTTGCAATAAATAATCGATCTGGTCTTCTTTTTTCATCTGCATTGGGGTGGCTAGACGGTACCAGAAATACCGAGCTTTTTTCTTAATCTCGTAGTGATAGCCGGTATCGTACAAAATATAGCCTTTTTCACGGTGATGAATCAAAAAGACACCTGCTGGAAATTGCATTTTTTCATTCGGAATCTCTTTAAATAAGAGACCAGAATGACTACTACAATAGCCTGCTGGGAAATAATCAATGCGCTTGATCATGTTGGACATAGTTGTCAATCCCTTCTTCAATGGTCATTTTTGGATAGTAGCCAAGTTCTGTTTGGGCCTTTTGAATATCGAGGGTTTGGCTATATCGAAGGAGATAATAGGTATAGCGAGTCAATGGAGGTTCAGCTTTCAGATGGAATAATCGATACACTCCTTCAAGGCTATAGGCCGCACCTGCTACAAGACCTGCCGGAATTTTCCGATAGCGAATCGGTTCTCCCAATCCCTTTAATGTTGTTTCGATCAAATACTTAAAGATCTTTGGTTCCCCATTTGTAATATTATAAACCTGCCCGTGTGCTTCTTTTGATTCCAAAGCCAAGCGAATGGCTAGGGCAACATTTTCCACACAGGTCATATCCATGAGCTGCTCTCCCCCTCGAATCAAAGGAATTCCAATTTTTCGACTGAGGCGTAAGACACGAGGCAAAATACTGGTATCCCCCACACCAAATAATCCTCTAGGACGTAAGATGATACTTGGCACATCTGGATAATCAGAAAAAAGTTTTTCAGATGCCAATTTGCTTCGGATGTAATTGTTGAGGTGATTTTCTTTTGGAGCATCACTTTCCTTGATGTTTAATTGATCTTTTCCAGCTGCGTAAATACTAGGAGAAGAAACATAAACCAAGCGTTTTACCGCATATTCACGGCACAAGTCAAGGACATTTTGAGTACCAACTACATTCGCCTGATAGAAGGCCTTCCAAGGTCCCCAGGCAGTGGATAAAGCTCCAGCGTGAACCACAGCATCAACAGACTGAAAGGCTTGTTTTAATTCCTCAATAGAGCTCAAATCCCCTTTCACAAATTGGACGCGCTCATTTTCCAGGGCCTTCCCAATTTTTTCATTTCGGCCAAAGGCTACAATGGAATAATCGTGAGCCAACAACTCATCGATCACGTATTTTCCAAGGAAGCCAGTCGCACCTGTTACAAGAATTTTCATAGTTTCCCATCCGTTCCACGTCTTAATAATCGTTGAATCTCAAACTCCAAGGTATCCAACGGCTTGTAGGATTTTGAAAGTTTGTTTAGTCTTTCTAACTTTTCCCAAGATTCTTTTTCTAATAGGGCATTAAAACCTGCTTTAATCTCTTCGGTGCGATTACGATGTGCTTGAAAAGCAATTCCTGCTTCTACTCCTCGAATCGCATAGTCAAATTGGTCATAATCATGTGGCAAGATCAAGGCTGGTTTTTTAAATTCGATACACTGATAAAAGATTCCAGCTCCTCCATGGTGAATGACATAGTCCATCTGCGGAATATATTCTTTGTAAGGCAGATAAGAGACGAGCGTCACATTTGGTGCTACTTCTTCTTCAGAAAAGTCTTTTGCCCCATCACCTAAGGTGACGAAAAAGTGACATTCTGGATGCTCTTTGGCCAACTGCTGGGTTTGCTGGAGCAAATTCTCTTTTGCCCAAGGCAACTGGGTTCCACAAGTCACGAGTACCTTCGTCTTGTCCTCGTAAGGACGGAGATCTAAAGGATAATCTTCTGCTTTTTCAAGAGAAGTCCCCAAAGGGCCAAGCCACGCATATTGATGAGGGAAGTGTGTCTTCAACTCTAGCTCCATCATACCAATTCCAAAGATGGCATAAGGAGAGTAAATAGACTCTACTCCATTTTGATTGTACAACTTGAAATTGTAACGTTTTAAGCGTTTGCGTAAGAGGAAAGCGCCACAGTATTTTCCAATGCGCGTGAGTTTACGGCATAGTGCTTGGATCTTCTCTTCCTTCTTCGTGCGCGCGACTCCCATCCCTCCGAAGAAGCAAGGAGGACCATAAGGAGTTTCGATAGCAAATTGTGTCGCCATGGTGGTAATCCAAGGAATTTCCAATTCTTCTGCCACAAACCCTGCTGATAGAGTGATAAAGTCAGCAATCACAATATCTGGACGATTGACGCGCCACTCCTCTAACAATTGATCCGATACATGATTAATCAAATCAAGACTCCTAGACAATTGCCGATAAGCTGAAAAGAGATTGTGTTTTTTATCGTTATTAGCCACACGTTCAAATTCTTCTACTTTGTCCTCTAGAATCGGAACGACCGTGAAGCCGAGACTTTCTGCGACGGCTTTTTTCTGAGGACCCGTGAAAACTCGGATTTCCATAGTTGGATCATCTAATAAGGGTTTAACGAGATTTAAAGTTGGGTACAGATGCCCACTCAAGGGAACAGCTACCACATCGATTTTAATTTTTTTCATTTTTTCCTGCCTTATATCTTTTTTTAGATCTAAAACTAGCTTCTATCTATTAATTCGTAAAAAAAATCAAAAATTGAAGAAAAAATAAAATTTTTTTAAATCTTTTATTTTTGACCGTACTATCACTATTTAGAAAGAATGATTTCAACCTAAAAAAAGCTCCCAAATGCCAAAGAGAGTGAGCCTCTCACACATTTGAAGAGTTTTCTATTTTTACGATTTGCGAGCTTAGTTATTTTCTAAATAAAATTCGAAGCGCTCTCCGACATACTGACTTTTTACATACTCAAAAGCCGTCCCATCTTCAAAATAGGAAACCTGTGTCAGACCTAAAATAGCCTGCCCTTTTGAAATCTGTAAGTACTCCGCAATCTTATCCTTGGCCAATCGCGCATAGATGGTCTGGTGCGACTTCCCAATCTTATAGCCATGACGCTCCAATGTTTGGAAGAAATGGCTGGTAACCTCTTCACGATTGAAATTCTTAATAAATTTCTCTGGAATAGAGGCCACTTCATAAACAACAGGGATCCCATCGGCATACCGGACCCGCTCCATCCGAATGATGGTTTCTGTCTTATCAATGCCCAATTTGTCCACTTCTTGGAGGCTAGGAATAGTTTTACGGTAAGAAATCACTTGGCTAGAAGGTTCCTTGCCTTGCGATTTCATAATTTCTGTAAAACTGGTTGTGCCTCGCATTTTTTCTTGGACGCGCGTGCTAGTGATAAATGTGCCACTTCCTACTCGTCTTTCAAGCACTCCTTCTTCAACCAGAAGGGTAATGGCCTGACGAAGCGTCATCCGACTCACTTGAAATTTCTCAGCTAGATCGCGTTCGCTGGGAAGACGCTCCCCTATTTTCCATATTTTTTGATCAATCTCAGACTTAATCTGATCATGGATTTGAATGTAAGCTGGAATCATAACCTTGCTCTTTCTCTGTGTTATCTCTATTGTAGCGTAAAATTCCTAATTCTTCAATCAGAGATTGGTAAAGACAAGGCTTTTGTGTTAGAATAGAGGAAAGTAAATTTCTTTAAGAAGGGGATAAGATGACAAACCTATCAACTGATTTGCATGATGTTGAAAAAATCATCGTGCTTGACTACGGTAGCCAATACAATCAGCTTATTTCACGTCGGATTCGTGAAATTGGTGTCTTCTCAGAGTTGAAGAGCCATAAGATTTCTGCTGCTGAAGTTCGTGCAATCAATCCAGTTGGGATCGTTCTTTCAGGCGGACCAAACTCTGTATACGAGGAAGGTTCTTTTGATATCGATCCTGAAATTTTCGAACTCGGTATTCCAATCCTTGGAATCTGTTACGGAATGCAATTGTTGACCCATAAATTGGGTGGGAAGGTCGTTCCTGCAGGTGATGCTGGTAACCGTGAATATGGTCAATCCGAACTGACTTTGACAGAATCTTCTGCTCTTTTTGCCGGCACACCAGACAAACAATTGGTCTTGATGAGCCACGGGGATGCTGTTACAGAAATTCCGGCTGACTTTATCCGCACTGGTACTTCTGCTGACTGTCCATTTGCATCCATTGAAAATCCAGACAAGAAAATCTACGGAATCCAATTCCACCCTGAGGTTCGTCATTCTGTTCACGGTTATGACATCTTGCGTAACTTTGCCTTGAACATCTGTGGGGCTAAAGGTGATTGGACCATGGACAACTTCATTGACATGCAGATCAAAAAAATCCGTGAAACCGTCGGAGACAAACGTGTCCTTCTTGGTCTTTCAGGTGGTGTTGACTCTTCCGTTGTTGGGGTTCTCCTTCAAAAAGCAATCGGCGATCAATTGATTTGTATCTTTGTAGACCACGGTCTTCTTCGTAAAGGGGAAGCTGATCAAGTTATGGAGATGCTTGGTGGCAAGTTTGGTTTGAACATTGTTAAAGCAGACGCTGCTAAACGTTTCCTTGATAAATTGGCTGGTGTGTCTGATCCCGAACAAAAACGCAAGATCATTGGGAACGAATTTGTCTATGTCTTTGACGATGAAGCAAGCAAACTAAAAGATGTGAAATTCCTTGCTCAAGGAACACTCTATACAGACGTGATCGAGTCAGGTACTGATACTGCTCAAACTATTAAATCTCACCACAACGTTGGTGGACTTCCAGAAGACATGCAGTTTGAACTCATCGAACCCCTTAACACTCTTTACAAGGATGAGGTTCGTGCCCTTGGTACAGAGCTTGGTATGCCAGACCACATCGTATGGCGCCAACCATTCCCAGGTCCAGGTCTTGCCATCCGTGTTATGGGAGAAATCACTGAAGAAAAACTTGAAACTGTTCGTGAATCAGACGCTATCCTTCGTGAAGAAATCGCCAAAGCTGGTCTTGACCGTGATATCTGGCAATACTTCACTGTTAACACTGGCGTTCGTTCAGTGGGTGTTATGGGAGACGGCCGTACTTACGACTACACCATCGCTATCCGCGCTATCACTTCGATCGACGGAATGACAGCTGACTTCGCTAAGATTCCTTGGGAAGTTCTCCAAAAAATCTCAGTCCGTATCGTAAACGAAGTTGACCACGTTAACCGTATCGTCTATGATATCACAAGTAAACCACCTGCAACTGTAGAGTGGGAATGATTTATAAACATGATTTGAAGTGAAATGGTTGATTTAACAGCATTTTCAGTTATTATAAAAGGTTAAAAATAAATCAAGATTGATTGGTTCCCCACCAAAAATCCCACCAGAAATATTCTGATGGGATTTTTTTATATTAAATTTTATTCTTCTATTATTTGATGCTTTACGAGCTTTCTTAAGACTTGGTTTGACACGGTTTTATTTGAATAAGTTTCAATATCTGCTTAAAATCAATGTTTTCCCACATTTACAGAAAACAGAATTTCATCTAATTTGAATCAATTTCAGTTGAATGGTGTGAATTTTACCCTAAAAATACAC
>JAGZZN010000011.1 GCA_018377375.1 Streptococcus parasanguinis
AGCATCAACATCAGTAAGTCAATCAGTCTCTGCGTCTGAATCAATTTCAACGTCAGTAAGTCAGTCAGTGTCAGCGTCTGAGTCAGCATCAACATCAGTCAGTCAATCAGTCTCTGCATCTGAATCAGCTTCAACGTCAGTAAGTCAATCAGAATCTGCGTCAGAATCAGCCTCAACGTCAGCAAGCCAATCAGCCTCTGCCTCTGAGTCGGCCTCAACGTCAGCAAGCCAATCAGTGTCAGCATCTGTATCCACTTCAACGTCAGCAAGCCAATCAGTGTCTGCCTCTGAGTCGGCTTCAACATCAGCAAGTCAATCAGTATCTGCATCTGAGTCAACGTCAGTAAGCCAATCAGTGTCCGCGTCTGAATCAGCATCAACGTCAGTGAGTCAGTCAGTTTCTGCGTCTGAATCAGCATCAACGTCAGCAAGTCAATCATTATCAGCATCTGAATCAACTTCAACATCAGTAAGTCAATCAGTATCAGCATCTGCATCGACATCAACGTCAGCAAGTCAATCAGTATCTGCATCTGAGTCAGCTTCAACATCAGTAAGTCAATCAGTGTCTGCATCAGAATCAGCTTCAACATCAGTAAGTACTTCAGTTTCAGTTAGCCAATCACAATCAGGCTCAACATCTGGTAATGGTTCGCAATCAGCTTCTAGTTCAGAGTCATTGTCTACATCAGAATCAGCAAGCAGTTCACAAAAATACAGCGAATCTGTAGCACTTCCAAATACTGGTGAGACAACATCTGTAACATCAGCTCTTCTTGGAGCAGTTGCAGGACTTGCTGGAGCGGTTGTACTTGGACGTCGCAAAAAAGAAGAAAAATAATCTTCTATCCTAATTTGATTCGGTCATTTCAGGTATGTGGGAAATGAAAAAGGATCCAAAAAGAGAACCTCCGGGTTCTCTTTTTGTGTGCTGTATTTTATGTTAAAAACTAGTCTTAATTAGTTACTTTTGGGGAAAATTAGTGTATAATAACTCGATATCTTATTTTTAAGGAGCGGACATGTTTTTCAAACGTTCGAAGGGTGAGTTTCGTGAAACGGAACGAATCACACGATTTAAATTAATCAAGTCAGGAAAAACTTGGATGCGGGCATCTATCTCGCAACTAGGGTTTTTTCGTATCTCTCGTGGTGATGCGACTGATAAAATCGTGAGACCTTTCGAAACTTTTGCTGATCCAGTTCCTGCTCCGATTTCTAAAGGGATCCTTGTGTTGGGGGCTCTTGCTGGAGCAACTACAATTGCTACCCCTGTGTTGGCAGAGGAAAATGAGGTGAGTTCGTTTCTCGAATCTGAAATCATTCCAACAACAGGTGTGGTTGGTCAGGACAGTTTTGTTTTGGGGACGACATCTGCTACAGATTCTGGATCAATGAACCGGTCTGTCAGTGAATCCCTATCACATACGGAGTCAGGTCGTCAGTCTGTTTCAAAAAGCAGTTCTTTATCACAGTCGGTTTCTTTGAGCGAATCCTATGTTACAAGTGGTTCAGTTAGTCATGTAGACAGTCTGTTAGCTTCTGAACAGGATCCTGAAATCAGTGAGAAAGTAAACAAGAATCAAACCACTCGCTCAGAGGAAGACGTAAAACGTCTGCAAGCTTTGGCTTTGGATTTATACACCTATCGTGCGCAGGCTTTGGAGATACCTGGAACGGAAGCTGCGATTGAGAGTGGAGATTTGTCTTTAGAAGCGATTCGAAGCGGTTTGTCCAATCCAGCGATTCAAATTGAAGCTGTTGAAAGCCAAGCAAAGAGTGCTCGGAATCGCTTAGCCAATGCGGTGCTCCGTGCTACTTCGGGTCAACGAGATCCGCGCACGGGCAGTTCGTTAGATGCAGAGAATCGTTTTCGTGCGCCGTTTTTCATGAGTGGACCTGCGAATAATTATTTGATTACAGCTTACAATTCAGACCCTGTTAAGCTACAGTACATTGTAAGAGAGCGAAATGGTGGGGTTATCTTGACCTATATGGGATATGCTCCAAATAGTGAGCGCGTTGAAGGCGTTTTAGTTCCCAATGCGACTCTGAAATCTCCGTTCGCACCTATGTTGATCGAAGGGAAAGTTGGAGAAAATGAGGTCGTAGAACCCGGAAAGACTTATACGATTACAGTTCGTTTTACCAATTCGAACAATCAGTTTATTGATCGCTCTTTCCGAATTAAAGTTTTACCTCAAAGTGACGGCATTCGTAACCCGATTAGAGATGTAGCGACCGAGCTCTATGTCAACGATACTAGCAATCTAGCAGAGGTTGAGAAAGATAGGATCTGGGAAGCGTTCAAGACCTCTAATCCCCAAATTGTGAGCTCGAAGGACTTCAAGGAGTATTCTGTCTCAGCGTCAGGTGTAGTGACTATTACTTATAAAGATAACACTTCAAATGATGTGACTGTCCCTGTCAAGCACCTTCCGGTACCTACAGTTACGACGCGACTATTGGAGAAAGCGAATACCCAGACACCTGTAACAGTGACAGGTGCCAATCCTGGTTCGACAGTCGTTTTGTATAACAATGACGAAGAAGTTGGAAGAGCAGTAGCCGATGCTTCTGGTCAGGTGATAGTAGTGCCTACAGTGCCCTTGCAGTCAGGTGGAGTGAATGCAAAAGCTCTCATCTTCTACGGTGATCATCCGGTTTATTCGGATGCAAGTAATTTGGTTGCGGTAACGATGGACTCAACAGAATATAGTCAATCTGTATCGAATTCAGAGTCTATTTCGACAAGCCGATTCGAATCTGTTCGTGCATCAGAGCTTGCTTCAAAGAGTGCTCTTGTATCAGCTTCGGTATCAGCCAGCACTAGTGAGTCCGTAACAGTCTCCACCTCAGTTTCGGAGAGTGAACGAGTGTCAGAATCGGTATCGCTATCCGAATCGGCATTTATTTCTGAATCAGCATCTGAGTCAGCGTCAACTTCTGAATCAGCTTCTGCGTCTGAGTCAGTTTCAACGTCTGAATCAGTATCTGCGTTCGAATCGGTTTCTGTATCTGAATCAGTGTCAACATCCGAGTCAGCATCAACCTCTGAATCAGTTTCTGTTTCTGAGTCAGTTTCGACCTCCGAATCAGTCTCGACGTCTGAGTCAGTGTCAGAGTCGGAATCAGTCTCAATCTCTGAATCAGTCTCAGCGTCGGAATCAGTGTCAACGTCAGAATCAGTGTCTACATCTGAGTCAGTCTCGACGTCTGAGTCGGTGTCAATATCCGAATCAGCTTCTGCGTCTGAGTCAGTGTCAACTTCTGAATCAGCCTCTGCTTCTGAATCAGTCTCGACCTCTGAGTCAGTCTCGACGTCTGAGTCAGCGTTAACCTCAGAATCGGTGTCTAAGTCCGAGTCAGCATCAACCTCTGAATCAGTATCTACGTCTGAGTCGGTGTCAATATCCGAATCAGCCTCAACCTCTGAGTCAGTATCAGCATCCGAATCAGTTTCAATATCCGAGTCGGTTTCTGCATCCGAGTCTGTCTCAACATCCGAGTCAATTTCAGCCTCTGAGTCGGTTTCAACATCCAAATCAGTGTCGACCTCAGAATCGGCATCTGCATCTGCATCAGAATCAGTGTCAACATCCGAATCAGTCTCAACGTCCGAGTCAGTTTCAACGTCTGAATCAATATCGGCTTCAGAGTCAGTTTCAACGTCCGAATCGGCATCTACATCAGAATCAGTTTCTGCATCTGAGTCAGCGTCAGCCTCTGAATCAGCGTCAGCCTCTGAATCAGCGTCAGCCTCTGAGTTAGTTTCAGCCTCTGAGTCGGTCTCAACGTCCGAATCAACATCAGCATCCGAATCGGTTTCAACCTCAGAATCAGTTTCTACATCTGAGTCGGTTTCTGCATCCGAGTCTGTCTCAACCTCTGAATCAGTTTCAGCGTCTGAGTCGGTTTCAACATCCAAATCAGTGTCGACCTCAGAATCGGCATCTGCATCTGCATCCGAATCAGTGTCAACATCCGAATCAGCGTCAGCCTCTGAGTCAGTTTCAGTCTCCGAATCGGCATCAACATCCGAATCAGCTTCTGTGTCCGAGTCAGTATCAACATCCGAATCAGCTTCTGCGTCTGAGTCAGTATCAACATCCGAGTCTGTCTCAACCTCTGAATCAGTTTCAGCGTCTGAGTCAGTTTCAACATCAGAATCATTCTCAGTCTCTGAATCAGCCTCTGCGTCCGAGTCAGCGTCAACTTCTGAATCAGCGTCTGAGTCAGCGTCAGCCTCTGAGTCAGCATCAGTCTCTGAGTCGGCCTCTACGTCTGAGTCGGTTTCAGCCTCTGAGTCGGCCTCTACGTCTGAGTCGGTTTCAGCCTCTGAATCAGTATCAACATCCGAGTCAATTTCAGCCTCTGAGTTGGTTTCAACGTCTGAATCAGTCTCAGCGTCTGCATCGGTTTCTGTATCCGAATCAGTGTCTACGTCCGAGTCGGTTTCTGTATCAGAATCAGTGTCAACGTCTGAATCAGTTTCAACGTCTGAATCAGCATCAACGTCCGAGTCAGTTTCTACCTCTGAGTCAGCATCTGCGTCCGAGTCAGTATCAGTTTCTACCTCTGAGTCAGTGTCTGCATCAGAATCGGCATCTACTTCAGTTTCAGTTTCGACATCAGAGTCGGCGTCTACGTCCGAATCAGCATCTGCATCTGAGTCAGTGTCAACGTCTGAATCGGTATCAGCATCAGAATCAGTGTCAGTGTCTGAATCGGTTTCAACATCAGAATCAGTGTCAACGTCCGAATCGGTTTCTGTATCTGAATCCGTTTCTACGTCCGAGTCAGCGTCAGCCTCTGAATCAGTCTCAACATCTGAATCAATCTCGACATCTGAATCATTGTCAGCATCGTTGAGCAGTTCAGTATCTGAAAGCCAGTCAGTCTCTACTTCGGTTTCAGTTTCGACATCAGTCTCTGCATCTGAGTCAGCATCATTGAGTACCTCTGCACCTGAATCAACTTCAACATCAGTAAGTACTTCAGTTTCAGTGAGTCAATCACAATCAGGAGCAACATCTGCTAGCGGTTCATACTCTAACTCAATGAGCCAATTAATTTCTCATTCAGAGTCATTGTCTGCATCAGAATCAGCAAGTGGATCACAAAAACACAGCCAGTCTGTAGTGCTTCCAAATACTGGCGAAACAGGATCTGTAACATCAGCTCTTCTTGGGGTTGTTACAGGGTTAGCTGGAATTGCTGGACTTATCCGACGTAAAAAGAAGGGGAAATGATCTAGTAGGAAATATCATTTTTTTCGAGTGAATCTCATAGGAGATTCACTTTTTTACTAGTAGAATGAAGTGTTTTTAATGTGTTACAAAAAAATTTGAAAATTAAACGATAATATATAAGTTTTTTGTAGCAAATTACTTGAATCTACGTAGTATTCCTGTATAATGAATAATGACTACAATGTAAGGGGAATATCATGCAATTTAAGCGTTCAAAAGGAAACTTTCGTGAAACAGATCGTGTCGTACGCTTCAAATTAATTAAATCAGGAAAAAATTGGCTTCGGGCATCAACGGCTGCCCTAGGCCTCTTTCGCGTGGTGCGTGGGCAAGTGGAGGAGACCATCATTGCCAACGTGCAGCAAGATCAAATAGAAAATCAAAAGCATAACCAAGCCTTCTTAAAAGGTTTGATTACGGTAGGGACTGTTTTTGGTGGTGCTGTGCTTGCTACGACAGCTAAGGCGGAGGATGCAACATCACTTGCACCAACGGTTTCTGAGACAAAAGAGGAAACCTTGGCAGAAGTGGATAGTGTGGTCTTAGGAAATACCTCTACCCAGTCTTCAGAATCCAGCTCTGTTTCAGGATCAACTAGCCTTTCTACATCTGTGAGTGTATCTACTTCGATCAGTGAATCTACTTCTTTGTCCTTGAGCGAAGTTGGATCAACTGCATTATCAACGGCACTTAGTGAGTCTGCTCAAGCTCTAGAGTCAGAGGTAGTTGTTGAAGAGCCGACTAGTTTAGAAGAAGCTGTTGTTTTGGAACAAAATACTTCTGAAGCTGAATTGCTCAAAGAAATTGCAGGAAACTATGCATCTAAAATGACGGACACTGAGCGTCGAGCAGTGGTCGAAGCGGTCATTAACAAAGTGCAGGCCGAAGTGGCTGCAAGTAATAACTTGATCCATACCAATGCCAGTGCGCAAGCTTATGCTGACCAGCGCGATCGTTTGGAGAAAGCTGTCGATGAGATGATGACGACCTTGACAGCTGCAGGTTTTGTGGGAAATACAAATGTAGATGGGAAACCTGCGATCTCTGCTCAGTTGGCTCCCATTGCTGAGGAAACATACTTGGCTGATGATGTATTGGATATGACCCCGAACCCAGAAGATCCCAATGGTGCGAGTGTAGAAGATCCTACACTTGACACACCAGGATATGCTAAGGATCCTCATCTAGATAAAGATCTCTTAAGGTTTTCGCCTGAAGAGTTGAAAAATTTTTTAGGTGAGCCCTACACCAATCGTTATACATTTGGTATTTGGGACTTTGTGAATAAACAAGGAGAGTCACTTGGTTACTATGCGACCATGTCGATTGATATCAGTGAGATAGACCCGGAAAAGCATAAGGCAATGGATGTTTATTTCCGCATTGTTCGGAAATCAGATGGGGCTGAAATTTTTTCACAAACTGTATCTCCAGAAGGATATGGCCAAGATATTCAATTACCAAAAGAAGTACTAATTGGTCAGGCTCCCCTTGGGAACAAGGTTTTTAATTCGGAACCTTCTACAGGTAATGGGACCTTTGGAATGCTAACGAATTTTATTCCGGAACAGGCTTTCTTATTCCGGAGTATTTATGATGTCATGACGCCTGAGAATCAAGGGCAATTGATTAGGACGTATCCTAGTATCAAAATTCCATCTATGATGGGACAACAATCGACCTTCTATAGAGAAGTGGACCCGAATGGTAGAAGGTTTAATGGGCAATATGAACCAACGGGGAAAGAAAGATCCTTACTAGAGTATAGAATCTACGGATTGGAAGGCCAGCATTATACAGCTTCCAATCCACGCGAATTTCCTGGTTATGTACAGGTCCCAGCGCACACCGTGTTCCCGAATCGTAAAAGTGGGGTGTTCGATAATAGTAAGAATGGGAAATCAAGAATTGAACTATTAGGGGATGCGCGTGAGCATTTCATTAAAAGTGAAGTTGTCACCCTTAATCAAAATGGTGATTATTCTCTTCGCTACTATGTTTTAGATCCTTCTAAAATCCATGATGTTAGTAGTGGTGATGTAGGAAATGCTAAGGTAACCGATGTATATACACTTGTTTATGAGAAAGAATTTAAACAGGATAGTACGGATAAGCTTTCAGATTTAGGTGGAACTCGTAAAGTTGAAAGTAAAAACAAGGACTACTTCCTAAATGTCACACCAAGACGAATAGATTACCAACATTTTGAGTTGGATATTACAGGTTGGTTCTCTAGTAAGGAGACAGTTACTTACACTGATGAGAAAACAGGAATAGAATATACTGTTCCAAAACCATTCACGGAACTTCCAAAATCGGCCTACCTCGATAAAAATACGACCATGGTCGTGGGAGAAGATGCAACACCTCAGGGAGCAGATGGTTTTTCCAACTTCAAACAAACGATCAAAAAAATAGTAGATTCATACCCCTTAACGAGTGTGAATTATTACTATCGGAAGATGACACCGTCAGAATCTGCTTCACAATCTCAAAACTTCTCGATTTCAACTTCAGAGTCACTAGTTTCAGAATCCATTTCATCTTCTCAATCTGTTTCGGTCAGTGAGTCCGTTTCCTTGTCACAAGCATCTAGCTCCGCCAGTCAATCAGATTCACAGGTTTCAACCTCGATTTCCTTGTCACAATCTATTTCGATGAGCAAAAAGCTGTCAGAATCCGTTTCGTTGAGTCAGTCAGAGTCATTGGTTCAGGAATCCGTATCGGCTAGCCAATCAGCCTCGTTGGTACAAGCATCAGTTTCTACGAGTCAATCCGAGTCGCAAGTTCAAGATTCGGTTTCAGCCAGCCAATCAGAGTCACTGGTTAAAGCCTCAGTCTCCGTCAGTCAATCAGCCTCGTTGATTCGAGAGTCCGTTTCTGCGAGCCAATCCGATTCGCAGGTTCAAGAATCAGTTTCTGCAAGTCAGTCAGACTCGTTAGTACAAGCATCAGTTTCCGCTAGTGAATCAGAGTCTTTGGTTCAGGCATCGGTATCAGCAAGTCAATCAGATTCCTTGGTTCGAGCCTCAGTCTCCGCCAGCCAATCAGAGTCACTGGTTAAAGCCTCAGTCTCCGTCAGTCAATCAGACTCGTTGGTTCAATCGTCAGTTTCTGCGAGTCAATCAGATTCACTAGTTCAAGAGTCAGTTTCGGCAAGTGAATCGAATTCATTGGCTCAAGAATCGATCTCAGCAAGCCAATCAGATTCTTTGGCTCAATCGTCTGTTTCAACCAGTCAGTCCGAGTCATTGGTTCAGGAATCCGTATCTGCCAGTCAGTCAGACTCGCTGATTCAAGAATCAGTTTCCGCGAGTCAATCCGACTCGTTGGTTCAGGCATCTATATCGTCTAGCCAATCAGAATCCTTGGTACAAGCGTCCGTTTCTGCGAGTCAATCAGACTCGCTGGTTCAGGCATCTGTATCGTCTAGCCAATCCGATTCGTTGCTCAAAGAATCCGTATCAGCTAGTCAATCTGATTCCTTGGTTCAAGCGTCGGTTTCCGCAAGTCAGTCCGAGTCATTGGTTCAGGAATCAGTATCTGCCAGCCAATCAGATTCGTTAGTTCAAGCATCAGTTTCCGCAAGTCAGTCCGAGTCATTGGTTCAGGAATCAGTATCTGTCAGTCAGTCAGACTCGCTGATTCAAGAATCAGTTTCCGCGAGTCAATCCGACTCGTTGGTTCAGGCATCTGTATCGTCTAGCCAATCCGATTCGTTGCTCAAAGAATCCGTATTAGCTAGTCAATCTGATTCCTTGGTTCAAGCATCCGTTTCCGCAAGTCAGTCCGAGTCATTGGTTCAGGAATCAGTATCTGTCAGTCGGTCAGACTCGCTGATTCAAGCATCAGTTTCCGCGAGTCAATCCGATTCGCTAGTTCAAGAGTCAGTTTCCGCCAGTCAATCTGAGTCCTTGATTCAAGCATCAGTTTCCGAAAGTCAATCGCAATCTACTTCTGATGTCGAATCTAAGTCTCAAATTACAGAATCTATGTCCTTTTCTCGTTCTGATTCAATGAGTCAGTCGGAATCGCAAGTATCGACTGATTTGCAATCAACATCATTGAGTCAATCAGAATCGTTGGTGCGAGAGTCAGTTTCTGCGAGTGAATCGGAATCATTGGTTCGGGAGTCTGTATCGGCCAGTCAATCAGAGTCGCAGGTTCAAGTCTCAGTATCTGCTAGCCAATCGGATTCGTTGGTTCAAGCATCTGTATTGACCAGCCAATCAGAATCGCTAGTTCAAGAGTCGATTTTAGCTAGTCAATCAGACTCGTTAGTACAAGAATCCGTTTCGGCAATTCAATCCGACTCCTTGGCCCAAGCATCCGTTTCAGCAAGTGAATCAGAATCGCTAATCCAAGAGTCGATCTCAACTAGTCAATCCGAGTCTTTGGTTCAAGCGTCCGTTTCTACTAGTCAGTCCGAATCGTTGATTCAGGACTCCGTTTCAGCTAGCCAATCCGGCTCCTTGGTACAAGCATCCGTTTCGGCAAGTGAATCAAATTCATTGGCTCAAGAATCTATCTCTGCCAGTCAATCAGAGTCGTTGATTAAGGAATCCTTATCGGCCAGCAGGTCCGTTTCTGCAAGCCAATCAGATTCATTAGTTCAAGCCTCTGTCTCCACAAGCCAATCTGCCTCAACTTCTGATGTTGTAGCTACATCGCAGGTTTCAGAGTCTAGATCGTTCTCTCGATCAGTTTCTGAGAGTCTATCTGCTTCACAATGGACATCCTATTCAGAATCTCTAGCGTCAACATCTGTTTCAAAATCTGACTCCTATAGCCAATCAGCTTCACTCCTTTCTTCAAGCGAATCAGCTTCAACGTCGATGTCAGTGTCTGAATTCCCTTTGACGAGTGTCTCAGACTCTATGAGCGCATCATCGACAGAGAGTCAATCCCTATCGCATGAAGCTTCTGAATGGATCAGTGTGTCTTATGCGTCAAGTTTCTCTGCTATGACCAGTCCTTCAGAGTCTGTCGTGTCTTCATCAAGCACCTCTTACTCAGAATCTCCATCAGATGCAAGCTCACTAAGTGCGACGCATTCTTCAGGACATGCTCTTCCAGAGACAGGAGCCCATCCTTCAAATAATATCCTTGCTACGGTAGTTTCCATTCTTCTGTCTGGATTAGCCCTTTTAGGAATTCGGAAAAAAGATGGCAAATAAGGTATTAAATATCATGAATAAAGACCGGGATATTACCGGTCTTTTATTGATCTAGAATGTCTAAGAAGTTGTGAAATATGTTATAATGAATGAGGAAGTTTTCGTTGAAGAGTATGAAAAGGTTGCTTTGTGAAAAGCTCAGTTTGCCTTCATATCTTCAGGAAATAGGGGATAAAAAAAGAAGAGTCAGAGGAAAGAGATGAAAATCCATTTTACAAATTTATTCGGGCAGTCTTCTCAGAGCGTGGCCCTGATGGCCCAAAACGATATTATGAATGTCGTTCGTGAACTTGGGGTCAATGAATTAGGGATCTACTTTTATGATCATAGCAATGAACCAGCTAGCGAATTGAACTCGCGAATGGATGGGATTTTAGCAGGCGTTGCTTTTGGGGATATCGTCTTCGTTCAATCTCCTTCTTGGAATGGAATTGAGTGGGACCGCCGTTTGGTTGATAAGTTAAAACTCCTTCAAACCAAGCTGGTCATGTTTATCCATGATGTCCCACCACTCATGTTTGAGAGCAATTATTACCTAATGCCCAACTATATCGACATGTACAATCAGAGTGATTTGGTCGTTGTTCCGTCAGAGCAAATGTACCATCGTCTAGTATCAGAAGGGCTCACAGTGAAAAAATATGTGGTCCAAAAGTTGTGGGATTTGACCCACAGTTTGGATCTTTACACTCCGCAATTTGAGAAAAAACTGATCTTCTCAGGGAATCCGTCACGTTTCCCACATATCATCGATTGGAAATATGAGACACCCCTTCATGTCTATACCGAACCAGTTGAAGGAGTCGATTATTCTAAGATCCATATGGAAGGCTGGCGGACCAAGCAAGAGTTGCTTCTCGAGCTTTCCAAGGGTGGTTTTGGGCTTGTCTGGGGAAATTCTGAGAATCCTGAGGATGAGCGGGATTACTACAAAGAAAATATTTCCTACAAACTATCGACCTATCTATCTGCTGGTCTTCCGGTAGTAGTACCAGACTATTTGTCAAATGCAGACTATATTCGAGAAAAAGGGCTGGGCTTTGTAGCCTCTAGTCTTGAAGAAGCCAATCGTTTGGTCCAAAACTGTACAGAAGAAGCGTATGCCCAAATGGTCCGAAAGGCTCAATATACTTCTTATTTGATCCGCAATGGCTATTTTACAAAGAAATTATTTGTCGATACCATCATGGCCTTAGGAGAATAATATCCAAGTAAACAAGATTCTTCAGATAAACATCTGAAGGATTTTTTGTTGAATACGGTACCAAATGGGGAAATTGAAATATTATCAAATATTAGTGACAAATGAGTTTGGAAAAGTCGCAAATTATGGTAAAATAAGTTGAGATAAAATGCTCTAAAGGCACATATTTAAAGGCTGTTTCCCTGGTGGAAGAGTCAAAATGAGTAAGAGAAAGTTTAAAAGAAATGTTAAAACGATCTGAAGTAGGAAAGAGATTTTGTTGGACGATATTTTTCGTCTTTATTTATGTTTTGGGAAGTAAAATTTCCCTGCCTTTTGTTGACTTATCAAAGGCCTTGAGACTCAATGAGGGAACGACAACGGGTTTGCAGCTCTCAAGCGCTGTGATGGGGGGAAACCTCCGCGGAATGTCGATCTTTTCGATCGGTCTATCCCCATGGATGTCTTCCATGATTTTGTGGCGGATGTTTACCGTTTCAAAACGCTTTAACCTCGAAAAAACCAGCACGGAGATTGTGGAGCGACGAAAGATGTACGTGACCTTGGCGCTCGCCATCGTCCAGTCTTTGGCAGTGGCCATGTATCTCCCCTTGAAGACGGGGTTGAATTCCGGACTCGTCATTGCGGTCAATACCATGATTATGGTAGCCGGAGCCTTTTTTTTAGTTTGGCTCTCCGATCTAAATGCCGCTTTGGGGCTTGGAAGTTCTGTTGTCATCATGATGGCTGGGATGGTTATGTACCTGCCAGAAGACGTGATGCAGACCCTTTCAAATGTCAATAATATCCCAGAAATCGCTTATGTTCTGGGCGTGATTTTCATCTTGATTTTTGTCTATGTGGCAGTCTTGGTGGAATATTCCAAGTACAAGATTCCTGTCAATAAATTAGGGATCCACAACAACTTGAAAAGTTATACTTTTTTGGATATCAAGCTCAACCCGGCAGGAGGGATGCCCTTCATGTACGCCATGACCTTGGTGTCCATTCCTCAGTATGCTATGCTCTTGATCTTGTCAATGGATTCCAATGCCAAGTGGGCTGCTCGTTTAGCCAAACACTTGGTGATGGGAGATCCGATTTGGATCCTTCTTTACATTCTGATGATCGCCCTTCTCTCTTTTGCTTTCGCCTTTGTCAATGTGAATGGAGAAGAAATTGCAGATAAGATGATGAAGGCTTCCGAGTATATCGATCATGTCTATCCTGGAGCAGATACACGTCGCTATATCAATAAAATTGTGCTACGCTTGACGGTTTTTGGGACCTTGTATCTGATCCTCTTCACGGCGCTTCCTTTTTCTCTCTTGTTATGGGATAAGGATCTCTTGCGCTTGACCATGATTCCAGGAACCTTCCTCATGTTTGTCGGGATGATTTACAATATCCGAGAAGAAATTCGTGCCCTTCGTGTGAATCAACGTTATACAAGAATATTCTAGGAGTAACCATGTATTATTTTGTACCAGCCTGGTATGGAACGGACCGCATCTGGCAGCAAACAGCTACCCCTTGGTACTGGATGCGAGAGTCCATTGAATTTGACGATACCATTAATCAAGTTCGTATTTTTCAAGAAGCAGAAATGGATCGGATCTTATTGTTGCCTCAATATAGTCCACAACTGCGCTATTTTTTACACCGCCAAGATTTGTTAGAGACAGATGTACTCTCGATTTTTGATAAGATCCAACAGGTTCCGTCTGATTTGGCTATGCGCCCAGTTCAGCTTCAGGACATCGAATGGCCGAGTGAGACCACTTTTTCCTATACTCCCTTTTTGGTGATGGCGTTTCGAAAGGGCCACCACCTAGCGAAAATTGATATGGGAGTGGATGGAAACCTTCTCTCTTTGACCCGTTATAAGAATGACGAGATCAGCTACATCGAGTACTTAGATGATCGTGGCTTTATCTCTAGTAGAATCTACTACAATGAGGGAAAACCCTATTTCCAAGAGTATCTGAGTTTTGATGGGCAATGGGTTTTGAGAGAGATGTTGATCGAAGAGAACCACTCCGTCATGGTTAATGAAGCTTTCTTTCATGCCTTCAAAAAAGAAAGCTATGCCAATATGGGAGACGTTGTCGCTGAAAAAATGAAGGAGCAGCTAGCAACCTTGGTTCCAGGACGAGATCAGTTGGTTTTGGCAGCTCATCCAGCAAATTTGGCTTTTTTACAAGATACAGCAAGTAGTGTTAAGAAAGTCTTGTCTTTCTACGGGGATCGCCAGCCCTTGTCTGCTGAAAACTTTGCCCTCTATTTTGATATGATTGATGCCCAGCTTTTGATTACAGATAGTGAAAAAACCAAAGAAGCGATTGGGGTCTTTTCCCCTAGCTTGGCTCAAAAGACACACCGGATTACCTCTTTTGACTCCCGCCTCCGTTTGGGATCTAGTCAGGAGCGCAAGGAATCGAAGATTTACTTTTATGTCAATGAAGCCGAGCTTCCAAGTAAGAGCCAGCTCAAGAAGGTCTTAGAAGTGTTGTCTCACCATCCTTTATTTGAAGTTGTTTTTGCATTTTACAATGGCTCGCCGGAGCGTGTTAAGGAATTAGAAGGGCAACTCGAGGAATTGATCGCTAGCGAGCAGGACTTGCATCTGGTTCAATCACCAGCCCAAATGGAAGGGCTTGGGGAAAACCAGATTATCGATGAAGAGTCCGTACAAGACGCACCGGACTATCGCTTTGTAGTTAAGAATTTTTCAAATGAAAATGACATTATTCAAGAGTTGGAAAAAACCCGCTTGATCGTAGATTTAAGCGAGGAACCCAACCTCTATACGCAGATTGCAGGGATCTCTGCTGGGATTCCTCAGGTCAACCGCGTCCAGACAGAATATGTTGATCATTTGAAAAATGGCTATGTCTTATCAAAGGGAGACAAGGAATTAGAGAAGGCGATTACTCACTTTTTATTGGAATTGAAGCCTTGGAACGAAGCCTTGGTCTACTCGATCGAAAAAATTCAAGAATACACCGGTCAACGCTTGATCGAGAAATGGGAAGGATGGATGAAAGAACGTCATGGATAAAAAACAACAAATACCCCATATTCTCCAAATCGGCTCAAGCAGTTGGCAGGATCAGGTGGAGCTTCCTGATGGACTAGGCTGGCACTTTTTTCAAGCTGCCGCTCTTCCATCGCTCAAAGAGTATATGGAAGAAGAGGAAATCTCCAAATTCAAAGCCTTGATTCTAGAAAAGCCAGAAGATTTATTAGCTTTAGGAGAAGACCTGGCTTATTTTCAGCCTTATACCGTTTTTTATGATCAAAGCCATGAACTAGATGCGCCTTCTGACGAATTGGCCCACCTCTTAAGACTCAAGCAAGCAAGACCCTGGGATTTCTCAAACAAGCATCAATTTCTCTATGTCTTAGAGCGCTTTTTATACGACAATCAATATGGAGATGCCTTTACGGTTCGTGACTTGCGAGTGAGACCGGATTTTGCTGGCCAGCAAACGGTATTGGGGCAACATTTTCTGAAGCTAGATGGATCTTACGGCGAGGACTTTACACCGATTGCTCAGTGGGTCTACAACTATGTGTACGATGCTAGCCGTCCCATCAATTTTTGGTTGGAATACGAAAAAGATCCAAGCTGTCAGCTACAATTGCGGATTCAATTTTACCGCTTTGGTGCACTGGGAGAGTGGGTCAAAGATGCAGTCTTTTCAGAAGAAGAGATGGTACAACCACTAGAATTGGATGGAGCAGAACCTTATTACCTAGCCTTTTCGCTGGAAGCAAAAGGAGAGGGGACGCTTACGATCGGAGCCTTACATAAGCGCTTGTCACATGGTCCTTTAGGAGAGATGACCGTAGGAGCTAAGACGCTACGGGACCACAAACGCCAAGAAATTTTTGCTTATTTTCATCCTGGCGATATGAAGCCACCTTTAAACATTTACTTTTCTGGGTATCGCCCGGCCGAAGGTTTTGAAGGGTTTGGGATGATGCGTGCGATGGGGAGTCCCTTTATTCTCTTTTCTGACCCAAGACTGGAAGGTGGATCCTTCTATATGGGCTCAGAAGAATTGGAAAATCAAATCACTGCTTTTATTGATCAGCACTTGGACTTGCTCGGCTTTGAGCCAAAAGATATGAATTTCTCAGGCTTGTCTATGGGGACCTTTGGTGCCCTTTACTATGGGGCTCTTTATTCTCCTCATGCGATCTTGGTCGGAAAACCCATTGTCAACCTGGGGGATGTCGCTGCCAACCTGAAATTTAAACGTCCAGATGAGTTTGGAACATCCCTAGATATGATGCAGTTGATCATTGGTCAAGTGTCGCAAGAAGGGATCGGTCAGCTCAATCAACGCTTCTGGGAACGGTTTGACCAGGCAGATTTCAAGGATACGATTTTAGCCCTTGCTTATATGAGGGATGATGACTACGACCAGCAAGCTTATCCAGATATTTTAGAGGCCTTGTATGAATTGCCGGTTCGTATTATCAGTACTAGCCGCGCCGGTCGACACAATGATGCGAGTGGTCCAATCATTGAGTGGTTTGTGACCCAGTACAAAGAAATCATGGAAAGAGACTTTGGAAGAAACCAATGATAAAAATAAAAGAAAATGAAAGCAGACGAATCTACTGGGGCGATACCGTTCTGGCAGATTATCTTTGGGGGTCGACCATTCAAGCGACTGACCAAGGAAGCGTTCAGTTTCAGAACCCCCTCATGCCATCTGGTCAAGTGCTGAAAACTTGGCATTCGCAGACAAATTTTGGCGCAACTCGTCAAATTCCTAGTCTGCCCCTGCTCAAAAGAGAGCAAGATTATGAATTGGTTATCACGATGGAAGCGACTCCTGCTCATACCGTTATGGTAGAAATCGTCTTCAAAGATCGCTTTGGAGAGGTCGTTGGCCGTCGAGTAACCGCAGAAGGTCGCTTGCCGTTTACCTATCCAGATCAAGCATACGCCTATGAAGTACGCTTGCTCAGTGCAGGTTTGCAAGAGTTTACCTTCCACTATTTCACGATTCAACCAATATCGTCTGAGGGAGCAGAAGTTCTCGAATAGACGAACATCACTGCAAAAAAAGAGGATTACATTGGATTACGTTAAATTAAGAAACATCAAAAAAATCTTAAAAGAAGTCAATAGCTGGAAGGATGACATGGCCCGCTTGACGGATCGACAACTACAGGAGAAGACTGTGGAATTTCGGGAACGTCTAGCAGAGGGCGAGACCTTAGATGATCTCTTACCGGAAGCATTTGCGGTTGCGCGGGAAGCTGATAAACGGGTCTTGGGCATGTTTCCTTATGACGTGCAAGTCATGGGAGGGATTGTCCTCCACCAAGGTAATGTCGCTGAAATGAATACCGGTGAAGGAAAAACCTTGACGGCAACTATGCCGGTTTATCTCAATGCCTTAGAGGGCAAAGGAGTCATGGTTATTACGACCAATACCTATCTGGCAACTCGGGATGCAGAAGAGATGGGACAGGTCTACCGCTTTTTGGGCTTGACTGTTGGAGTTCCCTTGAAACAATCAGAAGACGAAGAATTAGATCCAGAAGTCAAACGGGAGATTTACCGGTCAGATGTCATTTATACGACCAATACCAGTCTGGGCTTTGATTATTTAACAGAAAACTTGACGGCTTCGGCAGATGGCCAGTTTTTGGCAGACTTCAATTATGCCATTGTCGATGAGATTGATTCGGTGCTTCTAGATAGTGCTCAGACTCCCTTGATTATTTCTGGTTCTCCTCGGGTTCAATCTAACCTATATGGGATTATTGATACCCTGATCCAAACCTTCAAAGAGGGGGAAGACTTCAAGTTTGATGAAGAAAAGAAACGGGTTTGGTTGACTCGAAAAGGAGCTCATGCAGCAGAAGCCTTTCTAGCCATTCCCAACCTCTATGATCCCCAATACCGTGATTTGGTTCGCCATATCAGCCTAGCCCTGCAGGCCAATAAAAACTTTATTAAAGATAAGGACTATGTCATCCACCCCAATGTCGAAGGGCAACCGGAGATTGTCTTACTAGACCAGGCGACGGGTCGCTTGATGGAAATGACGCGCTTGCAAGGAGGACTCCACCAGGCGATTGAAGCTAAAGAGGGTCTCAAGCTCACCCAAGAAACACGGGCCATGGCTTCTATTACTTACCAAAACCTCTTTAAGATGTTTCGGAAGTTGGGTGGCATGACCGGGACTGGGAAGGTCGCTGAGGCAGAGTTTCTTGATACCTATGCCATGTCAGTGATTAAGATCCCAACCAATCGTAAGAAGATCCGCAAGGATTTGCCGGATGAAATCTATCAGACCTTGCCGGAAAAAATCGTGGCTTCCTTGGATTATGTGAAGAAGGTCCACGAAAAGGGCAATCCGATTCTGGTCTTTGCCGGATCGGTTGAAATGTCGATTCTTTATTCGAATCTTCTTTTGCGCGAAGGGATTCCACACAATCTTCTCAATGCCAACAATGCTCCTCGAGAGGCCCAGATCATTAAGGAATCAGGTCGAAAAGGAGCCGTGACCGTAGCGACTTCCATGGCCGGTCGGGGAACCGATATCAAGTTGGGACCAGGAGTCGCTGAGTTAGGTGGCTTGGTGGTTGTTGGGACTGAGCGGATGATGAACCAGCGGATTGACCTTCAAATTCGTGGACGTTCAGGTCGCCAAGGAGATCCCGGTTTGACCAAGTTCTTCGTCTCTTTGGAAGACGATTTGATGAAAAACTGGGGGCCAGACTGGATCCAGGATACCTATCAAGACTATGATGTGGATGAGCGGATTGGTTCAGCCAAAGCTCTGACCAAGCGAAAGTATAGAAACTTGGTGGAACGGGCTCAAAATGCTAGTGAAAGTTCTGGTCAAGCCAGTCGTCGGATGACGCTAGAATTTGCGGAAAGCATGAACATTCAGCGTGCCATCGTCTACGAAGAGCGCGACCGCTTGATCAAACAAGAAGGACGCTTGGACGACATCGTTGAAAAAGTGCTTCGTTCCGTCTTTTCAAGCGTAGTCCGTAAAAAAGAATACAAGGAACCAGTAGCTTTTTATCGCTATATGTTAGACAATGTTAGCTACCAAGTGGATCCTGAAAAGGCCCACCAAACCTTCCGTAGCAAGAAAACCAAAGAGAATTTCTTATGGGAAATCGCTAAAAGTGAGTTAGAAGCTAAGTATGAGATCTTAGGCACCGATGAGGTGATCGCCCAATTTCAGCGCATGGCCATCCTAAAAGCTATCGATGAAAACTGGGTCGAGCAGGTAGACTATCTGCAACAATTGCGCATGGCGCTCTCTGGTCAGTACACCAGTCAGAAAAACCCTTTGGTAGAATTTTTCCAAGAAGCCTACCAATCCTTTGAACGAATGAAAGAGGCGGCCAAAGAACAAATGGTCCGCAATCTCTTACTGAGTCGAGTAGAAATCAATAAAAAAGGGGAAATTGTCTTGCATTTCCCATAAAAGAGGACATTATGACAGTATACAATATCAACCTTGGAATCGGTTGGGCCAGCAGTGGTGTTGAGTATGCCCAGGCCTATCGTGCCCAGTTGTTACGCAATATCCATCAACCAGCCAAGTTTGTCTTTATGGATATGATCCTAGCCGATAATATCCAGCATTTAACAGAAAATATCGGTTTTAAAAATGATGAAATCATCTGGCTCTATAGCCATTTTACAGATATAAAAATTGCGCCAACGACCTATACCATTGATCAGGTCTTAGCAGGATTTGCCGGAAAACCGACTCGTGAAGAAGTTGACGGTAAGATCAAGCGCTTCTTTTATGAGGACCAGGACAACTTTTTGACCTGCTACTTGCGCGCAGAAAACAGTCCCTATGTCGAACGTTGCGAGTACGTGTCTAGAGGGATTTTAGTGAGAAAGGATTATTTCTCCTATACCCGCTATTGTACCGAGTACTTTATTCCTAAGAACAACCAAGCCAACTTGATTGAGCGCCGTTTTTACAATGAAGACGGGACAGTTGCCTACAGCATGCAGATGGCAGATGGCCGCGAAATCTATCGTTTTCCAGATCGCTACCTGGTTGGTCGCCAAGAATTAATCCGCTACTTCATGCAGACCCTTCAATTGACCAAACAAGATTTGGTGATTTTGGATCGGGAAACCAATATTGGGCAGCCTATCTTTGAAGAAGCGCAAAAGGCCCGTCTGGGTGTGGTCGTCCATGCCGAGCACTTCAGTGCCAATAATGTTGATGATCAGTATATCCTGTGGAACAACTACTACGAGTACCAATTTACCAATGCAGACAAGGTGGACTTCTTTATTGTTGCGACGGATCGCCAAAAAGAAATCTTGGCCGAGCAGTTTGCCAAATACACCAACCATCAGCCAGCTATCTATACCATTCCAGTTGGGAGTCTTGCAAGCTTGCCACAAAACGAAAATCGTACCCCGTTTTCTATGATTACTGCCTCTCGTTTGGCGACAGAAAAGCATATTGACTGGTTGGTGCGAGCAGTGGTTCGCGCCAAAAAAGAATTGCCAGAACTGTCTTTTGACATCTATGGAAAAGGTGGAGAAGAAGGCAAGTTGCGTTCTCTAATTGATGAATTGGGGGCAGCAGACTATATCCATCTCAAAGGGCATGCCAATCTAGAGGAAATTTATAAGAATTATGAGGTTTACCTGTCAGCATCGACCAGTGAAGGCTTTGGGTTGACCTTGATGGAGGCGATTGGTTCGGGTCTACCGATTATCGGTTTTGACGTTCCTTATGGCAACCAGACCTTTGTCACAGAAGGTAAAAATGGCTATCTCATTCCGCCTTCAGCAGATCAAGTGGTCGACCAGATCGCTTCTGCCTTTGCGGAAAAAATGATCCAGCTATACAAAAAGGATGATCTAGCCAGCATGCGTCAAGCATCTTATGCGCGTGCAGAAGACTTTTTGACCAGCCGAGTAGAAGAAGCTTGGGCACAATTGATAGAAGAGGTGACACATGCTGAACGTATTTGATAGTTATTCTCGTGAAAGCCAAGACTTGCTCCACTCCATGAAAGAGTCTGGTTTTGACCACCCGACCGTTGTTTTGGAGCCAAACGGTTTCTTACCAGACGGTGTCGAGTCTCCCTTTATCTATTTTTTAGGACAAGCAAAAGGAGAGAAGCGCGGACGCTACTTTAATGAAGTTCCAGTGCCTGATTTCTGGGAAGTTTCTGGGGATAACAGTTCGGGAAAAGTGACCTACTATGGTCAAGAAAAGGCTCGAATTGTGTACCATGCTGCTTCCTATAAACGCATCGTCGAGCGCCTGGAGTGGTTGGATGATAAGGGGCAAGTGGTCATGGTTGAGCACTATGACCAATACGGTCGTAAGATTGCTGTAACGACTTGTGGCGATCAGGGACAGTATTTGGTGACCACTTATTTTGAAGGGGATATCGAGCGCTTGACAGAGAATCACCAAACAGGGGATTTGATCTTGACCTTGGACCATCAACCCATGCGGATTTTCAAGAATCGCTTAGATTACTTTGTCTTTTATCTAGAGTATCGTGGTTTTGATCTAGATGGTTTGGTCTACAATACGCTGGCTACCTCCTTTAGCATTAGTCTCCAGCTAGGCAATAAAGGCATCAAAGGACGCGACGTCTTGGTGTGGCAAGAGCCTCTTCACGACAGCCTTCCGGGCAACATGCAGTTGATTCTAAAGAGCCCAGAAATCCGGACCAAGAAGATCTTGATTCCGCAAAACGCGACCTATCATCGCGCTTTGCAGTTGACCTCGCAAGATCAGCATAGCTATTTTGGACCCCTTGGCTACCTGTATGATTTCAAGGTGAAAGACGATATCCGTAAAGACGCCTTTGTTTTGACTAATTCGGATCAGATCGAAGCCTTGACCTACCTAGTAGAGAATTTGCCGAATGTGACCTTCCGTGTAGCAGCTTTGACGGAGATGTCTGCGAGCCTCTTGTCTATGGTCCGCTATCCAAATGTGGTCTTGTACCAAAATATCAGTCAAGAGCGGATCAAAGAGTTGCTTAAGGTCTCTAGTATTTATCTGGATATCAACCACTATGCAGAGGTACAAGGCATTGTTCGCAAGGCCTTCGAACACCAGCAAGTCATCCTTGCCTTTAGCCATACCCTGCATGACCGCCACTTCCTCGCACAAGCCAATATCTTTGATCAAGGAAAAGAAGCAGATATGGTGGCCCGTATCCAGGAAATCTACCAATCTGTGGATAACTACAGAGAAGCCGTTGCGCAACAAATTGCTCAATCAAGTAGCGTTGAGCCAGCTGTTTTCAAAGCTCGCTTGCAAGAAGGGATAGGTGGACACAGTGAGTGATCGTAAGAAAGATTTATTTTACAAAGAAGTAGAAGGAAGGATGGAGTCTCTCAAACGCCGTCCTGCCGAAAAAGAAAAGACGACACGTTCTGAAAAGATCAATGTTACTTTTAATGTGATCATTGGTTTGGTGATTCTGCTGGGAGTTATTTTTACCCTCTTCAGAGTGTTAGGAGGATCCTAAGATGGAAATGGTATTTGCAATCGGGATCTCGATCTTATCCCTCGCTCTTGTGGTTCTGATCACCCTGCAGCCTCGCCAACAACAATCGCTCTCAACAGATGCGACCAGTAACCTAGGAAAACCAAGTTACTGGCGCTCCCACCGTGGACTTAAGCTAGCGACCCTTGTTGTTAGTATCGTCTTTCTCCTATCCTTATTTCTTTATATGATGGTCGTACAGGCCTAGTTTCTAAGATGACTCTATCTACAATTTGAAGAGGCTGGGACAAAAGTCCTAGCCTCTCAATTATTTTTGGATTGTCGATCAAGACGCAGTAGTTGAGTGGGCTCTACTACGCTGATTTCATCAGCTTTTACACCCCCACTCAACTGTGCGGAGGTGGGACGACGAAATCGAATTCTAACGAATTACCGATTTCTATCCCACTCTCTTTTTTATCCTGCTTCCTTCTATTTTATGGTATACTGAAAGCGACAACATGATTGGAGCTCCCGATGAAAAAGATCCCCTTAGTATTTTCAGGCTGTCTGTTAGGATTGGTTGGCGCTGGAAACCTTCTTGCAGACTCGCTACCCTTTCTTGCTCATGCCTTTAGTCTGACAGGTTTGTTCTTCTGGTTTTTCTTTGTGGTTTATCATGCAATTCGCTGGCAAGAAACCAAGATAGAATTCCAACAACCAGCCCTTTTATCTGGGATGGCGACTTTTCCCATGGCAGGGATGATTCTATCCACCTATCTTTTGCGCCTCTTTCCCTCCTTTGGAGGTCTATCACAGTTGGTCTGGTGGTCTGCCTTTCTCTTGGATCTGGGCTTGATTCTCTATTTTACCAAGACCCATGTCCTAGCGCGACCAAGAGCCAATGCCACTCCCAGTTGGACCGTTCTCTATGTGGGCATTGCAGTAGCAGCTTTGACCTATCCAGTTGTGGGAATAAGAGAGATTGCTTATTTCGCTTTAGTGATTGGTTTTGGTTTGACCTTTCTTCTTTATCCCCTTATCTATCATGATTTGAAGCAGTCCCCCTTACCCAGTCATCTGTTGGGCCAAGAAGGCATCTATTGCGCTCCCTTTTCCCTTCTTTTAGCAGCTCTGGTTCGTGTGGGTGGAGCAAGCCTGCCTACCTGGTTCTTACTGATCATGGTGGTGGCCTCGCAAGGTTTTTATTTCTTTGTTTTGACGCGCCTACCGAAAATGATCACAGAAGGTTTTCAACCTGCTTTTTCAGCCCTGACCTTTCCAACAGTCATCACAGCGACCTCTTTGAAAATGGCCCAAGGCTTGTTGCAACTACCTTTCTTGACAGCTCTCGTATGGCTGGAAACTCTTCTTTGTCTCTTGATTTTAGTCGCTGTCCTAGGTGGTTATGTGGCCTATCTCAGAGAGTAGGAAGGCATCCTTTTTCATTGAAACCTTGTCACGATTATGGTAAGATGCACTATACGATTTGTCAGACTTTATAGGAAAGGTATCTATGAAATTCATCAAAGGAAAGCTCTCACTGCTGTATCCCCTCTTTCTGCTCTTGTTTTATTTTTATGTTCGGCCTCAATTTCGCCCCTTGGCCCAGTATGTCTCCAATAGTGTAGCAAGCGCCAATAGCTATTATTGGACCTTATTTGGCCTAGAAGGCCTCTATGCAGTCTTTACAGGATTTTTGGTCTATCGTTTTTCTAAAAAAGCGCAGTTTAAGCTGGGGAAGAACCCTCTTCAAGCTCTGATAGAAGCCGTTTTTGCGGCCTGTTTGGTTTACTGGTTGGACTACTTCATCAGTGGTTTTGTTCAAGGACGGGCAGCCGTTTTGAGTCTCTTTCCACGGGAAATTAGCCCCACAGGGGTGCTTATCCTGGTGATCGCAATGGTCGTCATCCGGCCAGTGACAGAAGAGCTGATTTTTCGTGGAGCCTTGGTGAATGCCTACTTCAAAGGCTGGAAACTCTATGCTGAGATTTGGCTTCCAGCCCTCATCTACAGTGGCTTACATTTTCTCCACACTCCCTTTTCGCTGGGAGCTTCTATCATCTATCTCCTGCCGAGTGTGATTTTTGGGATCCTGTATTATCGGAGTAATACGCTCCTTTCTCCTATTTTGGCTCATATCTTGCTCAATCTCTACTACACCTTGCCTTTACTTTTATCTGTATTTAAGTAGCAACCGATTTCCTGAGTGAGATTGGTTTTTTTTGAAAATATGGTATAATAGAATAAATTTAATAGAGGGAGTGGAGGTTTGAAAAAAAGCTACCGCGTCAAACGTGACAAAGATTTTAATGCTATTTTTAAAAGTGGTCAAAATGTTGCCAATCGGAAATTCGTTGTTTACCGCTTGCGCAAAGACCAACCGCATTTTCGAGTCGGCCTGTCTGTTAGTAAGAAACTGGGAAATGCTGTGACCAGAAATCGCATCAAACGTTTGATTCGCCATGTTTTGATCAAACACCAAGCCTTCCTTACGACCGATGATTTTGTTGTCATTGCTCGTAAAGGAGTGGAGGAGCTCGACTTTCATCAAGTAGAGAAAAATCTTGTACATGTCTTAAAATTAGCGCATGTCTACCAAGAAAGGGAATAATGTGAAAAAGAAACTGAAGTTAACTGGATTATTAGGAGCGGCCTTATTGGTCTTGACAGCTTGTGGAACCTCTCAAGTGACAGCTCAGTCGACAGGTGGTTGGGAACGCTTCGTCTACTTCTTTGCAGAAGCCATCCGCTTCTTGTCCTTTGGCGGAAGTATCGGTGTAGGGATTATTGTCTTTACCATTGTCATACGGACGGTCCTCTTGCCTCTCTTCCAATATCAAATGAATTCAACCCGCAAAATGCAGGAAATTCAACCCCTCCTCAAGGAATTACAAGCTAAGTATCCTGGGAAGGATCTTGATAGTCGGACCAAACTTTCTGAAGAGATGCGGGCCCTTTACAAGGAAAAAGGCGTCAAAACATCTTCAGCCTTTCTTCCTCTCTTGATTCAGATGCCGGTTTTGATGGCCTTATTCCAAGCGCTGAGCCGTGTCGAATTCCTTAAAGTTGGTCACTTCCTTTGGTTGGACCTTGGCGCGATCGACCCGACTTACATCTTGCCGGTTCTTGCAGCGCTCTTCACATTTTTCAGTAGTTGGTTGACCAATAAAGCCATGCCAGAGCGCAATGGGAGTGCAACAACCATGATGTATGTGATGCCTGTGATGATCTTCTTCTTTGCCTTGTTCTCAGCTAGCGGGGTCGCACTCTACTGGGTGACTTCCAATGCTTACCAAGTCGGACAGACCTATCTCTTGAACAACCCCTTCAAGATTATCGCAGAGCGTGAAGCAAAAGAGCAAGCTTCGCGAGACATGGAAAAACAAAAACGCCGTGCCCTAAACAAAGCACAGAAAAAGAAAAAATAAGAAAGAGGTGGACATATGGTCCTATATACTGGAGCAACTGTTGAAGAAGCCATTCAAAAAGGCCTGAACGATTTAGATATTCCCCGTATGAAGGCACACATTACAGTTGTAGCGCGTGAGAAGAAAGGTTTTCTTGGCTTGTTTGGGAAAAAACCAGCCCAGGTTGAGATTGAGCCGATTGCAGAAACAACGGTTGTGAAAGCCAATCAAAAAGCCGTCAAAGGTGTCCCAGATGAAATCAATGCGCAAAACGAGCCGGTTAAGACAGTGAGCGAAGCAACGGTCGATCTCGGACGCGTCGTTGCAGCGATCAAAAAGGTCGAAGAAGAAGGAGAAGTTGTCTCTGAAGAAATCAAGACAGAAATCCTCAAACATGACAAAGAAGCAGATACCGTTCTTGAAGAAAAAGGGCATGAACATATCCTTGAGAAGGTTAAAGAACCAGTAGCAAAAGAATCAAATGAGTCTGATTTCTCAAACCTTGGTATCGAAGTAGAGGAAAACTACAATATCGAAGAAGTCGTCACAGATGTGACAGCCTATGTTCAAACAGTAATCGATGAAATGGATGTGGATGCGACCATCTCAAGTAGTCACAACCGCCGTACGGTCAATATGCAAATTGATACCAATGAGCCAGGACGTGTCATCGGCTACCATGGAAAAGTCTTGAAGGCTCTTCAACTCTTGGCACAAAACTATCTTTATAACCGCTACTCAAAAAATTTTTACATTACCATTAATGTTAATGACTATGTAGAACACCGGGCGGAAGTTCTTCAAAGCTATGCTCAGAAGTTGGCAACGCGTGCCCTTGAAGACGGGCAAGCCCAACAGACAGATCCAATGTCAAACAGTGAACGCAAAATCATTCACCGGATCGTCTCTAAGATGGAAGGAGTCACTAGCTACTCTGAAGGGGAAGAACCAAACCGTTATGTAGTTGTCGACATTGAAGGATAATCTAGCTATTATTTCCCATAAGGGAGAGACGGGATTGAGCCGATCTCTCCTTTTTTAGGTTTAGAAAGGAAGCAGATGGCATTTGCAGCGATTCGAGAGTTTTTAAAGCTTCAAGGAATTCACTACCAGGCCCCAGCAAAGGCTGGGGTGCTAGCCCCAGAGATGGAGCAGTATCGTGCCCTAGCTCAAGCGGCTCGTAAGGAATTCACCGATTTGGTCTCAGTCTTTCAGCAGCGCCACCCTTACTTGGAGCAGGATCGGACAAGCCAATGGATGAACCAGGCCCAGGTCTTGCGGCCTCATTTTTGGGCCTATCTAAAAGGAGAAGGGACGATGGCAGAGCCTATGTTTGCCCTGAGACTTTATGGGGATGCAGCTGATTTTGGAGTTTCCTTAGAGGTGAGCTTTATCGAGCGAAAAAAGGACGAGCAGAGCCTTCAAAAACAACACAAGGTTCTCACCCTTCCTATCTCTCAGCCAGTTTATTATTTCGCCCAGAAAAATGGAGAGAGTCAAAGGGTAGAAGGGACAGAAAAGAATCGCCATGATCTGTTGCAAGCAGTAGCAGAAGGGGAGGTTCGTAAGGTTCTCGTCAAATACGAGGTTTCTCTAGTCAAGGAGGGTTCTCTTGAGGATGTCTTGGATCAGTTGCAAGAGGCGCTGGTGGCTCTGGAACCCTATTACTTGGCAACCCGTCAGGTGTAGAAAGGTGTTCTCCGACCTGTATTTGCAACAATTTTGCCATAGCTATTGACAAATAGAGTCGAATCCGATAGAATAGTAAAGTATGTTTAGTAACTGATCACAACTAGCCGGCTAAACGAATACAAAATCTATGAGGAGGTATTCATCGTGAAACGTACTTATCAACCAAGTAAACTTCGTCGTGCGCGCAAACATGGTTTCCGTCACCGTATGGCAACTAAAAATGGTCGTCGCGTATTGGCAGCTCGTCGTCGTAAAGGACGCAAAGTTTTGGCTGCCTAATTCAGATAAAAACCTAAAAACCAGTAGAAACTCGAGACTACTGGTTTTTGTTTTGTCCGAAAGTGAATTTAGAGGCGCTTTCTGCTATAATAGAAAGAAGAAAAACTCGGAAGAAAAGGAAGATCATGCAGATTTTTGATACCCACACCCATCTCAATGTGGAAGAATTCGCAGGAAAAGAACAAGAAGAGCTCGACTTGGCCAAGGAAATGGGTGTTGTAGCCCACAATATCGTTGGTTTTGACAAACCGACGATTGAGCGTGCCATGGAGTTGGCAGACCAGCATCCAGAACTCTATCTCACGCTTGGTTGGCACCCCACTGAGGCAGGCGATTATACTCCTGAAGTGGAGGCCTATTTACTTGAACAGCTAAAACATCCCAAAGTTGTCGCACTCGGAGAAATCGGTCTGGATTACCACTGGATGACGGCACCAAAAGATGTCCAAGAAAAGGTTTTTCGTCGTCAGATTCAATTGTCTAAGGACTTGGACCTCCCCTTTGTGGTGCATACACGCGATGCTTTAGAAGATACTTATGGCATCATCAAGAGTGAAGGAGTTGGTCCTCGCGGTGGGATCATGCATTCTTTCTCAGGAAGTTTAGAAGAAGCGAAACGCTTCATGGGTCTGGGAATGATGATTTCTTTTTCTGGAGTGGTGACCTTTAAGAAAGCCACAGATGTCCAAGAAGCGGCAGCTGGCCTTCCATTAGACAAGATCTTGGTTGAAACAGACGCCCCTTATCTGGCACCAGTTCCCAAACGTGGTCGGGAAAATAAAACAGCCTACACTCGTTATGTGGTAGATTTTATTGCAGAACTACGTGGCTTAACAACAGAAGAAGTGGCTCAGGCAACCTATGACAATGCAAGAAAGGTATTTGGCCTTGACTGAGAAAAGAAAAATACCAGAAGTGATTGTCGTGGAGGGCAAGGACGACACAGCCAATCTCCGTCGTTTTTATGAGGTGGATACCTATGAAACGCGAGGTTCTGCGATCGATCAAGATGACTTGGAACGAATTGCTACCTTGCAAGAGTTGCGTGGGGTCATTGTCTTTACGGATCCAGACTATAATGGCGAGCGAATTCGCAAGATCATTATGCAAGAGGTGCCCCAGGCCAAGCATGCCTTTTTAAATCGTGGCGAAGCAGTCCCCAAATCCAAGACTAAGGGGTGTTCCTTGGGAGTGGAGCATGCCAGTTTTGAAGACTTAGAAAAAGCCCTAGCTGGACTGGTCGGGTCTTACGAAGATGAAAATTTCTTTGATATCACAAAGACCGACTTGATGCGTCTCGGTCTTTTGATGGGAAGCGATAGTCGCAAACGACGAGAATACTTAGGAGAAGCCTTGCGCATCGGCTACTGCAATGGCAAGCAATTGATCAAACGCTTGGAGTTGTTTGGAATTAGTTTGGCTGAGGTTGAAGCTACCATGAAAAGTTATGAGAATTGAGAAACTCCCCCAAAAGCAAGGGGAAGATGACGCAATAGAAGTAAGTATATACGGTTTAATCAGGCTTGGTTGCAAGCATTAGAAAAGTGACTCCATAGGATTTGTTATGAGTGTAGATAATGAGGATAATTTATGGGAATCTTCGATTTTTTAAAAAAGACAGAAACAACTGAAGCAACAAACAAAACAGTAGAGTCAATTGACAAAACATGCTTGGGAGTTCTAGAACTATTTCCGATAAAGGAGACGAATGAGTTATTGATTATTGGGAGCTTAGAGGGCGGACTCAAGGTTGGGGATTGTCTGCAATTTTGCAATCCCGATCAAGGTATGGACGCTCTTGGTTCTGTAGTCGTGAAAAAACTCATTAATCAAAATAAGGATGTAGATGTTCTCACGGATGAATCTCTAGCTCATTTGGTCATCGATATGGAAACTTCCTTGGTTAATCTTAAAAAGGGAAGTGTTCTCTATAGTTATGGTGTCGATGAGGAACAACGGCTATCAAGCTATACAGATGCTCTTTATAACGCGTTTGTAATTGTCCAAAAAGGTCAAATGTCCAATGAAGACTATCAAGCCGCTAGTCTTGATGATAGCATAGAAATATTGCGCCTCTTTTTATGGGAGTGCCGTCAAAATCAGAAAACTGAAAGTGAAGAAAGCTATCAAGCTAACACTCGAAAGCTAGAACGCCTAGCAGAAATCGTCAAGGACAAGTTGTTAGCAGCAGATTCGATTTACGCGGTCTTTTCAGAAAAAACGGGGGAAGCGTATCTTTTCTCAACGACCTATGATAAAGGTGAAGAGGGCTATCTCTGTTCAGACCCGATGATCATGCTATATACGCCGCGTTGGTATCACCAATTTAAGGAAACCATTGATCGTCGACCAAATTCAGTTGTGAAACTGATTGAAAATACAGCAGATAAAAAAGGAATTGAGAATTTTCTTGGGACAGCCTTTTACTTAAATGGAGCTTTGGGAGCAGCCTTTAATACCAAGGAAGTCAGCATTAGTGCTTCTGTTTTGGTTCAGAAACCAGATTTTTCGAACCTACCAGAGATACAAGTTCCTGTTATGAATCCTGATATTGTAAGATGGATGCTGTTGATGGGGCAGATGGATAAGCCTACAACAGATGACGAAGAAGTAATATATAAGCTCTATTATAAATTCTTCTCAGCAGCCATGCCAAAAGCCAAACTCCTCATTCCTTTAAATGCTACTTCGGGATTCCCCGATAAGAGTCAGGGAGCCAACTCCTTTGTATTGAAAGAAGACGCTAAGTTCAGCATCCCAGTCAGAGAAGGAAAAGATGGGCGCAATTCTGTGCCAGTATTTACTGATTGGAAACGTCTGCGAATGGTCTTTGATGAAAAGTGGAATGGCATGATTGAAGAAGCTGGTGGCATGATTGAAGGCTTTGACTATGCCATAAATCCAACGGAGTATTATGAAGCGGGTGCCTATGTTAGCCTAACAGCTTTTAAGGAAATGCAAAAGTTTAGTGAGGAACTAGAAGGCAGAGATAAAGATTAGAGAGTTTCTTTCATTGGGAAACTATATAGTTTTATCTACATCTTACCTGAACCACTACCCTTTTTCAAAGATTTTGAAAGGAAATGGAATGGCGAATAGAAGTTATATTTACTTAAAAAACGGAGATGAAGCTCGTATCTTAACAGAGGGAATTTACACGATACCTTATTTTTGGCAATTGTTTTGGGATGAAGAAGATTTAAAAGCTCCTATTGCTCTCTGGGAAACAGCAGAAGAACTTGAAGAAGATGAAGAACAAGCAGAAAGATTTTACCAAGAGCAGAATGTAGATATCTTGCTTCCTATTGAAAAATTCCAGCAAAACGCCCTCCAAAATCGGTCTTTTTTAGAAGAAAATGCTTCTCAGACCTTACAATTATATGATGCCTTTGTTCGTTATATTCTTGCAAACGTAAAAGATGGTGATGTGCTCGGATTTGATGTCTTAGATGTTGTTTTTATGGACCAAGTGTCTGTTGTTTCTGATAAACTGTTAAAAAATATACGAGCTATTCGGGAAAATCAACCCAAAGATTTAGATTTTTCTTTGACAGAAAAGAACTTAATTGGTCTTGCTATGGGCTTTCCTGATTATTATGCTTCAGAATTATTGCCAGAAGACAATATTCTAGATTCGGTTGCCTATCAGGATGAACTGAAGAAAATGAACCCCCAAGAAGATAAGAAAGCGATCGATATGACTGGAGCCGATTCACAAGGGAACAAGTCTCGTGTTCTTTTAGTGTTTTGGATTTTGTTGGCATTAGGAATTATGTGGGTTTTATATATTGTTTTTAGCTAATAAATAGAAAAGAGAATACATGAGAATTGCAGATTATAGCGTGACCAAGGCAGTGCTGGAGCGTCACGGATTTACCTTTAAAAAATCCTTCGGTCAAAACTTTTTGACCGATACCAACATCCTTCAAAAAATTGTGGATACGGCAGAGATCGATAAGCAGGTCAATGTCATCGAAATTGGTCCTGGGATTGGGGCACTTACTGAGTTCTTGGCAGAAAATGCCGCAGAAGTCATGGCCTTTGAGATCGATGACCGCTTGGTTCCTATTTTGGCGGATACCTTACGGGATTTTGATAATGTCACAGTTGTCAACCAAGACATCCTCAAGGTAGACCTCAACCAGTACATCGCAGAGTTTAAAAATCCAGACCTTCCGATCAAGGTGGTGGCTAACCTTCCGTATTACATCACAACTCCCATCCTCATGCACTTGATCGAATCCAAGATTCCTTTCCAAGAATTTGTGGTCATGATGCAAAAAGAGGTGGCAGACCGCATCTCGGCTGAGCCCAACACCAAGGCTTATGGTTCTTTATCCATTGCAGTCCAATACTATATGACTGCTAAGGTAGCCTTTATCGTGCCTCGCACCGTCTTTGTGCCAGCACCAAACGTCGACTCTGCCATTTTGAAGATGGTCCGTCGCGAAGAACCAGCAGTAGCTGTCAAGGATGAAGATTTCTTCTTCTCTGTCAGCAAGGCTAGCTTTGTCCACCGCCGCAAAACACTTTGGAACAACTTGACTAGTCGCTTTGGCAAGACCGAAGAAATCAAAGCCAAACTGGAAGCAGGAATCCAAGCTGCAGGCCTGCAACCTTCTGTACGAGGAGAAGCTCTGAGCTTAGAAGACTTCGCTCGCCTAGCAGATGGCCTTCTAGAAGTAGGAATAAAATAACAGAAAAGACATGAGCTTCGTAGCTCATGTCTTGTTTTTGTAGAAGGAAAGGACGGGATTTGAACCCGCGCGTGAATAAAAATCCACTTGCCGGATTTCGAGTCCGGTGCCGTACCGAGCTGGGCCACCTTTCCAAGATGCGGAGAAAGGGATTTGAACCCTCACGCCCGAAGGGGCACATGCGCCTGAAGCATGCGTGTCTGCCGTTCCACCACCTCCGCATAGTTCTATTATACACTTTTTAGGAAAAATGCCAAGGAAAAAAAGGAAGGTGCCCTTTCCCGAATTCTGCTAAAAGACAAGTCATAACGGATACTCCGTCTTCTGTTTCTATCCGTTTAAAAAACGAACCTATTCGTTTCTAAAAGCGTTCGGAGAGGTTCACTTTTCGTTTTTTCTTATCAAGCAATCCAGCCTTATTTCTCATTTTTTGGTATAATAGATAGTATTAATCTCAAAGGAGTGCGATTTGCAAGGAACAATCGTCAAGGCCTTGGCTGGCTTCTACTACGTGGAGTCAGACGGTCACATTTACCAGACACGGGCTCGTGGAAATTTTAGAAAAAAAGGACAGACTCCTTATGTGGGGGATCAGGTGGAGTTCTCTGCTGAAGAGAATTCGGAAGGCTACATTTTGAGCATTGCGCCTCGAAAAAATAGCCTCGTGCGTCCTCCTATTGTCAATATTGATCAGGCAGTAGTGATCATGTCAGCGAAGGAGCCGGATTTCAATGCCAATCTTTTAGACCGTTTTCTGGTTCTTTTGGAGCACAAGGGGATTCATCCCATTGTCTATATTTCAAAACTGGACTTGTTAGAAGATATGGAAGACATCCAATACTACCAAGGAATCTATCAGGCTATTGGCTACGACTTTGTCTTGTCGATTGAGGAACTCTTGCCCCTTTTGACCAATCAAACCACGGTCTTTATGGGACAGACCGGTGTAGGAAAATCGACCTTGCTCAATAAAATCGCTCCGGATCTGGAGCTTGAAACGGGTGAGATTTCAGATAGTCTGGGGCGCGGTCGACACACGACCCGAGCTGTCAGCTTTTACCATTTAAATGGAGGAAAGATCGCAGATACGCCTGGCTTCTCCTCCCTCGATTATGAAGTGACGACCAGCGAAGACTTAAATCAAGCCTTCCCAGAGATCGCCGATGTGAGCCACTCTTGTAAATTTCGTACCTGTACCCACACGCATGAGCCCGCTTGTGCGGTGAAACCAGCCGTTGAAAGAGAGGAAATTGCGCCTTTCCGTTATGAGGATTACTTGCAATTTCTAAGTGAGATTGAAAACCGTCGCGAAACCTATAAAAAAGTTTCGAAAAAAATGCCAAAATAGGAGACACTACAACGATGAAAACAATGAAAATTGCACCCTCAATTTTGAGTGCAGATTATGCCAATTTTGAAAGTGAATTGAAACGCTTAGAAGCAGCTGGAGCTGACTATGCCCATATCGATGTCATGGATGGCCATTTTGTGCCCAATATCAGCTTTGGAGCTGGTGTCGTAGAGAGCATGCGACCGCATAGCAAGTTGGTCTTTGATTGCCACTTGATGGTCACCAATCCTGAACACCATATCGAAGAATTTGCCCGTGCAGGTGCTGATATCATCAGCATCCACGTAGAAGCGACTCCCCATATTCACGGAGCCCTTCAAAAGATCCGTCAAGCCGGTGTGAAGGCTAGTGTCGTGATCAACCCAGGGACTCCTGTAGACAGTATCAAACATGTCTTGAACTTGGTGGATCAAGTCTTGGTTATGACCGTTAATCCAGGATTCGGTGGCCAGGCCTTCTTGCCTGAAACCATGGACAAGGTGCGCGAATTAGCCGCTCTTCGTGAAGAAAAAGGCTTAGACTTTGATATCGAAGTGGATGGTGGAATTGATGGCCAAACTATTTCCCAAGCCAAAGAAGCCGGGGCCAATGTTTTTGTAGCAGGCTCTTATGTCTTTAATGGAGATGTTAATGAGCGCGTTCAAACGCTCCGAGATGCTGTAAATGGGTAAGATCGCAATACTGGCAGGAGGTGACAGCACGCTCTTGCCAAGAGATCATGACGTTTATGTAGGCGTTGACGGTGGCTGTTTGAAGTTACTGGAACAAGGCCTGCCTTTAGATATAGCTGTGGGGGATTTCGATTCTGTCTCTGAGACTGATTTGAATAAGATCCGAACCCAAGCCAAGCAGGTTGTTCAGTCCGTTCCTGAAAAGAATGATACGGATTTGGAATTGGCCTTGAAAGCGGTCTTTGAAGCCTATCCAGATGCTGTTGTCACTGTTTACGGTGCCTTTGGCGGTCGCTTGGATCACTTTTTGTCCAATATCTTTTTGCCGACCGATCCAGACCTAGCTCCCTACATGGAGCAAATCCAATTAGTCGACGGACAAAATCGCTTGATCTACAGATCAGCCGGTTGCCATGAGATTCAGCCAGATCCAGCCATGTCTTATGTTGGTTTTATGCCTGTCGGACAAGGCCACCTAGAGATCACAGGAGCCAAGTATCCGCTCCATCAGGAGAATTATTTTTTGAAGGCCATGTATGGCTCCAATGAATTTTTGGATCAACCGATTCAAGTGAGTCTTGATCGTGGCTATCTTGTCATTGTTTATAGTAAAGACAGAGGTTAATATGAATATCATTCTGCTTCTGATTGGCCTGCTCAATCTGGGCCTCCTCATCTATCTCTTGCAACGGTCAGATGACACAAGACCGGCTTTACGAGAGATGCTGGAAGACCACGAGGATCATTTGACAGACCAGTTGGACTATCGTTTTGAAAAAGAAAGACAAGCAAGCCAGATTGCCAATCAGCAGTTAGAGATCGCCCTGACAGATCGCTTAACCGAGATGCGAGTGGAGATCCACCAGCAGACGACAGCTCTGCGCGCTGAGATGAACGAGCACTTTACTAAAAATCGGGACAAAACAGATGAGCGCATGCGCCAGATCCAAGAGTCCAATGAAGTGCGGCTAGAACAGATGCGCCAAACGGTAGAAGAAAAATTGGAGAAAACCTTGCAGCACCGCTTGCAGACCTCCTTTGAGACGGTTTCAAAACAATTGGAGTCGGTCAACAAAGGGTTGGGAGAAATGCAGACAGTGGCGCGGGATGTCGGAACTCTTAATAAAGTTCTCTCCAATACCAAGACGCGTGGGATTATGGGCGAATTGCAGCTGGGCCAAATTATTGAAGATATCTTGACCCCAGCCCAGTATGAGCGGGAGTTTGTCACCGTTCCCCAATCCAGTGAGCGCGTGGAATATGCTATTAAGCTTCCAGGACAAGGAGAGGAGCCAGTCTATCTGCCAATTGACTCTAAATTCCCACTGGAAGATTACTATCGTCTGGAAGAAGCTTATGAATCAGGAGAGAAAGAGGAGATCGAGCGTTACCGCAAGGCCCTTCTTGCTAGTATCAAGCGTTTTGCTAAGGATATCCAACAAAAATACCTCTTTCCACCAGCGACAACGAATTTCGGAATTCTCTTTTTGCCAACTGAAGGCCTCTATTCCGAAGTGGTTCGCAATCCAGAATTCTTCGATCGCTTGCGTCGGGACGAACAAATTTTAGTGGCTGGTCCAAGTACGCTATCAGCCCTCTTGAATTCCTTGTCTGTTGGCTTTAAAACGCTCAACATTCAAAAGAGTGCAGATGACATTAGCAAGGTGTTGGGATCGGTCAAATCAGAATTCCATAAGTTTGGAGGGATTCTGGCCAAAACTCAGCGCCATTTAAAGAATGCTTCCAATAATATTGATGATTTGCTAACCAGACGAACCAGTGCCATCGAGCGGACACTCCGCCAAATCGAAAGCGATGAGGACCTGCTGGGACTAGATGTATATATAGAAGATGGAGAAGATGATGGTCAAAATTAACCAAATGAAAAAAGATGAATTGTTCGAAGGATTCTATTTGATCAAGTCAGCAGAAGTGCGCCAAACGCGGGCCGGGAAAAACTACCTCGCCTTTGTCTTTCAGGATGAGACTGGTACGATCGAAGGCAAACTATGGGACGCCCAACCTCACAATGTAGAGAGCTTTACAGCTGGGCGTGTGGTCCATATGGCTGGTCGTCGGGAGGTCTACAATAATACTCCGCAAGTCAATCAATTGAACATGCGTTTGCCACAAGCGGGAGAGCCCAACAATCCAGCAGACTTCAAGGAAAAACCACCAGTAGATCCTAAAGAATTGCATGAATACTTGTCAAACATGATTTTCAAAATTGAAAATCCGGTCTGGCAACGGATTGTTCGGGCCCTCTATGGGAAATATGAGAAAGAGTTTTATAGCTATCCAGCTGCTAAGACCAACCACCATGCCTTTGAAGCAGGTCTCGCTTATCATACGGCGACCATGGTCCGCTTGGCAGATAGTATCGGCGATATCTATCCTCAGTTGAATAAGAGCTTGCTCTTTGCAGGGATTATGTTACACGATTTGGCCAAAGTGATCGAGTTGACGGGACCTGAAAATACAGAATACACTGTTCGGGGCAACCTCATCGGCCACATTGCACTCATCGATGAAGAAATCACCAAGGTCTTGCAAGACTTGAAGATTGATGATCAAAAAGAAGAAGTCATCGTCCTTCGCCATGTGATCTTGAGTCACCATGGTTTGCTCGAATACGGTAGTCCTGTTCGTCCAAAGATCATGGAAGCAGAGATTATTCATATGATCGATAATTTGGATGCAGAAATGATGATGATGACAACAGCACTTGGCTTAATTGGTCCTGGCGAGATGACCAATAAAATCTTTGCTATGGAAAATCGTTCCTTCTATAAACCGAATCTCGACTAGTAAAAACAGAGATAAATACGGGAATGATTCTGCCAAAAATGAAATAATCAGGAAAAAACGGCCTTCTGTAAATCAGAATGTTCGTTTTTTTCGCTTCTTATGGTATAATGATAGAAAAAACTACATGGTGAGAAAATGAAATTAAGAAGAAGTGAACGGATGGTCGTAATTTCTAATTACTTGATCAACCATCCCTATGAATTGACTAGCCTCAATACGTTTGCGGAAAAGTATGAGTCTGCCAAGTCTTCCATCTCAGAAGATATCGTGATCATTAAGCGTGCGTTTGAAGAGATGGAAATCGGAAATATTGAGACCATTACAGGCGCTGGTGGAGGTGTTATCTTTACACCGTCTATCTCAGATCAAGAATCCAAAGAAATCGTCGAGGATCTTTGCAAGCAACTGTCCGAAAGTGATCGTATCCTTCCTGGTGGCTACATTTACCTGTCTGATCTTTTGAGCAATCCAAAGATTTTGAATCGCATCGGCCGCATCATTGCCAAAGCCTTTCGAGATAAGAAGATTGATGCTGTCATGACCGTAGCGACCAAGGGAGTTCCACTAGCCAATGCAGTAGCTAATGTCTTGAATGTTCCATTCGTCATTGTCCGTCGTGATTTGAAAATCACAGAAGGGTCAACCGTTAGTGTCAACTATGTTTCAGGCTCAAGTGGGGATCGCATTGAGAAAATGTTCCTTTCAAAACGGAGCCTAAAAGCAGGAAGCCGGGTCTTGATTGTCGATGACTTCCTTAAAGGTGGCGGAACGATTAACGGAATGGTCAGCCTCTTGTCTGAATTTGATTCAGAATTAGCAGGGGTAGCTGTCTTTGCGGATAATGCTGCAACTGACCGTGAATTCTTTGAACACAAATCCTTATTGCGCGTGACCAACATCGATGTAAAAGAAAATAAATTGAGTGTCGAAGTTGGGAATATCTTTGATTAAGAGCAACAAAGGAGGATCAAAAAGTGAAAAGAATTTTAGATCGATTTGATAATAGTCCTTTGTGGATTCGCTTGGTGACAGTTCTGTCTCTATCCTTTATTTTGGTAGCTGGTTTGTATACCGTTAAAAAGAATACGGCTGCCCAGGTAACGACAGAAATTCAACCTGCTAGAAAAACAGGTTCCCTTCCAGTGAAAAAGGAAACAAAGGAAGAAAAAGAAAAGAAGGAAGAAAAGAAAAATACAGAAGCTGCTGAAAAAGCAGTCGTTCAAATGGAAACAACGCCAAGTCAAGATTCTGTGAACGCTGCCCAAGCTGCTGTGAAGAAAGTCAAAGATGCGACTCAAAAGCAATCGCTTGATGCCCGTATCCAATACATCGCTAACTATTATGGACTGACCTATGAGAGTGACACAGCGGCAACGCAGCAGACTCAAACAGACGCTAATGCCAACGCTGGAGTAGCTGGAGCCAATGCGACAGTTCAACCACAACAGCAACAACAGTATGCTCCGGCTGCAGATGCAGGGGCAGAAGTACCTGCTGAAGCTGGTCAATAATGAACTTTTTCGGCTTCTTTAAAAAATAAAAAAACATCTTGCAATCAAAGTGCCGTCATGTTATAATAATAGACGGTACTTTTTACTTTTGGTCTCTCAAGAGTGTACAGGGACGTGCTGACAAATGTTGCAAAAGTACACACAGATGGTAGCTGTCACCAAGTGTACCATCACCAAAAATAAAAAATTTCACAGGAGAATGTAGATGCCTACAATTAACCAATTGGTTCGCAAACCGCGTAAATCAAAAGTAGAAAAATCTAAATCACCAGCTTTGAACGTTGGTTAC
>JAGZZN010000091.1 GCA_018377375.1 Streptococcus parasanguinis
TGGGCTCTACTACGCTGATTTCATCAGCTTTTACAGCCCTACTCAACTGTGCGGAGGTGGGACGACGAAATCGAATTCTAACGAATTACCGATTTCTGTTCCACTCTCTTTTCTTTGCTATAAAACGGTTATTCGGTATTCGTCCGTCAAGTACTTGGAAAGATCTTGCCAATCTTCTTCCTTAAATTTACAAAGATTGACGAAGAGTTTTACGGTATGGTGCTCTGTGTCAATGATCGTATTAGATTTTGAGAGATTTTCTAGTGCAGTATTTTCCCTCAGCTGAAATTTGATAAAATAACTCTTACTATTTTGGTGATCGGGGTCACTAACGTCAGCTACTTTATAGGCTGCACTCACCAAAGCTTCCTTGGGGATAAAGATGTCTTTTGTTAGAATCACTCCCTGATAAGCATAGATCCCATCAGAAGTCAGCTCAAAGGCGATCTGACGGCTGGTCAGTCTTTTGATCCCAGCAATGGATGCATAGATCGCAATTAGAAATAAAAGAAACTGAATGAGGGTGACGAAACTGACTTTGGGAATCCCCTCAAAACCTAGGAACGATAAAAACGCTAAGTGGATAAAGAGCGCACAGGCAAAAGCCAAAAAGCCATATCCGACATATTTTGAATAATAGATTTTCATTTTTGACTCCTTACATTTAAAATGCTACGAAAACTTGGAATTTCAAGTACCCTTATCATAGCGGATTCGGTGAAGAGCTGTCAAATGTTTGGTAGGGTTCAAAGGTGGTTTTTTATTTTAAATGGAGTAATAATGGTGCAGGATGTTCTAACTTCGTACGCTACATTATAGTATCTAAAAAAGTGATCTAAATACTCTTAAGACAAGCAAAAAAGCCTTGGATTTCAAGGCTTTTTGTGCATAAAAAATGCCCCCTACAGGGCTCGAACCTGTGACCCATAGATTAAGAGTCTACTGCTCTACCAACTGAGCTAAGGAGGCAAATATAAAAAGCTGTATTGGTGCCGATACTTCACGATTTGTATTGAACCCGCGCAATTAAGCAGGTGGGCAACTCGCTCTGACTTAGCTGCTTCCGCGTGAAACGGCCTGCATACTGCCAGAAGTCTTTTGTTTCCCTAATAATACAAAAAATAGTCGGTCAACACTTAAGTGTGAAGTCGTACACCACAGCGTTTCTATATGTATATGATACCACATTTTGAAAATATTTCAAGGGAAAATCTCAATTTTTTGAAACCGATGTCACTTTTTCTTAAATTGATCAATCTTCTCCTTGGTGGCTCCGAGAGCACGCTCGTACTTGCCATTTTCATTGGGAATAAAGTAGGAAGCGTGTTTGAGCTTGTCTGGCAGGTAGTCCTGATTGACCCAGTTGCCAGGGTAGTTGTGAGGATATTTATAGTTTTGCGCATTTCCCAGTTCCTTGCTTCCAGCATAATGACCATCGCGGAGGTGGCGAGGAATAGGAAGGTTGCCAGAACTTCTAAGATCAGCCAGCGCCTTGTCCATGGCAACGTAGGCTGAGTTGGATTTAGGCGAAAGGGCTAGATCGATGACGATGTTGGCGATGAGAATGCGGGCCTCAGGAAAGCCGATGCGCTCAGCTGCTTGAAGGGCTGTTACGGTATGAATCTGCGCATCTGGATTGGCCAGACCGATATCCTCATAAGCAATGACAGTCAAGCGACGAGCGAGGCTGGGTAGATCTCCGGCTTCGATCAAACGAGCGGCGTAGTGGAGACTAGCATCGACATCCGAACCACGGATAGATTTTTGCAGAGCAGAGAGCACGTCGTAGTGGCCGTCTCCATCTTTGTCCATGGTGATGTAGCTGCGCTGGAGGCTATTTTCCATGATCTCTAGCGTAATATGGCGGATACCTTCTGCATTTTCAGAGGTCGACAGCACCGCCAGATCGAGAGAATTAAAGGCAGAGCGAAGATCTCCATTGGTCGAGGTAGCGATGAAATCCAAAGCGTCCTCATCGAGCACGACTGGAAAATCAAAGCCACGCTCGGGATCATCCAACGCTGTCTTCAGAGCTTGCTTGACCTCCTCCGTCGTCAATGGTTCCAGCTCAAAGATTTGTACGCGGCTACGAATAGCGGGTGTGACAGAGAAAAAGGGATTTTCTGTCGTTGCACCGATCATGATGACCAGACCGCTTTCGAGCAAAGGCAGGAGGAAATCTTGCTTGGTTTTATCGAGGCGATGGATTTCGTCCAAGAGCAGGACCAAGCCACCAGAAAATTTGGCCTCCTCTGCGATTTCTTGGAGGCGTTTTTTACTGTCAACCGTTGCATTAAAGGTCCGAAAGGCATACTTGGTGGTTCCTGCGATTGCAGAAGCGATACTGGTCTTTCCGATGCCCGGAGGTCCATAGAGAATCATAGAGGACAGACGATTGGCTTCGACCATGCGACGAATGATTTTGCCTTCTCCGACCAGGTGCTGTTGACCGATGACTTGATCGATCGTTCGTGGTCGCATACGGAGTGCGAGATTGTCGGGCATTTCCTTCTCCTTTCTAGCTTTGTCTCCTTTCAAAGAGGCGTTTTTTATGGTAAGATTGTAGTAACTATTGTATCATATTCCGCTCTAAGAGTGGGAAATTAGAAAGAGGACGCTATGTCTAAATACGGATTTTTGGATGTTTTAGAAGAGGAGATGGACAAGGTTTTTCCCTTTGATTTTGAGATCAATTGGGATAAGAAAAACCATGCGGTAGAAGTGGCTTTTCTCTTGGAAGCGCAGAATACGGGAGGGGTTGCCCTGGTTGATGAAGCTGGAGAAGAATCTGATGAGGATATTTTCTTTGAAGAAGCCGTTATCTTCTACAATCCAGCCAAGTCTCATGTGGAGGAAGATGCCTATTTAACAGCGATTCCTTATGAGCCTAAAAAAGGCTTGTCTCGTGAGTTTCTAGCCTATTTTGTGACTTTCCTTCGAGATACAGCCGAGTTGGCCTTGGATGAGCTCATGGATTTCTTAGCAGACGAAGAAGCAGAGAGCTTTGAGATCGTCTGGAACCAAGAAGTTTTTGAAGAAGGCAAAGTTGGATTGGAAGAAGGAGAATTTTACCCTTATCCGAGATATTAGAAAAGATTCTAAGTGGACATTTTTAAATAATGAATTCAAGGAGAAGGGGGAGACTATGCTAGAAAAAGTTAAACAGTTTTTCAGGAGAAGGTCAGCTAAAACTGATCCGTCAGTTGATATTCTTCCTCGCAATCGCTTTGCGGATCTAGATTTCGAGCGAGTATTGAAGTTTGGAACTCGTCGCCTCGTTAATGAGGAGGGACGCTACGCAGAGGATGGTAAAATCACAGAACTTGAATTTCCTGAAGATTTTGCGGAATTTGAATTTCTAGTTGGTTTTAAGACGGAGGAGGAAGACCAGTTTAAGCAACTATTAGCTCGTTTAAATAGTATTGACAATGCTATTCAGTCCTATTTGGAAAGTGAGATGCAACAACCCATCCCTCAGTATGCCGAGGATCTCGGCTATACTCAGAAGAGGTGGGAGAAAACCTTTTACTTCCATCCTTGGATATTAAGCGGTGAGGAAAACCCGCCTAATCTTCGCTATGTTGCAGATTATGTAAACGATGAGTTTACGGTTTATTTTGCTAAAAAACATGGCAGATGGCAGGCGTACTGGGATGCAGAGTGCCAAAAAGTAATCGAAGAAAGCTAGCTAGGGGTTTTCTATAGAGTAGTAGTTATGATAAGAAAAGGTCATCATCATGGAATTATTGGATAAACACTTGGATTTTACGGGTTGTAAGATTGCCTTGATTTGTGATGGGCGAATTTTGACCATCTTACGCGATGACAAACCAACCATTCCTTGGCCTAATCTGTGGGAGTTACCAGGAGGTGGCCGCGAAGGGGACGAGAGTCCTTTTGAGTGTGTAGCGCGTGAAGTCTATGAAGAATTGAGCATCCAACTATTGAAAGATGACATAGTTTGGTCTTGGATCTACCCCAGCATGTTAGATGAGAACAAAAACTCTGTCTTTTTAGTTGGGAAATTGACACAGGAACAGTTTAATAGTATTGTCTTTGGAGACGAGGGACAGGGCTATAAGTTAGTGAGACTTGAAGAGTTTTTGGCGTCAGATCGGGTCGTTCCCCAATTACAAGAACGAGTGAGAGATTATGTGGAGGAAAGTTTATGATAACACTTGAGAAAGCAGGAGCAGAAGATTTAGAAACCATTATTACGATTCAAAGAGCCAGTTTTAAGACGGTCTATGACAAATACCAAGATGAGTATGATCCTTATCTGGAGGACCGCGAACGAATCAAGTGGAAACTCGTAGAACGTCCTAATAGCTATTACTACTTTGTGAAAGAAAATGAAGAAAAGATTGGTTTTTTACGAATTCAGACCAATGAAGAGTTAACAAATGCTTGGTTGGGAACAGCGGCGATTTTACCTCCCTATCAAGGAAAAGGGTATGGATCTAAAGGTTTAAGCTTGCTGGAAAAAGAATTTCCAACCATCACACAATGGGATTTGTGTACGGTATTACAGGATGCGGGAATGGTTGCCTTCTACAAGAAAAATGGCTACCATCAAACCCATATCGAGCCTGAAAAAGAAGGCATGGATATGGTCTACATGAAAAAATTGATAGAGAAATAGAAAGGACGGTTCGGTTAAATTTCTAAACTGAACCCGCCCTAAACACTATGCCAAAAAGATAAACTTCTCTTAGACACAAGTGTCTTCAGAGAGTTTCCTATTTTGGCTTTGTGTTTTACGGGCTTGGTATCTTAATGATGGAAACATGGCAAGAGTTAAAAGTTACAGTGAAGCGTGAGGG
>JAGZZN010000092.1 GCA_018377375.1 Streptococcus parasanguinis
ACTGCGTCTTGCTCGACAATCCAAAAACAATTGAGAGGCTAGGACTTTTGTCCCAGCCTCGGATCAAACAACGGCTCTCTTCTTATAGGGATATGGTATAATATAGCTAGTTTAATAAAGGAAAGAGGCAGTATATGTCAAAATTTAAACGCATGCACTTAGTTGTGCTGGATTCAGTTGGGATCGGTGCTGCACCAGATGCCAATAACTTTGTCAATGCAGGTGTTCCAGATGGAGCATCTGATACTTTGGGCCACATCTCTAAAACCGTCGGCTTGAATGTACCAAACATGGCCAAAATCGGTCTTGGAAATATTCCTCGTGAAGTACCATTGAAGACGGTGCCAGCTGAAAGCAACCCAACAGGCTATGCAACAAAATTGCAAGAAGTCTCTCTTGGGAAAGACACCATGACTGGTCACTGGGAAATCATGGGGCTTAATATTACAGAACCATTTGATACTTTCTGGAATGGATTCCCAGAAGAAATCTTGACAAAAATCGAAGAATTCTCAGGTCGCAAGGTCATCCGCGAAGCCAACAAACCTTATTCTGGTACAGCAGTTATCGATGACTTCGGACCACGCCAAATGGAAACAGGCGAGTTGATCATCTATACATCAGCTGACCCAGTTCTTCAAATCGCAGCTCACGAAGACATCATTCCTTTGGATGAACTTTACCGTATTTGTGAATACGCTCGTTCCATCACATTGGAACGTCCAGCACTTCTTGGTCGGATCATTGCTCGTCCTTATGTTGGAGAACCAGGCAACTTCACACGTACGGCTAACCGTCGTGACTTGGCTGTTTCACCATTTGCGCCAACTGTTTTGGATAAATTGAACGAAGCTGGTATCGATACCTATGCAGTTGGTAAGATCAACGATATCTTCAACGGTGCTGGTATCAACCACGATATGGGCCACAACAAATCAAATAGCCACGGTATGGATACCTTGATCAAGACCATGGGACTTCCTGAGTTCCAAGAAGGCTTCTCATTTACCAACTTGGTAGACTTTGATGCTCTTTACGGACACCGTCGCAATGCGCACGGCTACCGCGATTGCTTGCATGAGTTTGATGAACGTTTGCCAGAAATCATCGCAGCCATGCGTGAAGATGACCTCTTGATGATTACGGCTGACCATGGTAACGACCCAACCTACGCTGGTACTGACCATACGCGTGAATACATCCCATTCTTGGCTTATAGCCCATCTTTCAAAGGCAATGGCGTGATTCCGGTTGGCCACTTTGCGGATATCTCAGCTACTGTGGCGGAAAACTTTGGTGTTGAGAAAGCCATGATCGGAGAAAGCTTCTTAGATAAATTGGTCTAAGATGATGCGCTTTGCTCTCCTCGTAAGAGGGATCAATGTTGGCGGGAAAAACAAGGTCGTGATGGCAGAACTTCGAGAGGAGCTTCAAACGATCGGGCTGGATGAGGTAGAGAGCTACATCAATAGTGGCAATATCTTCTTTGAATCAGCAGGTTCTAAAGAAGAATTGGTAGATTTGCTGGGATCTTTCTTTCGTGATCACTATCCCTTTATCCAGTCTTTTTCTCTCTTTTCAGCTGAGGACTATGCGCGAGATCTCGCTGCTCTACCAGCCTGGTGGCAGGAGGATCTGGCCTGCAAGGATGTTCTCTTTTACACAGAAGACCTTGATCAGGATGCTGTCTGGGAGCTGGTCTCCTCTTTTTCACTCGGTGATGAAATCATCCATCGTGGAATACTCGGGATCTTCTGGGGAAAATACTCAGAAGAGACTTATACAAAGACAGCTTACCACAGACAAGTCCTCAAGATGCCGGATTACCGTCTGTTGACCATTCGCAATGCCAATACATTTGACAAAATTGGCCAATTTTTAAGGAAATTATAAAGGAGATATGCAATGACATTATTAGCAAAAATCAATGAAACAGCTGCTTTTTTGAAAGGCAAAGGAATGGAAGCACCTGAGTTTGGCTTGATCCTTGGATCAGGTCTTGGAGAACTGGCTGAAGAAATCGAAAATTCAGTCGTAGTTGACTACTCTGAAATTCCAAACTGGGGTCGTTCAACAGTTGTCGGCCATGCTGGTAAATTGGTTTATGGTGAGCTTGCTGGACGCAAGGTTTTGGCCCTTCAAGGACGTTTCCACTTCTACGAAGGAAACCCACTAGAAGTGGTGACTTTCCCAGTTCGTGTCATGAAAGTTTTGGGCTGTGAAGGGGTTCTTGTTACCAACGCTGCCGGTGGTATCGGCTTTGGTCCTGGTACTTTGATGGCTATCACAGACCACATCAACATGACTGGTCAAAACCCATTGATCGGTGAAAACTTGGATGACTTTGGTCCACGTTTCCCTGATATGTCTAAAGCTTACACACCTGAATACCGTGAGACTGCTCATAAAGTAGCAGACAAATTGGGTATCAAATTGGATGATGGGGTTTATATCGGTGTGACTGGGCCTACCTACGAGACTCCAGCTGAAATCCGTGCGTATAAGACACTTGGAGCAGATGCTGTCGGTATGTCAACCGTTCCTGAAGTCATCGTTGCAGCGCATTCTGGCTTGAAGGTTCTTGGTATTTCATGTATTACCAACTTTGCGGCTGGTTTCCAAGAAGAGCTCAACCACGAAGAAGTAGTAGAAGTGACAGAGCGCGTCAAAGGCGACTTCAAAGGATTGCTAAAAGCGATTCTTGCTGAACTCTAATCCAATGAAAGTACGACTCCAAAGGCTGCCCTACGGACTGAGGTTTCTTCTAGCCACCTTATCATTAGGGATAGGGACGGGTCTGGTCGGAATTGCCTGTCATTATCTACTAGAAGGGGTGCAAGAGCTGGCCTTTGGCCAAGCTAGTTCGGATTTGCTCCAGCAATTCCAAAAAGCTGGAGGTCTCCGTAGATTTCTGGTCTTGTGTGTGACTGGGTGCTTGGCAGCAGGCTTCTGGTATGTCCTGCAAAAGCGTTATAAGATCCTGTCTATTCGCCAGCAAATTGACTTAGCTGGAGACAGGGATCCAGCGCCCTTCCCCCACCTCCTTCATGCAGGGATGCAGGTGGCAATTGTAGGAGCAGGTGCATCGGTCGGAAAAGAAGGAGCCCCACGTGAGGTCGGGGCTCTTCTAGCTAGTCGTTTGGCGAAGGGGTTCTCACTAGCTCTCAAAGAGCGAAAAGTCTTGATCGCCTGTGGGGCTGGAGCTGGTTTAGCTGCGGTCTATCAGGTCCCCTTTGCCAGTAGCTTGTTTGTCTTTGAGACCTTAGGGCTCGCCTACGGTTGGCAGAACTTTCTACTGGTTTTGACCAGTACTTATCTGGCCACCTGGGTCGCTCAGCCCATCGTTGGTCAGGAGGCCATTTATCATCTGTCCGCAGTCTCATGGTCGGCTAGCAGCTTCTTACAGGCTATTGTGATTGCTTTCTTGGTCACTCCCTTGGCTCTGGTCTTTGCTTTCCTCGCCAAGCGGGCTACTCACAAACGGCGGAAGGATAGGACGGTCCTTTGGGCTCTTCCGCTAGCCTTTCTAGTGCTGGGGAGCCTAGTAGCCTTTTTCCCTATCTTTATGGGAAATGGCCAGGTACTAGCCCAAGCGCTCTTGTCTAGTCAGTCAATTCCTTATCTTCCACTGAGTCTTGCAGTGAAGGGGCTTCTGGTTTATCTCCTCTTGCGTAATGGTGCTTATGGGGGTACCTTGACACCATCATTTGCCTTAGGGATTGGCTCTGGCTATCTAGTGACCTTGCTTTTGACAGTCCTTGGGATTCATCTGGATCCTGCTCTAGGGATGTTACTAGGAGCGACCGTCTTTTTAGGGACGACCCTAGAAGCTCCTCTGACAGCCATTGCCCTGAGCCTTGGATTTACAGGCCAAGCTTGGAATTTGACTATCCCGCTTGTACTTGCGGCTGGTCTGTCTTATGTGATTCGAAAGAGATGGGAGAAGAAATGATGAAGGTACATTTTGTACTGCATGAAACCTTTGAAGTGCCGGGCGCTTATCTAAAATGGGCGCAGGAGTGTGGCCATCAAGTGACCACGACCAAAGTCTATGAGAATGAAGCCTTACCTGAGACAGTGGATGATATCGATTTTTTGATCGTCATGGGAGGACCTCAATCGCCAGATGAAGATCGGGAAACTTTTCCATACTACGATCCTCAGGCAGAGATCGAGTTGATTCAAAAAGCCATGAAGGCAGATCGTTATATTGTTGGGGTCTGTCTTGGTGCCCAGCTCCTGTCTGTTGCTTATGGCGCAGAGTATGAACACAGCCCTGAGCGCGAGATTGGTGTTTATCCTGTGACCTTGACGCCTGAAGGACTCACAGATCCACATGTCGGTGAGTTTGGAAAAACTCTTGAAACTGGTCACTGGCATGGCGATATGCCCGGATTGACAGAAGATGCTGTTGTTCTTGCGACCAGTCAAGGCTGTCCACGTCAGATGATTCGCTTTAGTCCGAAACACTATGCCTTCCAAGCCCACTTGGAATTTGATCCAGAAGCAGTTGATCTCTTGATTGCTGCTGACGGTGAAGATGTTTTGGAAGAACAAAGTCAAAACCTGACCTTTGTTCAAAAACCTGAAGCCATTCGTGTTTACGATTATCGAGAAATGAATGCCAAACTCTATGCGTTTTTGGATTCATTAACAAATTAAATATAAAAATGAAAGGAAGAGCATGTGTTCTAATTTGAACACGAGCGGAAAGCTCTCCTAAATACTCAATAAAAAAAGAAAGGATGGGTTTACCGTATTCGCTGAACTGAATACGGGCGGAGAACTGTGTAAAAAAGATAAACTGTCTAGCATCTGCGATG
>JAGZZN010000093.1 GCA_018377375.1 Streptococcus parasanguinis
ATCGCCGTATGTCGCTGTGTGAAGAGTGTGTGAGTGACCATCAAGGACAAGAACACGTTTTCCTTTCAAAGGTGCATAGTTTGAAAGAGCTTCTGCCAATGTTGATCCACGCCATTCAACTGGAGTTGTTGTATCTATACCCAAGTGACTAAGGACAATATAAGTCTTGTATTCCTTACCTTCAGCACGAGCATTTGACTCCACTTGGTCAACAACAGCTTTAACCTCAGTAATAGGATCGGTGAAAGAGACACCAGTGATATTACGTGGGTGTGTCTTAGTAGCTGTCTCAGGTGTAGTAACACCAATAACAACTACTTCATCTCCATCAACACCAGGTGTTTTGTCAATGATTGTAGATGGTTGGAAAAGACGTACGCCGTCCACATAAACGTTAGATGTGATGATTGGGAAATTGATTTGTTTGCTCAAACGACGCAATTGGTCAAGACCAAAGTCGAACTCATGGTTCCCCACTGTCATGGCATCAAAACCAACAGCATTCATGACGCTTGCCATGTCCTCACCCTTAGAGCTGTTTGAGATTGGAAGACCTTGGAATGAGTCCCCAGAGTCAAAGACAAGGGTTGTTCCTTTTGAACGAGAATCATTGACGATACCAGACAAAAGGGCATCACCAATAACTCCGTTACGATCATCTTCAACCATACGACCATGAACGTCGTTGGTGTGAAGAACAGTTACAGTGTCATTGCTGGCACTTGTGCTAGCATTTGTCACGACTTCTGTTGTAGGAGTTGCGACTGCAGTTGCAGTTGCTGTTTCACTGGCTGTGGCAACTGGTGTCTCACTTGTTTCAGCTGTAGAAGCAGTAACAACTGATGTTGAACTAGCTATTGGAGCTGCAGACTCGTTTGCTGCAGTTGTTGCTACAGTAGATGTCGCATTGGTAGTTGCCTCTGTAGCCACAACTTCAGTGCTTGGTGCTGTTACAGCTGCATGAGTTTCTACCTCGTCAGCTTGGACAGCATTAGCCAAGATGGCAGTTGAGACAAGTAGGGTTGATAGTGTCGTTGCAACGACTGTTTTCTTCTTCATTCCAAAAGACCTTTCTGATTTTTAAATCGCTTTTATTATACCACATTTATAAGATTAGAATTAAATAAATTTCAATATTTTATTAGATATTCAAACAATTTTTTCAAAAATTAATAGCTATCTAAACGTTTTTCAAGATAGCCTTCAAGCAGTTCTAAAGTAAAGCTCAAAGTCCAGTAAATAAGGGCGATTAGGATATACATAGACATGTAGTCATACTCACGCCCACCGATAATCTTAGCATTTTGGAAAATGTCAGGCACTGTAATCATAGCCGCCAATGAGGAACTCTTAAACATATCAATAATAACATTACCAAGAGGGGCTACTGCTATACGCATAGCCTGAGGTAAGATAATCCGACGGATAATAGACTTCTGAGGAAGACCAAGAGAGCGAGCTGCTTCCCACTGTCCCTTATCTACGGCCACTATGGATGAACGGAAAATCTCTGCCATATAAGCGGCACTAACACAGGAGAAGCCAATAAAGGCACAAAGAAGGGCAGGTAGCTGAACACCAACATAAGGCAAACCAAAGTAAAGAATGAAGAGCACGACCAACATAGGAACCCCACGCATGATGGAAATATAAATACGGGCTGGATACTTTAACCAAGGCTTTTGAGACATTCGCATAAAGGCAAGGATGATAGCAAAAACATTCCCAACCATAAAGCTTAAAAGCGAGATTCCTAACGTATAAGGCAGACCAGACAGGACATAGGGAATGCTCTTTAGAATCAGTGAAAAATCAATAATCATAAGTCTATCTTTCTAAACATTTCTTTAGCAAATAAGCGATCCAATTGGATCGCTTATATTATTCAACATCAGAGATATCAATCTCAGTATAGTCAACTTTTGTTTTCTTTGTAACGTCTTGACCAGCAAAGAATTTCTCTGAAATCTTGGTAAGGGTACCATCTTTCTTCATGTCTTTGATGGCTTTGTTGACCTTTTCTTGAAGGGTTTTATTCTTCAATGAGAAGGTAAAGCTTGTTGAGTAAGGGTTACTGTAGATACCGTCGTTGATCTTAACTGGGTACTTGTCTTTGATAGCGGCTACTGCCATCTTTTGCAAATAGTAATCGTTGACGATAACGTCTGTACGCCCATTTACCAAGTCTTGCATGTAAACGTCATTGGTAACATTATCATATACGACTAGTTCAGCACCCATTTTTTTGGCAATCTTCATGTACTTTGTACTTGCAGCACCGGCTGCCTTTTTGCCTTTAAGATCCTTCCATGAAGAGATTCCAGAATTATCCGATTCACGAACGACCATTGAAGTGAAGGAATACTTGTATGGTTCAGAACGTAAGAATTTTTTAACATTCTTATTGTCGTCTTCGAGTGAGTAGTTAGCGATATCGACTTGCCCGCTATTTACAGCAGTAAGCATGCCATCTACACCCATCTCAGTGAATTCAATTTTCAACTTAAGACGTTTTCCAACTTCTTTGAGAATCTCAACGTCATAACCAGTCAAATTATTCTTATCATCGTGGTAGGTTTGTGGGTAAAGTGTTCCAGCAGTCGCAACCTTGATGCTACCACGTTTCTCAATCTTTTCCCAGTTCTTCTCACCTGTACTTTGTGACGAGCAGGCAACCAAAAAGACCGCAGTCAAGATTAGGCTGAAAACGGCGAAAAATCTCTTTTTCATCTATGTGTGTCTCCTTAGAACAAATAATAATGTTAAGTTAAAAACTTATAATTTTAGACTACACTATTTGAAAGGGTTTTACAAAAAATTGAACCGAGAATGAGTATAGCTAGCTAAAAACCGAACCTTCTTCCATTTGTTGGGCCAAGTGTAAGAGGAGGTCTTCTCTTCCCTTGGCGGCTGTCAGTTGAACACCAAGGGACAGCCCTTGCCCATCACGATAGACAGGTAAAGAAATCGATGGTTGTCCCGTCAGGTTAGCTTGTTGGGTGAAAGGCGTCCAATCTAAACTATCCGCAAACATATCCCAAATAAGTTCTTGTTGTTTTGGCCAATCAAACTCAGACATATGCTTGAGTTGGTTCTGTAGGCTTTCAGAGAGGGCAAACTGCCCATGCTTAGGTGCCACATCCGCAACTGTAGGAGTCAGAAGAATATCGTAAGACTCATGAAAATTCGCCATCTGATGGCTATACTGGTCCCACTGAGTTAGGACTTTAGAGTAAACTTTGGCAGGAATCTTTTGCCCAGATTGGAAAATAGCCCAAGTCATCAACTCCATATCTTCAAGCGTCATCTGACGTCCCAAACCAGCCTCTATACCATCAAACATGGCAGCCGTCTCAACACTATTCATGATGTAGTAAGACTGCATAGCTTCAATCCCATTCAAGGGCTGATAGGTGATTTCATGGACATGATGTCCTAGACTTTCTAATGCTCTAGCAGCCTTTTTTGTCGCCGCAATAGCAGATTCTGATACCTTACCACCAATAGGAGAGACAGTAGAAAAAGCAATCTTCAGAGGTTGAACTGGTTTATCTAAAGAATCTTTGTCAAGTTTGGGCAAGATAAAGGGACTTTCCATCTGACACGTCTGCATATGATAAAGCAAGCATTTTGTATCTCGAACAGACTTAGTCAAAGCAAACTGGACAGAGGCTCCCTGCCATCCACGAAACGAACCAGGACCGACAGGAATTCGTCCTCTGGTAGGCTTGAGACCGATTAGGCCGTTAAAGGAAGCTGGAATTCGAATAGAGCCCCCACCGTCACTAGCTGGGGCCAAAGGAGAAATGCCAGAGCTCACAATAGCAGCCGCACCGCCACTTGAGCCACCAGCATTACGCCTCACATCATCAGGTAGATTGACAGGACCATGAATCTGAGCATCACTGATATTTTTGAAGCCAAACTCAGGAGTGCTAGAACGTCCTAAAATAATAAAGCCCAATTCCTCAAGTTTCTTAACATAATTATCCGTTTCCTTAGCCCGATAACTTGTAAATAGGCGAGAACCCGCTGTTGACGGCTCACCAGCTTGCTCCTGACCTAAATCCTTTAGGAAAATTGGGACACCAGCAAAAGGTTTATCTGAAAAGTCTCTAGTTTCTGCTTCTTCTAAAGCTTTCTCGTAACGTTGACTGACGATAGCATTGATTTTAGTATTCGTCCTTTCCGCTTCACTTATAGTATCCTTTACTAGTTCTCGGGGACTGACCGTCTTATTTCGCACGGCCTCAGCCATTGCCGTTGCATCTGACCACTCATTTACTGACATCTTATATTCTCCCTGCTTCTATTATTTCCTAAATTATACTAAAAAAAACGAAACGCCTGAAACGTTCCGCCTTCAATCATGATATTTAGTCTTGCCAAGTTTCTTGGTTTTCTTTAAATTTTTTCAAGAGTTGAAGTCCGTCTGCTGTGATGTAGCCTTGCACTTTAGCCACTTTGATCAACTCAGTGTAGTTTGAAAGAGTGACCAATTTCACGCCAGCATCAGCGAAGTTTTTCTCAGCTTTTGGCAATTCGTAAGTGAAGATAGCCACAACACCGATAACATCAGCCCCTTCACGCTCTGCAGCTGCTACAGCATCAAGTACT
>JAGZZN010000012.1 GCA_018377375.1 Streptococcus parasanguinis
AATGACTTGTCCAGCATCTTTCAAGACAGATTCTGGAATAGTAATGCCCAATTCATCTGCGACTTTTTTATTGATGACAGATTTTCCTTGGCTAAAGATTTCTACAGGTGTGTCTGCAGGTTTTTGACCTTTCAGGATTTTCGCAGCCATTTTACCAGTTGCTACCCCAAGATCATGTTGGTCGACAACGACTGAACCAAGGCCACCCGCTTCTACCATGGCTGTCGCACTTGGGAAGATTGGTTTTTTAGCATCTTTATTGGCTTCAACAACAGTTGAGAAGGCTGATGCGATGGTATTGTCGATTGGAACCCAGATAGCATCCACTTTACCTGACATAACCGATACTGTTGAAGCAATTTCGTTTGTAGAAGGAACTGAATACGGAACCACTTTGTAGCCTGCTTTTTCAGCCAATTTTGTAAATTCTTCTACTTGAGATTTTGAATTGTCTTCACTGGTTGAGTATAGAACCCCGATTGTTTTTACGTTTGGAGTCAACTCTTTGATCAATTTCAACTGTTGCTCAGTAGGATTGTGGTCAGATACCCCAGTGATATTGCCACCTGGTTTTTTCAAATCTTTGACCAAGTTTGCGCCGACTGGATCGGTTACAGCACCCATGACAATTGGTTTGTCTTTGGTTGCACTAGCCAAACCTTGAGCAGATGGGGTTGCAATCCCAATCAAGACTTGGTTATCCTTGTCTACCAATTGTTTACTCATGGTTGCAACCTTGTTTTGGTCGCCTTCTGCATTGAGGAAATCAATGTCCACTTTGTCTTTGTCATAACCTTCTTCAGCCAAACCATCTTGAATTCCCTTGTAAATCAAATCAAGCGAAGGGTGGCTGACCAACTGCAAGACCCCAACTTTAGCCTTTTCATTGCTAGTTGCTGCCTTGTTGTCTTTGCCTGCTGTAGCTGAATAGATCGCTGTCCCAATGACTGCTGCTGCAATCAAACCAATAATTCCCATTAACCGTTTATTTTTCATCTTTAATACCTCTTCTATTTTTTCATTTTCTTCTATTTTTCATCCTCTAAAGAATGAGACGCCATCGTTTCTTCATATCTTTTCTCCCTTCTCATCTAAAACAAAAAGCACGCCCACACATAGCAAAAGCTATGTGAGGACGTGTCATCGCGGTGCCACCTCACTTATGGGAAAAGGATAGTCTCCCCCATATCTCTGTCTTGTCTAGCAACAAGTTGCACGATAAGGTGTGCCAACCGAATTTTTATTGTTTCAAATTCATCTCATCATTAGTCCAATTTCATAAACTGCCGCTACCCACTCTCAGCAACCGTGGGCTCTCTTGAAACTTTCATTTACTACTTTTCTAATTTCTTACATTTTAAAGTTTTCTTTCAAAAATGTCAATACTTTTTCAGTATTTTTTTGGAAACGTTCGCATTTTCTATATTACATCCCCTTGCTTCTTTCTGGGATTTCCGCTCTATTTTTGATATAATTTACTAGAATAAACGCTAGAATGATGAGGAATCCCATGTCTTTTGATGGATTTTTTTTACACCATATGGTGCAAGAATTGAAGGCCGAACTCTTGAGTGGCCGCATTCAAAAAATTAACCAACCCTTCGAGCAAGAATTGGTGCTCCAAATCCGAGGCAATCGAAAAAACCAAAAACTCTTGCTCTCTGCCCATTCTGTCTTCGGACGGATCCAACGGACCCAGACCAACTTTGAAAATCCTGCCTTTCCCAATACCTTTATTATGGTTATGCGCAAATATCTTCAAGGCGCTGTCATTGAAGGGATTGAGCAAATGGAGAACGACCGGATTCTTGAAATCCGTGTCTCCAATAAAAACGAAATTGGAGATGCCATTTCTGTCAGCCTCATGATCGAAATCATGGGCAAGCACAGTAATATTATTCTCCTGGACCGCACCAGCAATAAAATCATCGAAGCCATTAAACATGTCGGTTTCTCACAAAATAGCTACCGGACCATTCTCCCTGGATCAACCTATGTAGCTCCTCCAAAAACCGACGCGGTCAATCCTTTTACAATTGGAGATGAAGCCCTTTTTGCCCTTCTTCACAAGGAAGAGTTAAGCCCAAAAAACCTTCAAAAATGTTTCCAAGGTTTGGGGCGAGATACGGCTCAAGAATTAGCCAAGCGACTTGAGACGGATGAAAAATTAAAAACCTTCCGTGCCTTTTTCGAGGCACCTTCTGAGCCACGCCTAACGACCAAATCCTTCTCGGCTATCCCCTTTGCGGATGCGTCGAGTCAAACATTTGAGACACTTTCAGATCTACTGGATGACTATTACCGAGACAAGGCTGAGCGCGATCGGGTGCAACAACAGGCCAGTGAATTGATCCGCAAGGTCGAAAACGATCTTGAAAAGAACCGAAAAAAATTAGCCAAGCAAGAGGCGGAGTTAGCGGCGACCGACAATGCGGAAGAATTCCGCCAAAAAGGAGAATTACTGACAACCTTCCTCCATCAGGTACCAAACGACCAAGACCAGGTTGTCCTGGACAATTACTATACCAACGAGCCCATTACCATCCAACTCAACAAGGCCCTGACCCCCAATCAAAATGCCCAACGCTACTTTAAACGCTACCAGAAGTTAAAAGAAGCCGTCAAACATTTGACCATCCTCATTCAAGAAACCAAGGAAACCATTTCTTATCTTGAAACGGTTGAAACAGCCCTTTCTCAAGCGAGCCTGGCTGAGGTGGCTGAAATTCGAGAAGAGCTGATCCAGACCGGCTTTATCAAACGGCGTAACCGTGAAAAAATTCATAAACGTAAAAAACCAGAAAAATACCTGGCTAGTGATGGAAAAACCATCATTTTAGTAGGTCGCAATAATCTGCAAAACGATGAACTGACCTTTAAGATCGCTAAGAAAGATGAGCTCTGGTTCCATGCCAAAGATATCCCGGGAAGCCATGTCATCATTACAGGAAATCTAAATCCATCGGATGAAGTGAAGACCGATGCTGCAGAGTTGGCTGCCTACTATTCCAAGGCCCGTCTCTCAAACCTGGTCCAAGTAGATATGATCGAAGCCAAGAAACTCAATAAACCAACTGGTGGAAAGCCCGGCTTTGTCACCTACACTGGCCAGAAGACTCTGCGGGTCACCCCAGAAGAAGAAAAAATCAAAGCCATGAAACTAACAGACTGATTTCAAAAATAAAAGGTTGAGCGATGCTCAACCCTTTCGTATTGAAGATAATGTTATTTAAGAAACTTTCCTTAGGTGAGAACGGACGTCAGCGAACTTCGAAGAAGTTCCATGACTTAGTTTTGAGCCTAAAGTCTCAAAACTCCCGAGTGCTTGAAATGATTATATTTCAAGCACTTTTCTCACGGCGGAAAGTTTCAATCTATGTTGAATGAGCCTAAAAGTATACCTCATTTTATTTTTCAGCATTCTTAGAACAGTTTGTCTACATTCTAAAAGGTTGAGCGACGCTCAACCTTTTTATTCTGCTTTATTAATGTCTTCTTTGACCTCATCAACATTGAATTTGGCAAAGAGGTACTGACGGTCTTGAACTGGGAAACGTTGATCCAGCTGATCGATGGCCCCCACCTCTACAATCCCTTCTGTGATGACAAAATCCATGACATGGCCACCAAAGGTGTGGTCATCTGAAATAAAGTGCAAATGATAACCAGCCACACTCACGCCATGGAAAATTTCTGGTGTCCAAAAACCGACGATGGTTCCAGTGACATTTTCCCGTGTATACTCTGGCTGATGGGTTGCAACCTCTGCAAACTTCATCTCTGGTGTGGATTTTGGAATCATACGGACATGCATCTTGGCAAAGTCACCACGAATCTTAATGGAGCGGAAAAGATTTTCCCCATCGTAATACGATTCAATACGGGCTTCCAATTCCTCATCCGTCATTTCAAAGCGTTGGCGGAAAATCACTTCTGCTTGGTGAGGAACGACTGCTGCATAAGGAACCTTGGCATCCGGAGAAACTTCGACTATTTCAGGATGATCCCCTGATCCCTTGGCCTGATATGCCTTACCATCTAATACGATCAACTCTCCATCAATAGAATCAAGCGTCCCAACTCCTAGATCTCCGTGTTCCAAGAGTTCTCCAATCGTAAATGAACCCCCGTACAGACCCGCCATTAGGGCACCTAAGGTATTGTATTGAAAAAGTTTCACTGGTTCCATGTTTTTCTCTCCTCATTCTATCTTCTACCAGTATACCACAAACTATTCCGAATCTTCACGATATGGTTTTGATTAGAGGCTATCATAGAGGGTTTGCATCTGTACATCGTCTGGTACGATCGCCAAATACTGGTTCGCCACTTCACGCGCCTTCGTCACATCTCCAGCCTCACGCAACAGATAAACATACGTTTCGAGGAATTCTGGATTGTCCTTCAAGTCCTCATAGAGCTCTTGGTAGGCTGATACGGCTTCTTCTGTTTTCTCTAAGGCAGCCAAAGCACGGGCAATGTTCCAACGGGTGACAACCGTTTCGACTTCTTCATTTTGCCAATCTAAGACTTGGTCAAAACGCTCCTGTTCTAAATAAAGGGTAGTGAGGCGAAGAGCAATCTCTTCGAGATCATCTGCCACTTCTTTAGCTTCCAACAGATAAGTTTCTGCCTGTTCAGGCTGGTGGAGCTCATAAGAAAGCTGAGAAGCAAGAAGCTTCAACTGTGCGTCAAATGGATTCTTCTCAATCCCTTGTTTGGCGATTTCAAGCGCTTTTTCACGGTCATTTTCTGCCTGTAAGGCCAAGGCATACCCGTACTCATACCCTTCAAAATCAGGCGACAAGGTGTCAATTTGTTTGTAGTAGATCAGGGCTTTTTGGTATTCTTCTTGATCAGACAATAAGGTCGCCAATTCGTAGGCAATCTGGTCATCAAACTCAATCTCCAGAGCTTTCTCTAAGAAGGGCACAGCTGCTTCAAACTTTCCAAGATTGGCATAGGCAAAACCAATCCGTTGATAGGTAGAAATCCCTGTCGCTTCCAAAATCTCCCGATTGTCCAACTGGGCATACTCTTGGATAGCCTCTTGGTAGCGTTCCAATTCCAGATCGATTTCAGCTAACCCTAATTGAATGATTGGATCATCAGACAGATTTGCTGCTTCAACTAATTTTTCACGCGCCACATCTGCGAGACCTTCCAGCTGATAGAGATCAGCCTTGACCAAGAGACTGGCTACATACCAGTTAGACTCAGGGCCAATTTCTTCTAAATATGCAAAGGCCTCTTCCGTTTGCCCTTCCTCTGCAAGTATGGTTGCCAAACTCAGATATACTTCTGGATAGGTTTCTGCAATCTGTTCATAAACCTCTTTTGCCTGAGGGTAAAAACCGATACTTTCAAGATATTGACCCAAATCCAATAGTTGCGCTTCACTATCTTCTAACAAGGCCTTTTGAAATTGAACTTCTGCTTCTTCTAGCTCTTGCTGATCAAGAGCCTCTACCATTTGTTGACTATGACTCACTCTGTGTTTCCTCTTCTACTTCATTGTGTTCTTCATACAAGCCACTGACGACCTTATACCATTCAAAGATAGCTCCAATAACGACCTTAGCAGACGCATAGACCGGAATACCAAGGAAAACTCCCCAGATTCCAAACATAGATCCTGACGTCAAGAGCACAAATAAAATGGTAATTGGATGGATATTTAACTGACTTCCCAAAACCAAAGGTGATACGAAACGTCCTTCAATGGTTTGCTCCACTGCAAATACAATTAAGACCTTGATAAACATCTCTGGTCCTGCTACCAAGCCCAAAACTAAAGCAGGTAACATGGCTAAAAAACTACCCAAGTATGGGATCAAATTCAAGATCCCCGCAGAGATCCCAAGTGTCACTGCATAACGTAAGCCAATGATCTTAAAGAAGAGGATAAACATAATGGCGACGACAATGGCTACTGTAATTTGCCCTCGAACATAATTGGAGAGCTGGGTATTGACATCTGAGAGAACTTGTTCAGCCGATTTACGAATCTTTGTCGGTAAGAAGCGAACAATGTGGCCTTTTAAATTTTTCCCATCTCGAAGAAGATAGAAAACAATAAAAGGCATGATGATCAAGGCAACGATAACTTGCGAAGCAACTCCGATCAAGTTGCTGACCCAATTGACAGCCCGCCCAGAGATCGAACTGGCCCAAGTAGTAATATTTGCAGACAATTCTTTGGTGATCTCATCCAACTGGGGTTTGATATCAGAAGAGACGCGATTGTCTAGAAAATCGTCAATAGTTGCATTGGCCTTCTCCAAATAAGTTGGCAGGTTATGAAAGAAACTCACCACTTGTCGTTGGACAGCTGGAATCACGACAGCGAGACCCCAGATTAAGAGCACTGCAATCAAGAAAAAGACGAAGGAAATCGCAAAAATCCGCTTAAGACCTTTTCTTTCAAGAAAGTCGACAATAGGATTGAGCAAGTAATAGAGCAAACCAGAAATAATGACTGGTAGCATGACAGCTCCTGTAAACTCAAAAATCGGAATAAAAATAAAGGTGATCTTACTCAAAACCAAGAGGTTCAGACCCAAGAGCAAGGTAACTAAAAATACGGTAATAGCCTTGTTGTCTAAAAACCATCTAAAAAACCAGGACATACTAAACTGTTTTTCTTTATTATCCACGGAAAACTCCTTTTCATTTCAACATGTATCTATTTTAGCATTTTTTGAGCGTGAAGTTACGAAAAAACTAGTAAAATCAGAAAGACCACTCCCTTCTTCAACTAGCAATTGCCTTCCAATAGGACCTTTGATATAATAAACCTAACAAATCTTACGAGGTGACCTATGTCTCAATCAATTTATTTCGGTACCTATACCAAAAAAGAATCCAAAGGAATTTACAAGGCACAATTCGACCCTGAAACAGGCGCATTGAGCCATCTTGAACTAGTGGTAGCTGAGCCCAATCCAACCTATATCGCTTTTTCTAAAAAAGGTAATCTTTATAGTGTCGGAGCTGAAGATGGAAAAGGGGGAATCGCTAGTTTTACAGCCGATTTTCAACCGCTCAATCACGTTGTCGAAGAAGGGGCTCCACTCTGCTATGTCTCTGTCGATGATAACCGTCAACTAGTCTATGGAGCCAACTATCACAAAGGGCAAGTTCTCGTATACAAGATAGAGGCAGATGGGCGTTTGTCCTTTGTCGATGAAGACACTCACCATGGAAGTGGTCCCCACGCCAATCAAGCAAGTCCGCATGCCCACTTTGCAGACCTTACGCCAGATCAGTATCTGATCACATGTGACCTAGGAACAGACAGTTTGCATGTCTATGATGTCAGTGAGGAAGGAAAACTTACCCAGATCAATCAGTACCAAACAGCTCCAGGATCAGGACCTCGTCACCTTGTCTTTCATCCCCACTACAAGACTGCTTATCTCATCAATGAATTAAATGCCACAATCGACGTCCTCTTTTATGACGGTATGGGTGAATTCGAACACTTCCAAACCGTTTCCACACTTCCATCAGACTACGATGGTCAAAAATGGGCTTCTGCTATCAAGCTCTCAGCCGATGGAAAATTCCTTTATGCATCTAACCGTGCTCACAATTCTATCGCTGTATTTAAAGTTGTAGCAGATGGCAGCTTAGAACTCATTGAAATTGTTCCAAGCCAAGGGCTCAATCCACGTGATTTCACTATTAGTCCAGATCAAAACTACCTCATCGCAGCCCATCAAGATTCACCTAACGCAACAGTCTTCAAGCGGGATTCTGCTAGCGGAAAATTGACCCTTCTATCCGACGACTTCTATGTTCCAGAGGCAGTTTGTACGGTTTTTCATTAAGTCGTTTTAGTTGTCAAACCTCTAAAAAAATGATTAAATAGATGAGAAAAAGGCGCGTGCCTGACTTCACAACTTATATTTTAGGAGATCCAAGCATGAATCCAATGGACTTATTTAACCAAGTAAAAGAAATGATCGAAAAGAAAGATTTCGACGCTGCAAAGAAATTTGTTGAAGACAACAAAGACAACCTCGGTGACTACCTTGAACAAGCAAAAGGGCTTGTTTCTGGAAATGAAATGGTCAGCGGTGCCTTGGACAAAATCAAAGGCTTGTTCTAATAACACGACTCCTCAACGCTGTAGTTGAGGAGTTTTTGTTTGGCTCGATAACAAAAAAATCCTTGAGAAAACTCAAGGATCTTTTTAGTCTAGTAAACTAGCTTATTTCTTAAGGTTGTAGAATGATTTCAATCCACGGTATTCAGCTACTTCACCAAGTTGATCTTCGATGCGAAGCAATTGGTTGTATTTAGCGATACGGTCTGTACGTGAAAGTGAACCAGTCTTGATTTGTCCTGCGTTTGTTGCAACTGCGATATCAGCGATTGTTGAATCTTCAGTTTCACCTGAACGGTGTGATACAACGGCAGTGTAACCAGCTTCTTTCGCCATTTCGATAGCGTCGAATGTTTCAGTAAGAGTACCGATTTGGTTAACTTTGATAAGGATTGAGTTAGCAGCACCTTCTTCGATACCACGTGAAAGATAGTCAGTGTTTGTTACGAAGAAGTCGTCACCAACCAATTGAACTTTACCACCAAGACGTTCAGTAAGAGCTTTCCAACCGTCCCAGTCGTTTTCATCCATACCATCTTCGATAGTGATGATAGGGTATTTGTCAACCAATCCTTCAAGGTAAGCGATTTGTTCTTCAGCAGTACGAACAGCAGCGCCTTCACCTTCAAATTTAGTGTAATCGTAAACTTTGCGTTCTTTATCGTAGAATTCTGATGATGCACAGTCAAATCCGATAAATACGTCTTTACCTGGAACATAACCAGCAGCTTCGATAGCAGCGATGATAGTTTCTACACCATCTTCAGTTCCGTCGAAACGAGGAGCAAATCCACCTTCGTCACCTACGGCTGTTTCAAGACCACGACCTTTAAGGATTTTCTTAAGAGCGTGGAAGATTTCAGCACCCCAACGAAGAGCTTCTTTGAATGTAGGTGCACCAGCAGGTACGATCATGAATTCTTGGAAAGCGATTGGAGCATCTGAGTGAGAACCACCGTTGATGATGTTCATCATTGGAGTTGGAAGAACTTTAGTGTTGAATCCACCAAGGTAACTGTAAAGTGGGATTTCAAGGTAGTCAGCAGCTGCACGAGCAACGGCAATAGACACACCAAGGATAGCGTTTGCTCCCAATTTACCTTTGTTAGGAGTACCGTCAAGAGCGATCATAGCACGGTCGATAGCTTGTTGATCACGTACATCATAGCCGATGATAGCTTCAGCAATAATGTTGTTTACGTTGTCAACAGCTTTTTGAGTACCAAGACCACCGTAACGAGATTTGTCACCGTCACGAAGTTCAACTGCTTCGTGTTCACCAGTAGAAGCTCCTGATGGAACCATACCACGTCCATGAGCACCTGATTCAGTATAAACTTCTACTTCAAGTGTTGGGTTACCGCGTGAGTCTAGGACTTCGCGAGCGTAAACATCAGTAATAATTGACATTTCTTACTCTCCTTATTGAGTTATATTTTTTACTCCTCTATCATATCGTAATTAGGCTATTTTTTCAAGAAAAAACAAGGAAATCTACGAAAATTGAGAAGTTTTTAACAAGAAAACGGTTCCACTGTCTTATTTTCTTCCATTTCCCCTCCTTATTTAATTTTTTAGCATTCCTCTACTCTTCTGCTACGCTTTATGCTATACTAAACTTATGACAGATATTAATAAAACGATTTTAGAAAAAGCTGCTGGTCCTACTCGGTTCAATCCTGATGAACAGCGTCGATTTTTGGAGACTTATGAGGAGCGTGTGATTGCATCATGTACCTTGGAGGAGGCAAGGGACAATCTCTATTTGGAGCACTATTCTTCAATTCTTACGAACATTTCAGAACGCTTTCATCCTGTTTTGGTCAAGATCTCCCCAGTTTTAGATGAAAGCAGCCAGCTACAATATTTGAAAAAAACCAAGGATCTTGGTCTTGTAGCAAGCATCGTTTCGGATGACTGTCGCCATTCTCCCTTTGGTCTCATCATCCATACGGATCATCCATCTGGAATTTCACCAACAGACATGAATCTCCAGTATCCAAATTTATTTGAAAAGAAAGAAGAGACTGCTAGTACAGAAAAGAAATCATTTTGGAAACGCCTCTTTGGCTAAAGAAAGAACCAATTGAAAAGGAATTTCCTTCTCAATTGGTTTTTTAGTTTGCTTTCATTTTCAAAAGGTTCCCAATATTTCGAGCGCAGGAAATCAGATTCCTTTCAGCATGAGCGAGTGCATCTGCTACCTCACAAGGACCAGGTACGATAGAGAAGGCAGCTTCAATGTGATGACTAGGTAAAGCAGGCAAATCCTCCGCTAAGCTACCACAAATAGCAAGCACTGGGATCTTCTCTGGTGTTCGTTTGGCTACCCCGACAGGTGCCTTACCAGAAAGAGATTGGAGATCCATCCTACCTTCCCCGACCACGACCAGATCAGCTTTTTGTACTTTGTGATCAAAGTCAATCAAATCAAGGATTTTTTCAATTCCTGAGGAGATCTGACCACCGGCAAAAGCGACCAAGCCAGCAGCCATGCCACCTCCAGCTCCGGCACCAGGCATGGACAATATTCGTGCATCTACTAATTGGTAAAAACCCTGCATAGCCTGATCAACAGCTGGAAACAGAAGGGGATTTAATCCCTTTTGCCCACCAAAGATATAGGTCGCTCCTTGACTGCCACAGAGAGGATTGGTTACATCCGTTAAGACTTGGAGCTCGATGTCTTCTAAAACTTTTGGAACCGCACTGGTATCTATTCTAGCTACACGACCGAGCGAAGCCCCGACAGGACGAAGCAGATGGCCTTGATCATCATAGAAGGCTACCCCTAATCCGGCTGCCATCCCAATCCCACCATCATTTGTTGCAGAACCGCCAATTCCCACACAGATCGTTTTAACCCCTTGGTCAACCAATTGCAAAATAAGTTCACCAATTCCTCGTGTTTCCAGTTCAAGAGGATTTCGTTTTTCAGCTGGAATGGAGCCTAAACCGACAAGTGAGGCCATTTCAAAAAAAGCCATCTTATCTTTTTGGTAGTAGGACATTGAAACAGGCTGTCCAAATGGTCCGGTTACTTGAGTTTGGTACTCCGTTACATCCAGAACTCCAGCTAGGGTTTCCATGGTGCCTTCGCCTCCATCCCCAATAGGAAGGAGGTCAAAAGTTGCATCTGGTAGAGCCTCTTGAAATCCTTTTTTCAAGGCTTCTGCTACTTGTTTGGCAGATAATGATTCTTTAAATGAATCCGGGGCTAGTAGGATATGCATGCTGTTTCCTTTCTATGCTGGTCTAGAATTTCAAGAACAAGGCTTAAATCCCTCTTCTCGATACGATATGGGGCTCGCTCAGCGACGATTGGCTTGGCCATAAAGGCAATCCCGATACCGGCTGTTTCAATCATCGGAAGATCATTGGCACCATCTCCCATCGCAATCGTCTGACTTCGTGGGACATGATTTTCTTTCGCCCAGGTTAAAAGTGCCTCTTTTTTCCTTTCAGGAGTGATTATCCCACCGAGGACTTCCCCTGTTAGACGGCCATCAAAAGTCCTCAAACGATTGGCAAGGACCAGATCAATTCCTAAAGACCTTGCGATGGGATCAATGACTTCATGAAATCCCCCCGAAACAAGACCAACCTTGTAACCTCTTTGATGCAGTTCCATGATCAATGTCTCAGCACCAGGCGTGACTTCCATCTGCTCCAAAATTTTCGGAAAGATAGAGGTCTCTAATCCCTTCAATAAAGCAACACGCGCCTCTAAAGATGCTGTAAAATCCAGCTTCCCATTCATTGCTTGTGCTGTAATCTCAGCCACTTTTTCTCCCACGCCAGCTTCTTGAGCTAGTAGATCAATCCCTTCCTGTCGGATCAAGGTTCCATCTACATCCATAACGAGAAGACCTGTTACTTCTTTCATCGCTTTCCTTTCTTATTTCTCCCTTACTATACAAAAATAGGGTTTAAATTTCAAGTTTCAATTATGATTTGAAGATAAAAAAATGACCTCCTAAAAGGTCATTTTTCTGTTATTAAAAGCGAATTTGCTCGCGGGTTTTTTCATAGGAAGTAACAAAGCGATCAGTTACGCCTGCTTCTACCATTTCCAAAGCATCTGAGATGACTTTGAAGGAAGCCGCATAGTCATATTCTCTTTCGAAAATATAAAGGGACTCATCAAAGGCTGCCTGTACATGATCATCAAATGAACGGTAACGGTTCGAGTATTGCAACAATTGTTCTGTCAATGTTGCATTTTGAACAATTCGATACGCCGCTTCTTCCAATTCATTCATATCATTGGTCAAGATTTCCAACAAACGATTGGTTGATTCGATGTTGATTTTATCCCCTTCTAACTCATCCATCAAAGCTTCTGTATTGTTACTTGCAGTGAAGAAAATTTCTAAGAATTCTTGAGGAATTCCTGGCAAGTTCCGTTTGTCCATATAGCGTTTAATGGCATGCAAACGGTTGGCATAGATGTTGACTTTTTGGCGAGCATTGGCATCGTCTTTTTCAATTTTTGAAAGGGAATCACTTAAGCCAATTTGCTCATCTTCGATTTCTTTCAAGCGAGCTTCAATAGCTTCTAACTCTTCTTCTACGATAGAATAGGCCTTTTGTGTTTCAGATGAATCTTTCAAGGCATCTTCTACCACATTTTCTTGTGAAGATAGCTCAGCTTCCAACTCTTTTAACTGTTGGCTGAAGCTTTCATTCAAGACAAATGTTTTACCGAGACGTTCCACTTCTGCCGCAAGCTTGCTATTGTTATCTTTAGCATGTTTCAAATAGCCAGGCAGTTGTTTCACTAACTTCTTCACAACTTTTTGTGATTCAATTTCACGAGTAAAGATGTGATACAATGCATCGATTTCTTCTTGAATTTGTTCATTTTCGTAAATGGCATTGTCCAATTCAAGGGCAGATACATTTGCCATATTGTTCTTCAAAGAAGCATGCAACTGTTGGAAACGAGATTCAATATCTGTTTCAGTGAAGTGGTATCCAGATTCCAAAAGCTTGCGGTAGCCACTTTCCAAATCCTCTAATTGATCAGGAAGTTTTGTTTGAAGAGCAGTGACAATTTCTGGCACTCGCTCAACAATTTGTTTTAAGGCTACAATATGATTTTCAGCTGTATCAAGGATTTCAGCCGCTTCAACAGGGTCACCTGAAGAATTCAAGGTTACAAATTGTGAAAACTCAGATTGAATATTTCCAATTTGTTTTTCAATTTCAGGAAGTGCACTGCCATAACGATCTGGGTCTGAAGTGACTTCTTTTTGAAGTTCTTCAAACATATCCAAGGCATGAACCACACGACCGCTATTCTTTTGTTCCTGCTCTTCCAGATCAGAAAGGGCTTTGCGAATCGCCTTGATATCTTCGTCGATCAATTGGATCTGACTTTCGATATTGTCAATGGCTTGTTTGGCCTTCATGAAACGGAAAGAATTGTTATAGCCTTCCGCTTCAAACAGATTGTTTTCAATATCAGCAAATGAATTTAAGGATAAATCTACCCATTTTTGATTCCATTCACGAAATGCAATTTGACTTTGACCAATCAAATGCATGTTTTTTACGGCCTCTACTTCATCGTTGACCGGAAGGTTGTATAACTTTTCTTTTCGTTCTTCCAGTGCTGCCAGTAAGGCTTCATTTCTTTTTCTCAAAATGACTGCAACCACATATCCTACAATCAAGATAAGGGCGACAATAAAGATGAGAACAATTAGTCCACTAGACATATAAAAACTCCTTCATCGTATTACTTGAACGTAATCCTAGTAATTATACCATAAAATATCCATTAATGGGAAGCGTTCGGTGAATTTTATACATCGAGTGTACTATATTCAGCGTTTTCTTCGATAAATTCACGACGTGGTTCCACGCGGTCCCCCATCAACATATCAAAGATCTTATCTGCTTCCGCAGCATCGTCTACTGATACTCGTGCCATCAAGCGGTGTTCTGGATTCATGGTTGTTTCCCATAATTGGTGATCATCCATTTCTCCAAGACCTTTATAGCGTTGGATGGTTGGTTTTGAGCGACCTTCTGAATAACGTTCCAAAGCTGCAGCTAATTCGGCTTCTTGGTTGGCACCAGGTTGGATATATTCTTTGATTTCACTACCGACTTTGACCCCATAGATTGGTGGTTGCGCAATGTAAACATATCCCGCTTCCAAGACTGGTTTCATATAGCGATAGATCAAGGTCAATAGAAGGGTTCGGATATGAGCGCCATCGACATCGGCATCGGTCATGATCACTAATTTTTGGTAACGCGCTTTTGTAACATCAAATTCGGCACCAAATCCAGTTCCCATAGCAGTAAATAAACTACGGATCTCTTCATTGGCTAGAATTTTGTCCATACTTGCTTTTTCAACGTTCAAGATCTTACCACGGATTGGTAAAATCGCTTGGAATTCCCGATTTCGACCAGATTTTGCAGATCCTCCGGCTGAATCCCCTTCGACGATAAAGAGTTCTGTTTCTTGTGGATTATTTGAAGAACAATCTGCCAATTTACCAGGTAGGTTGGAAATCTCAAGCCCTGATTTCTTACGGGTCACCTCACGCGCTCGCTTAGCGGCTACTCGAGCTTTCGCTGCTAAAATTCCTTTTTCGACGATTTTCTTAGCAATTTGCGGATTTTCCAAAAGGAAATCAGAAAAGGCATCACTAAAGAGTCGATTGGTAATCTTAACAACTTCTGAATTTCCAAGCTTGGTCTTGGTTTGTCCTTCAAACTGTGGATTTGGATGTTTAACCGAGATCACTGCTGTTAACCCTTCTCGAACATCTTCCCCAGTTAGATTGTCTTCGTTTTCTTTTAAGAGTTTATTTTTCTTAGCATAATCATTGATCACACGAGTGAGAGCTGTACGGAAGCCCTGTTCATGCGTCCCACCTTCATGAGTATGAATGTTATTCGCAAAACTCATGACCGTCTCATGGTAGCCTGTGGTATATTGCATAGCTACTTCAACTGTAATATCATCCATTTCACCATCTGTGTAGATGGGTTTTTCAAAGATGACATCTTTGTTTTCATTGATGTATTCGACGTAACTAGAGATCCCACCTTCGTAGTGGTAATGCTTTTCTTGCTCTAAGCCTTCTCGCTTATCCGTCAAAGAAATACGCAAGCCACGATTCAAAAAGGCTAGTTCTTGAATTCGTTTATTTAATTTTTCAAAATCATACTCGGTGGTTTCCGTGAAGATTTCTGGGTCTGGAATAAAGTGGACGGTTGTCCCTGTCCGATCAGTCTCCCCGATGACTTTCAAATCATCCACAACGTGTCCACGTCGATACTCTTGGTAATAGATACTGCCATTTTTATAGACGCGAACATCGAGGGATGTGGAGAGGGCATTCACGACGGATGACCCTACCCCGTGAAGACCACCAGAAACCTTGTAGCCGCCTCCGCCAAATTTTCCTCCCGCGTGAAGCACGGTAAAGACAGTTTCAACGGCAGGTCGACCTGTCTTTTCTTGGATATCCACTGGGATCCCACGACCATCATCGACAACCGTGATCGAATTATCTGCTTCAATGAAAACTTCAATATGGCTAGCAAAACCAGCTAAGGCTTCATCGATCGAGTTATCCACGATTTCCCAGACCAGATGATGAAGACCTTCTTTTGAGGTCGATCCAATATACATCCCCGGACGCATCCGAACGGCTTCTAGTCCTTCCAAGACCTGAATCTGACTGGCATCATATTCTTGTGCTTGATTTTCTTGCTGTTTATCCTCTGTCATAATTTCCCTTTTCTATTCAAATATAAACTGGTGTAAGTGTGGCATGGAATCAAATAAATAGGTCGAAAGCCCTGCAGCCTTCCCAGCTTCTATATCGATCGGACGATCTCCGATGACCAGACCGTCTTGAATGCCATATTTTTCCTTCAAATAAAGCATAGAGGCTGGGTCTGGTTTTCGAGGAAAGCCCTCGTCTGCTGTTACAATCTCCGTAAAGTAGGGAGCAATGCCTGTCTGTTCAATAAGGGTCAAAACTTGGCGATCCCGATGAGATACCAAAAAATGGCGTCCTCCATGTGCTTGGATCTCTTCTAGTAACTCTTTTGCCCCCTCAAATAAGACCGGCTCTTGCAAGCCCAAGGCTTCTTTTTTCTTGTATTCCGTACGAAAATTTGAAATATGAGGTGCAAAGGTTTGAATGGCATCCTGTGTTGAGATTTTTAATGCTGCATAAACAGAATCATGATCGGCTTGGATGTGAAAGTCCTTCAATGTCGCTACAAAGGCATTTGTGGACGTTTCGTAATTATCCAATAGCGTCCCACCAAGATCCCATATAAAATCATGATAATTCATAGTCAATATTATACCACAAATGGACAAAAAAAATAAGCTAAAACCCTCATTTAGGGGGGATTTTAGCCATTTTTTACGGTCATTTCATTTTAAATCATAGAGAAGTCATTTTCCGTCATAGAATGTAAACTTTCACCAGAAAATATGGTGTCCAAAAGAGCTCTTTTAAGCATCTCCAAAGACATCTTGATAGAGCATTCCTTGACGAAGGCTTTGGGCATCTCCTCCAAATTGCTCTACCAAGGCATAAGCCAAGGCAAGCGCAGTTGAAGGACCACGACTGGTCAAGAGATTCCCGTCTTTCACCACTGTTTCTTTCTGATAGTGCCCATCTTGAATCTCTTCTTCAAAACCATCGTAACAGGTATAGTGTTTATCTTTTAAGAGGCCGGCACGCGCCAAGACAATTGGTGCTGCACAAATCGCAGAAATGATTTTTCCTTTCCTACTTTCTTCTTGAAGAGCTGCAATCAATTCCGGATTATCCCGCAAATTCGCAGCTCCTGGCATCCCACCTGGCAAGAAGATTCCATCATAATCTGACAGGTCCCCATTCCAGAGGCGGTCGACTTCCACTGTGATCTGGTGAGAACCTGTGACCGTTTCTTCCATCCCAACGAGGTCACAGTCGATCCCAGCACGTCTCAAAACATCGACAATGGTCAAGGCTTCAATTTCTTCAAAACCGTTTGCTAAAATCGTTGCTACTTTTTTCATTTTCATTCCTTCTTTCTATCTATTGCGCCTTTTTAAGGACTACTTTTTTACGGATTGGAGGTCCCTCTTCTGGCTCTTTCTTTTTGCTACTATGATTATATATTGAAAGGACCAGTCCAATACCAATCAGGTTGCTAATAATAGACGATCCACCTTGTGAGATAAAGGGGAGGGGAATTCCCGTCAAAGGGAGAAGACCCGTTACCGCTCCGACATTTTCAAAAATATGAAAGACCAGCATCATAATAAATCCGATGGAAATATAGGTATAAAACTGGTTATTAGACTGAAGGGTGATTTTTAAAATGCGGTAAATCAGGGTCACATATAAAATCAACAGTACCAGAGCTCCAACAAAGCCAAAGTCCTCTGCGACGACCGTAAAAATCATATCGCTTTCCCGTACGGGAACCAATAAATTGGAGACATTAAAGCCTTGACCAAAGAGGCCACCACTTGCAATGGCTAGCTGTCCTTGTGCCTGCTGGTAGGTGGTGGTTTGTGCATAGTCAAAAGGATTTAACCAGGCTAAAATACGGTTCATCTGATAGGTTGGCATCCCTACTTGCTGGTGCAGAAAAGCTCGCCCCCCTTCTGAAAGAAAGAGGAAGAGAAAGCCTGCTAGCCCACCTGCCAGAAGCAAGATGACCGGCAAGATAATTTTCCAGGAAACTCCTGAAACGAGCACTAAGCCCGCAAAGATGGCCAAGAATACTAAGGCCGTTCCCAAGTCCTGCTGGAGAGCCAATAAGGCAAAGACCGGAATCGTATAGATGGTCAACTCTAGAATCAAAAACCAATCTTGTCGTAATAATCGCTCACGCCCCTTATTTCTTTGTAAAAATCGGACAATAGAGCTTGACAGCATCAGGATGAAAGGGATCTTCATAAATTCTGAAGGCTGAAATAAGGTGATGTTCCCATAAGCCACCCAGTTTTTAGCTCCTGTTGAAGCTACCAAGTTGGGATTATAAAAAACAAGGGGAAGAACCATCAAGGCCAGACCAAGCAGGTAAAGAAAGGGAGTGATTTTCCAAAGAAATTTCGTGCTAAAAATCGTCACAATCAGGCAAATGACGCATCCCACACCAATCCAGGCCAATTGCTGCCCTAAAAAAGGCCACACCATTTGGGGATAGTCATGAGAAACTGCTACATAAACAGATAAAATCCCAATCATGAGAAGGGCGAAGACAATCCCAATGATCGAATAATCCAGGTGAATCGTCCAAAAATGATGTTTCTTCATTCACGTTCCTTTCTGTGAGAATCATCAAATCAATTAATAGAACAACATTTGTAGAATCAAGCTAGATCCTGCTACACAAAACCAAGCAATCAACCCTACTAGGAGGGGGGCTGCTCCTGCTGCACGGAACTGTTTCCAAGAAACCTTGCTTCCGATTCCGACCAAGGCCATGGCCATAAAGAGGTGAGAAAGGTCCTTTAGGTAAGGAAGAACCACTTTAGGTACCAAGCCGATAGATGAAAGAATAGAAGCCACAATAAACCAAATAATAAACCAAGGAATAATTTTCTTTAACATTCCTTTGTTTCTTCCTTGTTGTTTACTCCTATACCATTTTAAACCGATCAAGCCCAAACAAACTGGTACAATCATCAGGGCGCGTGTTAACTTAACAATTGTAGCCATTTGCCCCGCTGCTTTACTGTAAGAAAATGCTGCTGCTACAACAGATGACGTATCGTTAATGGCTGTTCCTGACCAGAGGCCAAATTGGAAATTAGACATATGCCATAAATGGCCTAATACTGGAAAGATAAAGACAGCCAAAATGTTGAAGAAGAAGATAGTTGACATAGATAGGGCAATTTCCTCTTCGTCTGCTTCAATGATCGGAGCTGCTGCTGCAATAGCAGATCCACCACAAATAGCTGTACCAAACCCAATTAAGGTCCGTAGATGAGATTTCAGGTGGAAGACTCTCCCAAAAATAATCGCTGCAAGAAAGGCAACGGTTATCGTCGGCAGACTAATCTTTAAAGAAGATAAACCTGTAGAGGCAACTGTCGCAATGGGCAAGCTAAATCCCATGAAGATAATCGAATACTGCAACAATTTCTTACCGGACCAGTTCAAGCCTGGTCGTGAATTCTCCGGCAAATCCACAAATTCATTAAGGACAATTCCTAAAATTAAGGCAAAAACACTGGAGCCAATAATGGGAAAGAAAGTTCCCAACAACATAGCACAAAGTGCCAGTACAAATGCAATTGCAAGTCCAAATCCTTTATTTTTCATTTTCTCAATTCCTTTCAAAAAAGTCAGCTGCTTGCTCAACAAGCCGCTCTCTCAATGTCGTGTGAAGCGGCAACACCTGTTGCATACCATCCAAAATTTGTTTTCCATATCGCTTGGTTACCACCCGCTGATCTAATAAAAGCACCAAAGATTCCTGATCTTGAAAACGGCTGGTTCTCCCAATAGCCTGTTTGAGTCTTAAAATCGCGACTGGAAGACTATAGTCGTAAAAGGGATTTTTCCCCTGTTCTCTGAGTTTTGTATTCAGCTTTTGAACCATATAATCTTTAGGATTGTCAAAAGGAAGGCGCGTGATGATTTGAATCACTTCTTTTTGTTGGGAGAAATCAACTCCCTCCCAGAAGCTTCCTGTTCCCAATAAAATGGAGCTTTCTCCTCGGTCAAATCGTCGCTTAATATTGGCTGCATCCCCATTTCGATACTGGGCCAAGTGAGGAAACTTCAAGGCGTTTGACGTCTCCAGTAACAATTCTTTTGAGGTAAACAAAAGAAAAATTGGTTTTCTTAGAGGAAGGAGTTCATCGATGAGCTGACAAATCTCTCCTGCATACTCCACGGAAGATAAAGAAACGACATCTGGAAAATCTATCGGCACCAACAATTCCTGGTGTTGTTTGACTGTTACTGGCACCCGGTAGATTTGCTGCTCTTGGTATCCTAAAAGAGGAGGCAAATGCACCTTTTTACTGATCGCGATCGTCGCTGATACAAAGAGCACGGTCACTTCTTCAGGTACAAATTCCTTAAAGGATAGTAAGTCCTCCACTCCTCCATGAAGACGAAGAATCTGGTGGCTTTCAACCACTTCTTTGTCTATCCAAAAGGTTTGGTATCGCTCATCAAACAATTCCTTTAGATTCTCTAGAGATTCGGTTTTTAATTCCGATACATCCTGCCGAATTTTTGCCACCGTTTGATCTGATAAGACTGCCGTTTTTCCTTGCACAACTTCTTTGGAGCAGGCATTTAACTCAAATTGAATACTCTCCAGCAAACGTCGTTGTAGAAGATCTTTTTCCTCTTCAATTGCGTGTTGCAAGTTTAAAAGAAGAGATTGCAAGGTTTCTTCTCTCTGTGAAAACTGCTCCAAAGCAAAGAAGAGTTTTTGCGCTTCATCCACGACCAGAACAGACTCTTGAAGTAGACTCTTATCATCTTCTAGACGGGTTAACAGATAAGCATGATTGGTCAGAATCACCCGGCTAGTTTTCACTTTTTCCTGACCAAGACGCCAAAAATCTTCCTGATAAAATAGTGAACGTTTCGACAATTGACCATCGTGGCAAATGTCAGCTACAAAATGGACATGACGATAGAGTTGGCCAATTTCACTGAACTCTCCTGTTTCAGTCATGGTCAGCCAAACCAACAGTTGCATTTTAAAGCGTCGAATCATCCCATTATCTGACTCACTCTGCAAGGTCTCATAAAATTTATCGAGTTGGATGTAATCCTTGGGACTTTTAAGGCTATGAAAGGGAATTTGGAAAAGATCCTGAATGGTCTTTCCTTCTTTCTTCATAATTTGATCCTGAAGAATTTTAGTTGGAACACTCACAAGAATGCGCTTGGAGGTTTTAGCCAAAAGCGTTAACAGGTAAGCGTAGGTCTTCCCAATTCCCGTTGGCGCCTCGATAAAACTTGGAAGCGGCTGGTGCAAACTGTCCTCGATATAGGCAACAAATTCTCTTTGCTCCGGATAAGCTTCCATTCCCAACAACTGCATATTGAGTTCAAACTGTTCAGACAAATAGTGACTTTCTAAGAACTGCTGTGGCTTTCGCAGGTAGAGTCCATGAACTTCTACTAAATGAGCTGGTAAAAAAAGACTACTGTCTTCAAGCGCATCTTCTATTAAGAGTCGCGATTCATAAATCAAACAATCTGCCATCGAAAGAAGTTTTTCGATCAATCCTCTTGGTAAGCTCGCAATTTTCTCTCTCAATTTCAACAGCAGCTGGGCTGTTGCCATAGCATCCGCTAGAGCAGAGTGAGCATGGTGCAACTCAATTTCCAGTTCAGTCGCAAGCGCTCCTAAATTGTAGCGTTCTAAAGTCGGATAGAAAATTTGAGACAATTCAACCGTATCAATTCGAGGAGTCGTTAGTTCGAATCCTTCCCAAAAAAGAGCTTCTGCCAATAAATTCGCATCAAATTTGACATTATGGGCCACAAAGACAGCATCTTCTATTAATTCAAAAATTTCCTTTGCCACTTGTGCAAACTCTGGTGCTTTCCGTAAGCGAGCATCTGTCAGGCCAGTCAATTGTTTGATATGCTCATCCAATCGTTCATGGGGATTCACATCCGTCTCATAGGATTGCGTAATCCTTCCATCTTCGATGATGACAATCCCAACCTGAATGATCTTAGCATTGCTTCCAGCACTGGTCGCTTCCAGGTCCACAATGGCATATTTCCGTTTCTCTCTTGTCATAATACTTAAAATTATATCACGTTTGAGCAAGCTCTGCAGATTTTTTTCTCCTTTGAGGCTGACTTCAATCCAGTTATTTTCTTCGCAATTTGATACACTATTCTAGAAAGGAGTCCTTATGAAAATCTATCGTACTGTTAATCCTGTAGCTTATGAAAACACCTACTACCTTGAAAATGAACACTCCCTCATTCTTGTTGATCCAGGTAGCGACTGGGCGACTATTCAAAAACAAATTGATCGCATAGGAAAACCACTCGTAGCGATTCTTTTAACCCATACGCACTACGATCACATTATGAGTCTTGAGAAGGTTCGTCAGCAGTATCACTTCCCACCAGTCTATGTCCATTCGGCAGAAGCCAGCTGGTTGTCTTCTCCTGTTGACAATTTATCTGGTTTGGATCGTCATGCGGATTTAGAAGATGTTGTCTGTCAGGAGGCCGACTTCCTTTATGAAATTCGCTCCGATTACGAAATAGCCGATTTCCACTTTTATGTTCTAGAGACACCGGGCCACTCTGCAGGAGGAGTCTCTATCGTCTTTCCTGAAGATCACCTGGTTCTATCCGGTGATGCTCTTTTTCGCGAAACCATTGGACGGACCGATCTTCCAACAGGGAACGCGGCACAGTTGCTTAGCAGTATTAGAGAAGAACTCTTTTCCCTTCCATCTTCCTATACCGTCTATCCTGGTCATGGCCCTGAAACTTCTATTGGTCACGAGAAGATGTTCAATCCCTTCTTTAGACAATCTTAAAGAATCATGTATCCTCCTTCCTGTCCTAATAAAAGGATACAAAAAAAGCAAGTGTGAACTTGCTTTTTTATTATATCTTAAGAAAACGTCTCATGGAGATTGACGAACCGATCGCTCCGATCAAAATTCCTAATCCAAATAAGCCACCCACCATAATCGGTACCAAAAGATGTGGACTATAGAGATACAAGTTTTGATCTGCCAAGTTATTGTTCATTGATGTATAGACAACGTTATAAACATAGAAGACCAAAGCTGAAGGAACCAAGGCTCCCAAGAGACCAATCCAAGCCCCTTCTAAAAGGAATGGTGCACGAATATAGCCATTTTTTGCTCCTACCAGTCGCATAATCTTAATCTCACGACTACGTGAAATGATGGTAATCCGGATGGTATTAGAAATCAAGAAGACTGCGATGAAGATCAATAAAGCTACACCGATCAAGCCCCAGTTTCGGATGAAGGTTCCAAGTGCAAACAAGCGTTGGGTATCGACCCCACCATCTTTCACTTCAGAGACCCCTTCAATTTTTTTGGCATCTGCTGAGACTTGCTTCACATATTTTGGAGCTGTCGTCTCTACATAATAGGCATCGTAGAGGGGGTTTGCGTCTCCATCAAAAATCTTCCAGTTGTTCCCAGCCGTTTTGATCAGTTTATCATACTGTTCTTCCTTGCTAGAAAAATCAACCTTGTCAACATGTTTCATGGCTGTCAGAGCATCGTAGACCTTATGGTAGTTTTCATTGGTCACGGTTTGACCGTCTTTTTCAATTTGCTCACTCTGGTCTTGAATATCTTTGCGCATGTATACTACAACCCGCACACTATTTTGAATATCATCTGAAAGCTTAATGGTATTGGCAATCACAGAGGCGAAAATAGCAACCAAGCTAAGGGTAATCATAACCGAGCTGACCGCTGCAATCGTCATCCAACCATTTCGTTTCAAGCTTTTAAGCGATTCGATTAAGTGTCGGAAAAATCTTCTAATCATCGTATCCGTACTCTCCTTCCGCTTCATCACGCACTACACGACCATTTTCAATCGCGATGACACGGTGACGTAAAGTATTTACAATCTGGCTATTGTGGGTCGCCATCAATACTGTGGTCCCTTGCAGATTAATCCGCTCCAAAAGATTCATGATTTCCCATGAATTATCTGGGTCCAAGTTCCCCGTTGGCTCATCCGCAATCAAGACTTTCGGATTGTTGACGATCGCACGAGCAATCGCAATCCGTTGTTGCTCTCCCCCTGACAATTCATTCGGGAATGAGCGGACCTTGTGTTTCAATCCGACAAGATCCAAAACTTCCATAACACGCTTTTTAATATTGCGACGTCGCTCACCGATAACTTGCATTGCGTAGGCAATATTTTCATAAACGGTTTTCTTTGGAAGCAATTTATAATCTTGGAAGACCACTCCCACATTGCGTCGCAACATAGGAATATCGCGTTTTTTGATTTTATCCAAATCAAAATCAGCTACTTTCAAACTTCCTTTATCGTGTTTGACTTCACGGTATAAAAGTCGAATAAAGGTCGACTTCCCTGCACCAGAAGGTCCTACGATGTAGGCAAATTCTCCTGGTTCAATTTGGACAGAGACCCCGCGAAGGGCCGTCGTCCCGTTGTCATACTTTTTGACAACATCTTTCATTTCAATCATTGACATGTAATGAAATTCCTTTCATTCTTTTCTGGTTGATTCCCTCGAGGTTATTGGAGACGCCATTTAAGGTAGGCATCGATAAAGCCATCGATATCTCCATCCATCACCTTGTCCACCTGCGCTACTTCGTAGTTGGTCCGGTGATCCTTAACCATGGTATAAGGGGTAAAAACATAGGAGCGGATTTGACTTCCCCAGGTGATTTCTTTTTTATCCCCTTTTAGAGAATCCACTTCTGCTACTTTTTTCTCTTGCTCTAATTGGTAGAGTTTAGCTTGCAACATCTTCATCGCACGATCACGGTTCCCGTATTGGGTCCGATCCACGGTGGATGCCACTACAATCCCTGTCGGAATGTGGGTCAAGCGCACCCCTGTAGAGACCTTGTTGACGTTTTGTCCACCAGCTCCACCAGAGCGGAAGGTGTCCATCTTGATATCATCATCACGAACTTCGACTTCAATGGTATCGTCTAATTCGGGCATGACCTCAACAGATGTAAAGGAGGTATGACGACGTTTAGCGGAGTCAAATGGAGAGATTCGAACCAAACGGTGTACCCCCATTTCAGATTTCAGAAGACCGTATGCATGTGGCCCTTCAAAGGATAGGGTCACAGACTTGATTCCAGCCTCATCTCCAGCCTGATAGTCCAAGACTTCAACTTTAAAGCCGTGGGCATTTCCAAAACGAGTATACATCCGAAGAAGCATGTCGCCCCAGTCCTGAGCTTCTGTCCCTCCTGAACCTGGGTGGATTTCTAGGAGGGCATTATTATTGTCATAGGGTTCAGACAATAGCAAGGTCATCTCATAGCTGGTCATACGTTTATCCAGCTCCTCCAACTTCTCGATCAATTCTTCTTTGACCGAATCATCTTCTGCCAAAAAGTCCAGTAAGATTTCTGACTCATCAAAGAGATCCACCATTTGATGGAAATTTTCATAGGTCTGCTTGAGTTCATTTAATTCTTGAGATGTCTTTTGCGCAGCAATGTTATCATCCCAAAAATCAGGTTCTGTCATTTTATTTTCTAAAATGGCAATTTCTTCTTCCAATGCCTCTAAGTCAAAGAGACCCCCTGAAAGAAGCTAATTTTTCACGATTTGCGTCAATTTTTTGACGAATTTCTGAAATGTCCATAAGTACCTCTTTCTATGTATCTAGTCTATTATATCATAACCTTCACTATTTGCCCACCTTCCAATATTGGATCTGCTGGTTGACAACTGCCAAGCCAGCTGATTTTCAGCATTTTTTCTATTCATTTGTAACCTAATTGTTAGAAAAAAAGATGCTCTTATGCTAGACTGGTAGCATGACAACAGTAGCTTTTATGTCCGATTTACATATTGATTCAAACAACTTCGGCAAAGAAGAATTAGAGACTCTGATCACTCTTTTCAAGGACAAAAAAATTCAACATCTCCATATTGCAGGAGATATTGCCAACGGCTTTGAAAAGACGTCACAGGAATTTTTAGACCAACTTCAATGTCACCTTCCAGTGACCTTTAGCCTAGGAAATCATGATATGCTGGGCCTATCAGAAGAAGCCATGAGACCTTTTGAATTTCAAAAAATCTCATTCTCCAATCATACGCTTCTTGCCTTTTCGGGCTGGTATGACTACAGCTTTGTTCCTACTATTTCTCCCCAAAAACATCTCCAAACCAAGAATCTGTTTTGGTTTGACAGACGCCTCCAACGAATGGGATCTGATCCAGCCATTACCCAACGTCTGTTGCAAGAACTGGAACAAGAGCTCATGCGTGTAGACCAACCCCTGATCATCGCCATGCACTTTGTTCCTCATAGTCAGTTTCTCCTGCGCCACCCTTATTTTGAACGCTTTAATGCTTTTCTAGGGAGCCAAGCCTTTCATGAGCTTTTTCGGCAATTCCCTGTCAAAGATGTCATATTTGGACACAGCCACCACAGAATTTCAGATAGGAAAATCGACAATATCACCTATCATGCCAGACCTTTAGGCTATGTCCGAGAATGGGAGCTTTGCAAACAATTTTTCGATGCTTTTCCTGAATATGATTTTCCAAAACGATACGATCCCTACAAACGCTATCGCAGAATCAAAGACCTCCCCGAATTTAAAGCATACAAGAAAAAACAGCTCGCTCATGAATTTTCTCAAACCATGACGATCCTTGAACTATAAAAAAAATTGGCTCCTTCGGAACCAATTTTTTTACTCTTCAGTATCCAAGAGATTTTTTGCAACGATTGCAGCCAGAACACCACCGACAATTGGAGCCAAGATAAAGATCCAAATTTGTTGAAGGGCTGCACCACCAACAAAGAGGGCAGGTGCCAAGCTACGAGCTGGGTTAACAGAAAGTCCTGTAATGTTCAAACCAACAAGAATAATTAAAGTCAAGCTCAAACCGATCACAAGACCAGCGATCTTGCCATTACCTTTGGTAGCTGAAGTCACTGTCATGATGACCAAAATAAAGATAAAGGAAGCAATTACTTCAAACAAGAATCCGCCAAATGGAGTCACACCCTTCGCTAGGGCATTTTCACCAAGACTAGCTGTTGACATACCTGAATTTGACAAGAGGAAGAGTACTGTTGCAGATGCGAGAACCGCACCCACTACTTGCGCTGCAATATAATTAACCAAGTCCTTTGAAGACAAGCGTTTGTTCACAAACATGGCAATCGAAACAGCCGGGTTCAAGTGGGCACCCGAAACAGTCCCAATTGAGTAAGCTGCTGCGACAATAGATAAACCGAATGCCAAGGCAATTCCTAAATGTCCCAGACCTTCTGTTCCATTTCCAAAAACAACTGCGCCAGTCCCGATAAAGACAAGCATAAATGTACCGATTACTTCAGCAAAAAACTTTTTCATAACTAAGTTTCCTTTCTTCAAACTGTTGACTAGTTTATCAAAAATCTACACGTACCTCAAGAAATATGCCCAGTCCATTTTGCCCGCAAAAAAAGCCATCCGGAGATGACTTCTTTTATATTTAAATGGCGTTTTTATCTTTTCCAAGTGCACGTTGAACGGCTTTAACAATCTCAACAAGAACAACAATCAAGAGCGAACCAATCATAACAGCTAACCATTGTGTCAAGCTTAAATGAGACACATGGAAGAGTTTGTTAAATCCAGGGATAATGATGGTCGCCATCAAGAGAACAAAGGCAACTGGAATCGACCAGTTAAAGGTCTTGTTCTTGAAGAGTCCCACTTTAAAGATGGATTGGTAAACCGATTTAACGTTAAAGGCATGGAGCAATTGGATCAAACCAAGAGTTGCAAAGGCCATGGTCAAAGCATCTGCATGGATTTCGGCACGAGTCGCATGTTCTGGAGAGAGTAAGGCCCAGCCATAAACACCAAGAACTAGCATGGTTTGGAAGATTCCTTGATAAAGAATGGCTCCAAAGACCCCACCGTCAAAGAAGTTAGATTTACGTCCACGAGGTTTGTGAGTCATGACACCGGGCTCAGCTGGTTCCACACCAAGAGCGATGGCTGGAAGAGTATCGGTTACCAAATTGATCCAGAGAAGATGCACTGGTTGCAACACATCCCAACCAAAGAGTGTTGCAAAGAAGATGGTGAAGACTTCAGCCATATTGGCGGACAAGAGATACTGAATAGATTTTTGGATATTGGAGAAGACCTTCCGTCCTTCTTCTACCGCTACGATAATAGTGGCGAAGTTATCATCGGCAAGGACCATGTCTGAAGCTCCCTTAGAAACTTCTGTACCTGTAATCCCCATACCGATACCGATGTCAGCTGTCTTAAGTGATGGTGCATCGTTGACCCCGTCACCAGTCATGGCAACAACTTTTCCTTCATTTTGCCAAGCTTTCACGATCCGAACCTTGTGTTCAGGTGATACACGAGCATAAACAGAATATTGCTTGAAGACTTTTTGGAATTCTTCGTCAGAGAGTTCATTCAACTCAGCTCCTGTAAAGACATGGTCTTCTGTATCATTTGGATCGATGATTCCAAGACGTTTAGCAATCGCTTCTGCTGTATCTTGGTGGTCACCCGTGATCATGATTGGACGGATACCCGCTTCCTTAGCAACACGAACCGCTTCAGCTGCTTCTGGACGCTCAGGGTCAATCATACCGACCAAACCAGAGAAGATCAAGTCAGACTCAACAATTTCAGATTCCAAGGTTGGAATTTCCTTGCTTGTCTTATAAGCCATCATCAAGACACGAAGGGCCTGTTTAGCCAAGTCTTTGTTGGTAGCAAGGATAGCTTTCTTATCTTCATCCGTAATAGGACGAACTTCCCCATTAACTTCAATACGCGTCACACGTTTGAGCAATTGGTCAGGAGCCCCCTTAACAGCGATAAAGTATGAACCGTCCGCTTCCTTATGGATAGTTGACATAAGCTTACGGTCTGAGTCAAATGGCAATTCTGCCACACGTGGCTCATCCTTCAGAATTTCGCGAACATCAAAATTGTGATCCAAACCAAACTGTACCAAAGCAGTCTCTGTTGGGTCCCCAATCAACTTGCCAGATGGATCTACCTTGGTATCATTGGCAAAGTTCATGATGCGAAGCGTATTGTTGCTTGTTCCAATTTCGGTTGCTGCACTTTGTATTTGACCGTTGGTATAGACTTTTTCAACCGTCATTTGGTTCATGGTCAAAGTACCTGTTTTATCAGATGCGATGATTTCTGTTGAACCAAGTGTTTCAACCGCTGGCAATTTACGAACAATCGAATTGCGTTTGGCAAGGGTTGTTGTTCCCAAAGAAAGAACGATGGTTACAATGGCAGGAAGTCCTTCTGGAATCGCCGCAACCGCAAGGGCAACAGCTACCATCAAGCCTTCCAATGGATGTTCCCCACGAACGAAGACACCAACTAAGAAAGTAATGACCGCAATCACAACAATTAAGTAAGTCAAGGCTTTAGATAATTGTTCCAAGCTTTGCTTCAATGGTGTTTCAGTCTCATCGGCATTAGCCAACATATCTGCAATCTTACCAACTTCTGTATACATACCAGTGTTTGTTACGACACCAATACCACGACCATAAGTTACATTTGAGTTTTGGTAACCCATATTAACGCGGTCCCCAATACCAGCATCTGCTTCAACAAGTCCTGTCACATCTTTTTCAACTGGCACAGACTCCCCTGTAAGAGCTGCTTCTTCAATTTTAAGAGAAGCTGCTTCAAACAAACGCATATCTGCAGGCACGACATCTCCCGCTTCAAGCAAGACGATATCTCCGGGTACCAATTCTTTTGAGTCAATCTCAATAACATGGCCATCACGACGAACACGAGCCATGGGGCTAGACATATTTTTCAGAGCTTCAATGGCTGCTTCTGCTTGCCCTTCTTGGTAAACCCCAAAGGCAGCATTCAAGACAACAACGGCCAAGATGATCATGGCATCCGTTAGACCGTCCATTCCTTCTGTAATCACAGAAAGTGCCGCTGCCACAAGCAAGATGATAATCATCAAATCCTTAAATTGATCAAGGAATTTAGCTAGTAGGCTACGTTTTTCACCCTCTTCCAACTCATTACGACCATAATTCGCTAAGCGTTCTTGAGCCTGGGCGGTTGACAAACCTTCGACAGATGAGTCCAAGTTCTTTAGGACTTCCTCAGAAGATTGCGTGTAAAACAAATCTTTATTTTGTTCTTTTGACAAAACAGTCTCCTCCTTTTTGGCCTCTTTTTACAAAAAAAGAGACCTGTTTTTTAAAAAAACAAGTCTCGCTGTTTAATATAGTGCCGGAAATAATTCGTAATGACGACACTATCGCGGAAAACCGCCAGCTACTCCCTTGAGTGGTTTTATTATACCATTTTTATAGAATAAAGCAAGCGGGATCTCTAATAATTTAATTAGGTCTATTCTTCCCATTCCACTAGTAATTGATAATTAGCAAATTCCTGTTCTCCATCGAGAGTTAACAAGCGATAAGAGACTTGCAAATGACCTGCTTCTAATTGAAAGAAATCTGTTGTAATCAAAAACTGCTGAATGCCCATCGGAGTTGGGATGATTGCCCCACCATCTTCATTTTTGTAGAAACGCATGATGGATTTAGGACTTGAGAAACGTGTCATGACCAATTCGTCATTGGAAAATTTCAAAGCAACCTTTTCATCTTCTTCATTGATATACAAGAGATACTGAAAACCTGCTTTTTCCTTCCATTCACCTTGATAGTACTGATCAACGATTTCCATTTCTTCTCCAAATCGAATGGTATTTTGAATGCGAATCTGCATCTTTGTCTCCTTCTCTTCTTTTCTTGCCTTACTATTCTATCAAATTTTACGCATTTTGACTGCCCCTATTAGCCTCTATATCGCAAAATAGGCTTTTTTTTGCTATAATAGACCCATGAATGAAAAAGTCTTTCGCGATCCCGTGCATGATTACGTTCATGTGGATCATCCCATCATTTATCAATTAATTAATAGTAAAGAATTTCAACGACTACGCCGCATCAAACAACTGGGGACATCTGGTTTTACCTTCCACGGTGGGGAGCATAGTCGTTTTTCTCACTGTCTTGGCGCCTATGAAATTTCAAGACGCATTCTATCCATTTTTGAGGAGAAGTATGCAGAGCAATGGAATTCTGATGAAAACTTACTGACCATGACAGCCGCTCTTCTTCATGACATTGGACATGGTGCTTATTCTCATACCTTCGAAGGACTCTTTGGAACCGATCATGAAAAAATGACCCAGCTGATCATCACCAGCCCAGAGACGGAGGTCAATCAGATCCTCTTGCAAGTGGCTCCTGATTTCCCAAATCGTGTAGCCAGCGTCATTGATCATACCTATCCCAATAAACAAGTGGTGCAATTAATTTCTAGTCAGATTGATGTGGACCGAATGGATTATTTACTGCGGGATGCCTATTTTACGGGTGCTTCCTATGGAAAATTTGACTTGACCCGTATTTTGCGCGTCATTCGACCGATTGAAAATGGCATTGCCTTCCAACAAAATGGCATGCACGCTGTCGAGGATTACGTGGTCAGCCGTTACCAAATGTATATGCAGGTCTACTTCCACCCGGCTACTCGTGCCATGGAAGTCCTCCTTCAAAATCTTCTCAAACGAGCTAGAACCATTTATCCAGATCAGAAAGAGTATTTTCAACTGACTTCACCTCGCTTGATTCCATTTTTTGAAGAAGAGGTCACCATTCAAGACTACCTAAATCTAGATGACGGTGTGATGAATACCTATTTCCAAGTCTGGATGGATAGTCCGGATACCATCTTGTCTGATCTTGCTCAGCGATATATTAATCGGAAAGTCTTTAAATCGATTCTATTTACAGAAGATAAACGAAAAGACTTAGCAATCCTTGAAAAACTGATTAAAGAGGTTGGGTTTAATCCAACCTACTACACCGCTATTCATCAAAATTTCGATCTGCCCTACGATATTTATCGACCAGAGCTTGAAAAACCGCGGACCCAGATCGAGATGATCCGAAAAGATGGGAGTCTCGCTGAATTGTCTCAGTTGTCTCCACTCGTCGCTGCTTTAGCAGGAACTCGCTATGGGGACAACCGCTTCTATTTCCCCAAAGAAATGCTGGAGGTTAATGGACTTTTCAGTAAGCAAGTAGAGGAATTCACTTCCTATATTACCAATGATTATTTTACAGGAGAGACGGATGTCCATTAAATTAGTGGCGATCGATATCGACGGTACACTTCTCAATTCAAAAAAAGAGATCACACCTTCTGTATTTGAAGCCATTCAAGATGCTAAAGCCGCAGGCGTTAAAATCGTTATCACAACCGGTCGCCCTATCGCAGGGGTCTCAAAACTTTTAAAAGAACTCCATTTGATGGATCCTGGAGTCTATGTCATTACCTTTAATGGCGGTCTGGTGCAAAAAACTGCTACTGGAAAAGAACTCATCAAAGACCTTTTACATTATGAGGACTATCTCGATATCGAGTCTCTTGCTAACAAACTCCAAATCCACTCTCATGCTATTACTAAAGACGGCATCTATACCAGCAATCGAGATATCGGACGCTACACCATTCATGAATCTCAACTGGTCAACATGCCCCTTTATTACCGGACGCCTGAAGAAGTTCGTGAGAAAGAATTTGTCAAGGCCATGTATATCGATGAACCAGATATTCTAGATGCTGCGATTGCAAAAATCCCTAAAGAATTCAAGGATCGCTTCACTATGGTCAAATCAGCCCCTTTTTATTTAGAAATTCTAGGGAAAACAACCAATAAGGGAGCAGCTGTTCTTCATTTAGCTGAACGACTTGGAATCCAGCAAGAAGAAACCATGGCCATCGGAGATGAGGAAAATGACCGTTCCATGCTAGAAGTCGTGGGACATGCTGTCGTTATGGAGAATGGCAATCCAGCTCTTAAAAAAATTGCTACAACTATCACCAAATCAAATGATGAATCTGGCGTTGCATACGCCATTAGAAAGTGGGTATTATAAGAAATGTACCATTACCAGCTAGGAATTTCTGCTAGTGAGCATGATGACTTTGTTATTCAGAGTGACCAAACCAATCTCTTACAAAGCAGTTCATGGGCAAAAATCAAAGATAATTGGGGAAATGAACGGGTTGGTTTTTATCAAGAAGACCAATTAGTCGCTGTTGCAAGCATCTTGATTCAACCCCTGCCACTTGGCTTTTCCATGCTCTACATTCCTCGAGGCCCCATCATGGATTACCAAAACAAGGAGCTGGTTTCATATGTGATCCAGTCCCTTAAAAAGATAGCCAAACAATACAAGGCCTTGTTTGTGAAATTTGATCCAAGTCTTTTCTTGAGTAAACACTTGATTGGACAAGAACAGACAGAAGCTCCTGCTGTGCAAGCGGTGATCGATACCCTAACAAGAGAAGGGATTGAATGGACTGGCCGAACCAGTGATATGGCAGAAAATATCCAACCACGCTTTCAAGCAAATATCCACAAAGAGTTTTTCACTGAGCAAGATCTTTCAAAATCTACTCGACAAGCCATCCGAACTGCTCGAAACAAAGGAATCCAAGTCCAATTTGGCGGAACCGAATTGTTAGAGGACTTTGCTTCTCTCATGAAAAAGACTGAGGCTCGTAAAAGCATTCATTTACGTGGAAAAGACTACTACGAAAAACTGCTCACTACCTACCCAGGACAATCCTACATTACTTTGTCTACTCTAGATCTCGAGGAACGGAAAAGCTCCCTTATAAAAGATCTTGAGAAAAACAAGGCCGAGGCTGAAAAATTCACAGAAAAAACAAAGCCTGGCAAGGTTGAGAATAACCAAAAAGAAAAAGAACGTATAGAGGAAGAACTGCAATTTCTTGAGCAGCATCTCCAAGCAGGTAGACAGGTCGTTCCTTTATCTGGGACCTTAACCCTTGAATTCGGTGGGACATCTGAAAATGTTTATGCAGGGATGGATGAAGAATTCCGCCGTTACCAACCTGCCATCCTCACCTGGTATGAAACTGCCCAACACGCTTTTGATCGTGGTGCTTCTTGGCAAAATATGGGGGGCATTGAAAATTCACTCGATGGTGGTCTCTATCATTTCAAATCTAAATTTAATCCTGTCATTGAAGAATTTGTTGGGGAATTTAACCTCCCAACCAGTCCACTCTATCCACTTGTAAACAAAGTCTACAAGATCCGGAAAAAATTAAGGAGTAAATAAGTTACATGACTCTTACGACAATTTCAAAAGAAGAATTTACCTCATTTGCAAATACTGTCTCCCATCGCTCTTTTATCCAGTCTGCTGAAATGGCAGATCTGCTTGAAAAGCGAGGAAACACGGTCCAATTTATTGCTTGGAAACAAGAAAATCAAGTCCAAGTGGCAGCGATCTTGTACAGTCTTCCTATGACAGGTGGTCTCCATATGGAAATCAATTCTGGCCCCCTTTACCAAGAGGAAGCTATGCTAGAACCCTTCTATGCAGCCTTAAAAGACTATGCGAAAGAGAATGGAGCTATTGAACTCGTTATTAAGCCCTATGATACCTATCAAACCTTTGACAGTGACGGCAATCCAACCAGTGAAGAGCAAACCCATTTCATGGATACCCTAAAAAAATTGGGCTATCAGCATGATGGTTTAACAACAGGTTATCCAGGTGGAGAAGGTGATTGGCATTATGTGAAAGATATGGAGAGCATCACCGAAAAAAATCTTCTCAAGAGCTTCAGCAAAAAAGGAAAGCCACTTGTCAAAAAAGCCAAATCTTTCGGTATTGAACTGAAACGATTAAACCGAGATGAACTGCAACTCTTTAAGGATATTACTTCTTCTACCAGTGACCGTCGCGACTATCAGGATAAGACCTTGGATTATTACCAAACTTTCTATGACAGTTTTGGCGACAAAGCAGATTTCATGATCGCAACGCTGAACTTCCACCATTACTACACGAATCTTGAAAAAGACCAAGGAAAACTAGCTCAGAAGATTGAGAAATTACAGAAGGATCTTGAAGTCAACCCCAATTCAGAGAAAAAACAAAATCAACTTCGTGAATTCTCTAGCCAGTTTGATACCTTTGAGGTGAGAAAGAAGGACGCAAAAGAATATATTGAAAAATATGGAGATCAAGACGTCATTCTTGCAGGTAGCCTCTTCGTCTATATGCCACAAGAATCCACCTATTTATTCAGTGGCTCTTATACAGAATTTAATAAGTTCTATGCTCCTGCTGTTCTCCAAGAATATATGATGCTTGAAACCATCAAACGTGGTATCCCAAGATATAACTTCCTCTGTATTCAAGGAATCTTTGACGGGTCAGACGGTGTTCTTCGTTTCAAACAAAACTTCAACGGCTACATCGTCCGTAAGATGGGAACCTTCCGTTATTACCCAAGTCCTCTGAAATACAAACTGATTTCTCTCATTAAGAAACTATTAGGACGTTCTTAACTCAAAAGACCAGCTTTGAAGCTGGTCTTTTCTACTATAAAAAAGACGAGAAACCTCTCGCCTTTTAGATGTCATTATTTAACGAAGTCAAGCAATGCCAAGAAGCTTTCTGGATCAAGTGATGCACCACCTACAAGAGCTCCATCAACGTCTGGACAAGCCATGTATTCAGCAACGTTTTCAGGTTTCACTGAACCACCGTATTGAACACGTACTTTGTCAGCCACTTCTTGACCAAAGTCAGCAGCTACAACGTCACGAACAACTTTACACATTTTTTGTGCGTCGTCTTGTGAAGCTGATTTACCAGTACCGATCGCCCAGATTGGTTCGTATGCGATAACTGTTGAAGCGACTTGTTCTGCAGTCAATCCAGCAAGAGCAGCTGAAACTTGAGCCCCTACAAATTCTGCTGCTTTACCAGCTTCGTAAGTTTCAAGGCTTTCACCACAACAGATGATTGGAAGCATACCGTTCGCAAAGATTGCTTTTGCTTTTTTGTTGATATCTTCATCAGTTTCATGGAAGTAGTCACGACGTTCTGAGTGACCGATAACAACGTAGTCAGTACCGATTTCTTTCAAAACTTGTGGGCTAGTTTCACCAGTGAAGGCACCAGCA
>JAGZZN010000094.1 GCA_018377375.1 Streptococcus parasanguinis
GTAATGACGACACGAGGAGCTTCTGGTTTCGATTTGAAGAGACCGAGAGGGTGACCTGATTCAACCACCAAGGTTTGGTCTTCTGTCATGACTTCCAAGTATTTCTTGATCAAGTTGTATTGCATCCAGTTGGCACAGACAGAACCTGTTTCTCCGTAAGTGACCAATTCATATGGATAAAGGGCAATTTCAAAACTCAAGTTGTTGTCGATCATGACCTGCATAGCTTTAGCAGCTGTGCATTTTCCTTTGTACTCATCGATTGGTTTTCCGTAGATCCGATCTTTTGGACGGAAGCGATAGCCATAGATCCGACCGCGAGTTCTCAGTTCTTCCAGAAATTCTGGGATCAACTCTTGGTGGAATTTTTTAGGAATGTAACGCAAAGCATTTTTAAGGGCAATTTCAGTCTGAGCTTGCGTTAAGCGGAAGCCTCTATCAGGTGCACGACGGATGCCTTCTTGAAAAGTCGCCTTTTCAGGTAGGACATCAAAGTCAAGTTTGACAGACATAGCAGCTGCAATTTCTTTCTCGTCTATAAATGACATAGCAGAACCCTCCTTATAGTTGGACTGTGAATTTATATTTTCTTTATTGTATCGAAGAAACGTCAATAAAGAGTCAAAAAAAAATATAATTTTTAATAAAGCAAAAAAAAATGAGGGAAAAACTTTTTGACTTTTTTTTGACGCTTTTTCTGTAGAATTGTAAAATGAATAACAATGGAAATAGAAAGGAATGTTTCATATGTCTGCTGATATCCTATTAACCCACTTTAACCAATTGTTTTGTCCGAATGATCTAGGCCATCCTCTCTATGGAAAAGAGATGGCAGAAGCGCAAATCCTTTCCGATGCTTATATCGCCATTAAAGATGGAAAAATTCTTGCAGTTGGGACAGGTCAACCAGATCCAGAACTGATTGATGACCATACGGAAGTGAAATCCTGTGAAGGAAAAGTTGCGACTCCTGGCCTGATTGACTGCCATACCCACTTGGTCTATGGAGGTAGTCGTGAACATGAATTTGCGAAAAAATTAGCGGGTGTTTCTTACTTAGACATCCTCGCCCAAGGCGGTGGAATTCTGAGCACGGTTCGGGCGACACGGGAAGCTTCTTTTGAAAATCTCTATGACAAGTCCAAACGACTGTTGGATTACATGTTGCGTCATGGGGTGACTACTGTCGAAGCCAAGAGTGGCTATGGTTTGGATTGGGAAACTGAAAAACGCCAGTTGGATGTTGTGGCTGCACTGGACCGTGATCATCAAATAGACTTGGTATCAACCTTTATGGCAGCCCATGCGATCCCAACAGAGTACAAGGGCCGTTCCCAAGAATATTTAGATCTCATTGTGGAGCAAATGCTTCCCAAAGTGAAGGAAGAAAAACTAGCTGAGTTCTGTGATATCTTCTGTGAAAAGGGTGTCTTTACAGCAGATGAATCTCGCTATCTTCTTTCTAAAGCTAAGGAGATGGGCTTCAAACTGCGGATTCATGCCGATGAAATCGAATCCATCGGTGGTGTTGACGTGGCGGCTGAATTGGAATCTACCAGCGCAGAACACTTGATGATGATTACCGATGAAGGCATTCAAAAATTAGCTGCAGCAAAAGTCATTGGCAATCTATTGCCAGCTACAACCTTCAGCCTCATGGAAGATACCTATGCACCGGCTCGTAAGATGTTGGATGCTGGCATGGCTATCACCCTAACAACGGACAGCAACCCAGGGTCTTGTCCAACAGCCAATCTCCAGTTTGCCATGCATCTGGGTTGCTTCATGATGCGCCTAACTCCAGTAGAAATTCTCAATGCAGTGACCATCAATGCGGCCTATTCAGTAGATCGTGCTAAAACAATCGGCTCTTTCGATGTTGGCAAACAGGCTGACATTACCATCTTTGATGCACCAAATCTAGATTATCTCTTCTATTTCTTTGCGACAAATCTAGTGACAGATGTCTACAAGAAAGGTCAAAAAGTCATTTAACCGACTCCATTTCATTTGGGACTTTGCTGGTTTGCAAAAATCAGCAAAGTCTTTTTTAAAAACCTATCCCTGTAGGGAATGGAACCACTTTAGTGGGAAATTAAAATTTGACGTTCAAAGAATATTTTTCTTACTTTCTGATGTACAAAAAGGGAAATTCTTGATAGAATAGAAGTAATATTGAATATTTTCTTCAATATCATCTGTTTGTCGTGAAAACAGATTGTTTAAACTATTGATCAAACGAACAGGTTGTTCAACAGACCTGTCTAGAAATTGTGAGGAGACAAGATGACTGTCGATTATAACAGCAAAGCTTACTTGGATAAAGTAGACGCTTGGTGGCGTGCAGCCAACTACATTTCAGCTGCTCAAATGTACTTGAAAGATAACCCATTGTTGAAGCGCGAAGTCGTTGAAAACGACTTGAAGGCTCACCCAATCGGACACTGGGGAACTGTACCAGGGCAAAACTTTATCTATGCTCACTTGAACCGTGCCATCAACAAATACGACTTGGATATGTTCTACATTGAAGGACCAGGTCACGGTGGACAAGTAATGGTATCGAACTCTTACTTAGATGGTTCTTATACTGAATTGAATCCAAACATCCCACAAAATGAAGAAGGTTTCAAACACTTGTGTAAGATCTTCTCATTCCCAGGAGGAATCGCTTCTCACGCAGCGCCTGAAACACCAGGATCTATCCACGAAGGTGGAGAACTTGGATATGCCCTTTCTCACGCTGCAGGTGCTGTATTGGATAATCCGGATGTGATTGCTGCCACAGTTATCGGTGATGGTGAAGGTGAAACAGGTCCATTGATGGCTGGTTGGTTGTCAAATACCTTCTTGAACCCAGTCAACGATGGGGCGATCCTTCCAATCTTCTACCTCAATGGTGGGAAGATCCACAACCCAACGATCTTCGAACGCAAAACAGACGAAGAATTGGCCCTCTTCTTTGAAGGTCTTGGTTGGAAACCAATCTTTGCGAATGTCACTGCAATTTCAGAAGACCATGAAGCTGCACACGCTTTGTTCGCTGAAAAATTGGACGAAGCAATTGAAGAAATCAAGAAAGTCCAAGCAGAAGCTCATAAAGGTTCTGCTGAAGAAGCAACTCAACCAGTTTACCCTGTCTTGATTGCTCGTATTCCTAAAGGTTGGACTGGTCCAAAAGCATGGGAAGGAACACCTATTGAGGGTGGATTCCGTGCGCACCAAGTTCCAATCCCAGTAGATGCTCACCACATGGAGCATGTCGATGCCCTTCTTTCATGGTTGGAATCTTACCGTCCAGCTGAATTGTTCGACGAAACTGGTAAACTAGTTCCTGAAATTGCTGAAATTGCACCAAAAGGTGACCGTCGCATGGCGATGAACCCAATCACAAATGCTGGTGTGATCAAACCAATGAACACAGCTGATTGGAAAAAACATGCTCTTCAATTCAACACACCAGGTGAAATCATGGCTCAAGACATGATCGAATTTGGTAAGTATGCGGCAGACTTGGTAGATGCGAACCCAGATAACTTCCGTATCTTTGGTCCAGACGAAACCAAATCAAACCGTCTTCAAGAAGTCTTCACTCGTACAAGCCGTCAATGGTTAGGACGTATGAAACCAGACTACGATGAAGCCTTGAGCCCTGCTGGTCGTGTCATTGACTCTCAATTGTCAGAGCACCAAGCAGAAGGAATGCTTGAAGGATATGTCTTGACAGGTCGTCATGGATTCTTCGCTTCTTACGAATCTTTCCTTCGTGTTGTGGATTCTATGATCACTCAACACTTCAAATGGTTGCGTAAGTCTAAGACCCATACAACATGGCGTAAAAACTACCCAGCCTTGAACTTGATTGCAACTTCAACTGTCTTCCAACAAGACCACAATGGTTACACTCACCAAGATCCAGGTATCTTGACTCACTTGGCTGAGAAAACTCCTGAATATATCCGTGAGTACTTGCCAGCAGATACCAATAGCTTGCTTGCGGTAATGGATGAAGCCTTCAAGGGAGAAGATGTGATCAACTTGATCGTTTCTTCTAAACACCCACGTCCTCAATTCTACTCAGCAGCTGAAGCAGAAGAATTGGTTCGTGAAGGATACAAGGTGATCGATTGGGCATCAACTGTTTCAGCAGATGAAGAGCCAGATCTTGTTATTGCTGCTGCAGGTACAGAGCCAAACTTAGAAGCTCTTGCTGCTATTACAATCTTGCACAAAGCCTTCCCAGAATTGAAGATCCGCTTTGTCAACGTTATCGACATCTTGAAATTGCGTCACCCATCCGTTGATGCGCGTGGACTTTCAGATGAAGAGTTCGACAAAGTCTTCACAACTGATAAACCAGTTATCTTTGCCTTCCATGGTTACGAAGGCATGATCCGTGATATCTTCTTCAACCGTCATAATCATAACCTTCGTGTACATGGTTACCGTGAAAACGGGGATATCACCACACCATTTGATATGCGTGTGATGTCTGAGTTGGATCGCTTCCACTTGGC
>JAGZZN010000013.1 GCA_018377375.1 Streptococcus parasanguinis
AGTTGTAGTTGAAGTAGTCTTAGGCTCTTCAGTTGTAGTTGAAGTAGTCTTAGGCTCTTCAGTTGTAGTTGAAGTAGTCTTAGGCTCTTCAGTCGTAGTGGTTGTAGTTGTAGGCTCTTGAGTCGTAGTTGTAGTTGTAGTAGTCGTAGTGGTTGTTGTAGTTGGTTTGTTTGATGTATTGACTACTTTAATTACGTTGTCTTCATCAATTTTCTCAACTTTAGAAGTGTAACCTTCTGGAGTGTTGGTTTCCACTACGGAGTACTCAATCTTCTTACCGTCTTTGATACCAGGTAAGTTAGTGAAATCAGCTTTCCAACCAGAATCTTTTGTTAGAGTTTTCGTCAGACCGTCTAATTTTTGACCATCAGCTACTAATTGAACAGTGATATCTTTACGGTCAGACTCTTCATCACCAACCCATTCTTTTTGAACAGTGACAGTTTTGTCACCGCTCACCCAGTATTTCAATTCAGTGTTGTTCCAGAAGGCTGGGTCTGTTTGAGGTGTTGTGATTTCATCAGCTGTCAATGTAGCATTGTTGTCAACGCGAATGGTTGTCTTAGGAATTAAAGTTTGGTATTCAACGATCAATTCATCACTAGATGCTGTTTTAAAGACATCACTGACATCTGATAAGTTTACGGTAAATCCATTACCATCTGCATCGAATTTCACATGTTTCCAGAAGTCCCAACCAGAAGCAACTACTTGTCCACCTTTTCTTAAAGTGAAGGATGGTTTTAAGTAAGTTCCCACAAAGAATTCATTTGCAGCGTGGTTTGCAGCAGGAGCAAAAGTGATTTTTGAGTAATCGACTGCTGGAGCTTGGATTTTATCTGACACAACAGGGTTTGTGATGGCTTGTTTCTTACCATCTCCATTGATACGGATGAACCATTTTGTTAGATAGTAGTCATCTCCAACATTCATCCATGCCCAGTTTTCAGATGCGTCTAATTTGAATTGCTTAGTTACATAGTCACCTGTAAGGTTGTACTTGTTCAACACAGATTCAAATACGCCAGGTCCATCAGGACGTGTGATGACAACGGATTCGGAACCAACTTTTGAAGTAGCTGTTTTGTTTCCAGGATTTCCTGGTGTGCTATCCCATTCTGCTTTGTATGAGAAACCACCCTTCACATTTTGGTTCATGGATTCGATTGCTTTTTTAAAGGTAAAAGTAATTTTTTTGTTTGTCATCGAAATGGTTGCGACTTCAGCTCCATTTGCTTGGAGTGATTGCGTTGCAACTTCAGTGATATTGACACCTTCTGGAGCATCAATGGTAAACGTATCGCCTTCTTTAACTGATTTACCAGTTAAATCCCAGTCAAATGAAAAGTTAACTTTTTGTCCATTTGCCTGAGCCTTTAAATTGGTAACAGTAGGTGAAACAGTGGCCGCGCTTACGGGTTTGATCACAGACAAGCCCAAGGCTACCACGCCGATGATAGCTACAAATGCAACTATCTTTTTATAAAGAGATTTCAATTGGCCTCATTTCCTTTCTTCGGCCTGCCCTTTCCTAAGTTTTTCTATATAGTGATATGTCCTAAAACAGAAAGGCTTCCAATTTCTACTCCATGAAAGCAGTCGCCTCAATCGAGATAGATCGATGAAATGTTTGCTACCTTTAATGTAATAAATGAAAACAAACCCACCGATAAAATCAGCTCAAACCCTCTAACTACGTTTGTTTAGATAGAAAAAACAAGAGAAATGACAAGCGTCGTAATGTCAAAATGATAATAAACGTTATAAATTTAACAGAATAATCATCCCATCGCATATTTAAAAAAGATTATTATCATCAATATTATAAGCTTTTATAGACATAAGTCAAGCTAAATGCAACAAAAATATAGGAAATTGTTCATTTTGTTCCAACCACTACCTGACCGTTTATTTCCCGCCATTTTTGGCTTTCATGATATAATAATCAGATAAGAAAAAGAGGAGACCAAAAGCTAGATGATCACTTCAAAATACGATTGGCAGTTAGCTTCGCCAAGTGCAGATGAGGCCTTTTTAGCCCTTGCCAAAAAAGCAGGCCTGGAAGCATCCGTAGCAACCTTGCTGTATGAGCGTGGCATTCAGACCAAAGAGGATTTAGAAGACTTTTTAGAACCCAAGTTAGAGAACCTTCACGACCCTTATTTGCTCCATGATATGGACAAGGCAGTGGAGCGCATTCGACGGGCCATCGAAGATTACGAGCAGATCTTCATCTATGGAGACTATGACGCGGACGGGATGACTTCGGCCTCTATTATGAAGGAAACTTTGGAGCAGATGGGAGCAGAGGTGCAAGTCTACCTACCCAACCGCTTCACAGACGGCTATGGACCCAACGAGAGTGTCTACAAGTACTTTATCGAGCAGCAAGGTATTTCTTTGATTGTCACGGTGGACAATGGCGTGGCAGGTAATCAAGCCATCGCCATGGCCCAGGCAATGGGAGTGGATGTTATCGTGACCGACCACCACTCTATGCCGGAAGTCTTGCCAGATGCTTATGCGATCATCCATCCGGAGCATCCAGATGCGGCTTATCCCTTCCATTATCTAGCAGGCTGTGGTGTGGCCTTTAAGTTGGCCTGTGCCCTCCTAGAGGAAGTACCAGTTGATCTTTTAGATTTGGTCGCGATCGGGACCATCGCTGACATGGTGAGTCTGACAGATGAAAATCGAATTCTGGTCAAATACGGCCTGGGGGTTCTCCAACATACCCAGCGCATGGGCTTGCAAGAGCTCTTTGAGATCGCTGGGATTCGTCCGGAGGATGTCAATGAAGAAACAATTGGCTTTCAGATCGCCCCTCGTCTCAATGCCCTTGGTCGCCTCGATGACCCAAATCCAGCCATCGAACTACTGACTGGTTTTGACGATGAAGAAGCGCACGAGATTGCTCTCATGATTCATCAAAAGAATGAAGAACGAAAAGAGATCGTCCAAAGCATCTACGACGAAGCCAAAGCCATGGTCGACCCAAGCTTGTCTGCCCAGGTCTTGGCCAAAGAAGGCTGGAATCCGGGAGTGCTTGGCATTGTTGCCGGTCGTCTCTTAGAAGAACTTCACCAGCCGGTTGTTGTTTTAAGTATCGAGGATGGACGAGCTAAAGGAAGCGCTCGGAGTCCTGAGACGGTCAATATCTTTGAGGCTCTCGATCCTCACCGGTCGCTCTTTGTCGCCTTTGGAGGACATGCCGGTGCAGCAGGGATGACGCTCGAAGTGGACCAACTACCTGCCTTGTCTCAGGCCCTGACAGATTACATTCGAGAGCAAGAGATAGATCTCAGCAGCAAGTCAAGCTTAGCCATTGACGAGGAACTGCTTTTAACAGAATTGACGCTTGAAACTCTGAAAAGCTTTGAGCGCTTGAGTCCTTTTGGCATGGACAATAAAAAGCCCGTCTTTCTAGTCCGTAATTTCAAGGTAGAAGGGGCGCGCTCGATGGGTGCCAGCAATACCCACTTGAAACTCAAAATTTCTCAAGAAGATGCGACCTTTGAGGTGGTTGCCTTTGGCTTGGGGAGCTTAGAGGCGGAGTTTGCCCAAGCGCAAGACCTGGAGTTAGCTGTGCAATTGTCAGTCAACCAATGGAATGGCCAAACGACCCTTCAGCTCATGCTGGTTGATGCGCGTGTGGACGGAGTCCAGCTCTTTAATATCCGCTCCAAAACTGCCAGTCTCCCCGCAGGTGTTCCGGTTCTTGATTTTACAAAAGACCTGCCAGATCTAGCGGGTGCTTCCGCTGTAGTGGTTGGAAATATCCCTGAGGATATAGAGTCCTTACGGCAAATTTTTCAAGAGCATGATTTCCAGGCTGTCTATTTCAAAAATGAGATCGCCAAAGCCTACTATCTGACAGGGTATGGGAGCAGGGACCAGTATGCCAAACTCTATAAAACTATTTACCAATACCCAGAGTTTGATGTCCGCTACAAACTGAAAGACCTAGCGGCCTATCTCAAGATCCAGCAGATCCTCTTGGTCAAAATGATCCAGATCTTCCAAGAGCTGGGCTTTGTGACCATTGAAAATGGCATCATGAAGGTCAATAAAGAAGCAGAAAAACGGGAAATCGCAGAAAGTCGCATTTACCAAAAACTCAAACAAACTGTGAAAGAACAGGAGTTGATGGCCCTTGGAACGGTTCGTGAAATCTATGACTATCTGACAGGACAGGCCTTATGAAAAAACACCTAAAAATTACTCTCTGCCTAATTCCCTTCCTGCTTGTTGCTCTTTATTGGTTGGGAATCTACCTAAGCCTAAAAAATCCCATGGAGGAGATTGTTTACTCTGAAAATGGTGGGATGATGCGAAATATGATTGTCAAGTCCTACACTCAAACAATCGGAAGTGAAGCTCCTTGGAAGGAAGATGAAGGATTTCAGACTTTTCCCTATTCTGATAAAATCGTTGGTGGAAAGGAGCATCTAGCTGTTACTATGTTTAGAGGCACTGCAGATTGGTTCTATATGTACAAATACAAATTAAATGAAAGTACCTCAGTTAATCTGATATTTGAATATAACGCCTCTAAAAAGATTTTTTACCAAACCGACCTCTATCTAACAATCGATGAAACAAGCTACGAGGGCCAACAACTCCTTGAACAACTTGCCACCTACGGCAAAGACCGCACGTGGCTTCGAAACCAAAGTAAGAAAGTTGCCGAGCAGTATATTCTTGGTACCTGGTTCAAAAATGGAAGCTCTCGTTATTCCCTGAAAAACTTGGGAGATATGAAAATCAAGTACAACAAATTGATAGAAGAGTAGTAAGTTTTTTTGGAATCCAATCCCACATCATTTTTCGGATGTGGGATTTTTGCATTTGACGCAGAGACTTGGGAAAATGATTTGGCAAAAATGATGCAAGTTAGTAGAATTCATGGTATAATGGAATGTAAAAATTTTTTATGAAAGAAAGTTAACCATGAATTTAAAAGATTACATTGCAAGCATTGAAAACTATCCACAAGAAGGAATTACCTTCCGTGATATCAGCCCTTTGATGGCAGATGGTAATGCTTATAGTTATGCGGTTCGTGAGATCGTTCAATACGCAACCGATAAGAAGATCGATATGATCGTCGGTCCTGAAGCGCGTGGCTTCATCGTTGGATGTCCAGTCGCTTTTGAATTGGGAATTGGTTTTGCACCTGTTCGTAAGCCTGGTAAGTTGCCACGTGAAGTCATCTCTGCTGACTACGAAAAAGAATACGGTGTCGATACCTTGACCATGCACGCAGATGCTATCAAACCAGGTCAACGTGTTCTCATCGTTGATGACCTTTTGGCGACTGGTGGTACGGTGAAAGCTACCATCGAAATGATCGAAAAACTCGGTGGGGTCGTTGCAGGGTGTGCCTTCTTGATCGAGTTGGATGACTTGAATGGTCGCGAAGCGATCGGCGATTACGATTACAAAGTTTTGATGCATTACTAATATAGTCTAATGCTATAACTGGCTACAGAAAAACCATAATTGAAAACTATAAGCTCCTATCATATAATGTTAGTTAAGAACTTGTAAGATGGGAGCTTTTTATGCCAATTACTCTAGATAAAAAATTACCAGCAGTTGATATCCTTCGTTCAGAAAATATTTTTGTCATGGATGATGTTCGGGCGACTCACCAGGATATTCGGCCCATGAATGTTCTCATTCTTAATCTGATGCCGACCAAGGTTGCGACAGAAACCCAGCTCTTACGCCTCTTGGCCAATACGCCCTTGCAGATCAATGTGGAGTTCCTCTATATGGCGAGCCATGAATCCAAGAATACAGCGGCAGAACATTTGGAGAGCTTTTACAAGACCTTTGAGGATATCAAGGATAATTACTATGATGGTTTGATTGTGACAGGAGCGCCTGTCGAGAAGATGGACTTTGAAGAAGTGGACTACTGGGAGGAGTTGACCCAGGTCTTTAAATGGGCTAAGCGTCATGTTTTTTCCACCTTGCACCTCTGTTGGGGAGCTCAGGCTGGTCTTTACTACCGTTACGGGATTCAAAAAGTAGAGCTCTGTGACAAGCTATCCGGTATCTATGACCAAGCAGTGGTGCGTCCGGAAAGTCTTCTCATGAGAGGCTTTGACGATCGCTTCCTTGCCCCTCATTCTCGCTATACAGATGTTCCTTTGAAGGAAGTCCTTGAAAAGAGCAATCTTCAGGTGATCGCGCAAGGAAATGAAGTTGGCCTTTCCATCATTGCCAGTCCAGACATGCGTGAGGTGTATAGCTTTGGCCATCTGGAGTATGATCGCGATACGCTGGCTAAGGAATATAACCGAGATGTCAAGGCAGGCTTGGATCCAGACGTCCCTAAGAATTATTTTGATGGGGATGACGCTAATACAGAGCCTCGCATTCGTTGGAATCTAGCTGCGACGACCTTCTTTAGTAATTGGATCAACTATGCGGTTTATCAAGAAACACCTTACCGCTTGGAAGAATTAGAAAAAGATATTTCATTTTATGGTTACCTATAAAGGGGAATTATGACATATTCACAAGCATTTAAGTATGGCAACTTGGTTCTTCCAAGTGCCTTGCTTTTTCATTATCATGAATTGTTTGACCAAGCAGATGACTACTTGGTTTGGCAGTTTTTCTTCCTTCAAAATACGACTGGCCAAGAGGCTTTGACACCTAATCAGATTGCTAGTCATCTAGGAAAAACAGTGACAGAGGTCAATCGGATTATGTCCAATTTGACCACCAAGGGACTTCTTCAATACCGGACTATTGAGCTCAATGGCGAGATTGAAGCCATCTTTGATGCGACCATTGCCCTGGAGCGCTTGGATGAGATTTTAGAAGCACAATCACAAGGGAAGGCACAAAGCACGCCTGCTAAGGGAAATGTCATCAAGGACTTGGTGGAAACCTTCCAACAAGAACTGGGACGACTCTTGACGCCTTTTGAGATTGAAGACCTGACCAAGACCGTGCGCGAAGATCAGACAGATCCAGATGTGATCAAGGCAGCGCTACGAGAAGCCGTCTTTAATGGCAAGCCTCACTGGAAATATATCCAGGCCATTTTGCGAAACTGGCGCAGTGAAGGTATCAACAGCCTGGTCCAAGTAGAAGCGAAACTACAAGAACGCGAGCAAGCCAACCCACGCAATGTAACGGTTTCAGACGATTTCTTGAAGGCCATGGATTTGTGGAAAGATTAAAAAAGCTAGCACTTATTTGAGTGCTAGCTGCAAATTGAAGGTAAAGTCTTCCTAGAAACTTTCCTTATGTGAGTACGGACGTCAGCGAACTTCGGAGAAGTTCCATGACTTAGTTTTGAGCCTAAGGTCTCAAAACTCCCGAGTGCCTGAAACAATAGTGTTTCAGGCACTTTTCTCACGGCGGAAAGTTTTTAGTTTATACTGAATAGTTTTAAAAATAAGACATTATTTTTACTGAAACAAATAGGTTCTTAATTGAAAAATAATTTTTAACCATACAAAAAGCTAGCAGTCATATATTGCTAGCATTTTTCGTTTATAGATAGTCCGCATAGGCTTTTTCTAGTTTGCTAAGGAGTTCTTGTTTTTCCTCCTCACTAGCAAAGGAAGCCTGGATGGCATCGACATTGTGTTGGTAAAAGTCAGTTTCCTTGGTTTGGAAGTGCTGATGGTAGAGGGCGTATTCCTTGGTAAGATCGGTATCAGATACAGTCCGGTTATCGGTATTGATACTGATCCGAGCTCCGGCTGCCTTCATCTTCAAATAAGGGAAATCCTCTAAAGTCGGCGCTGCTTTTGTCTGTAAGTTGCTGGTCAAGCAGAGTTCACCAGTGACCCCATTTTCAATAAAGGATTGGAGTAAGGCTGGTTCATGAGATAGAGCCGTCACGTGCCCATTGCGTTTGATGCCAAATGCAATCGATTGGGCAACAAAGTGTGGGCAATGACACTCACCTGCATGAAGCGTCATAGGACGATGGTAACTCTTGACTTGCTCAATTAGAGGTCGAATATCTTCTGGAGAGTAGTTGTGCTCATCTCCGGCAAAGTCAAAACCAACAAAATCCTGATCACTAACTTGGTTCGCTTCTGCAAGAATGCGAGAGGTGACTTCTTGATCTGACTGGCGCATACCACAGACCAAGGCTTTTGCAACAATGCCAAATTTCTCCTGGGCTTGGCGCAGACCATCGCAGACAGCATCGATCGTTTCTGGGACGGTGAGTCCTTGGTCCATGGACAATTCTGGTGCAAAGCGGACTTCGATGTAGACGACATTTTCAAGAGCAGCTTGCTTGGCCACATCGTAAGCAGCAAGGGTCAGGGCTTCCTTGGTTTGAAGGAGAGGGCGAATGTAATCAAAGGCCTCCAAATAGTCCAAGAGATTCTCACAGTGGGCAGGGGCAGTGACATGGTGTTTGAGCTCTTCATCGCTAGCAGGTAGGTCAATATTGCCCAGGGCTGCCAATTGACGAATAGTCGGAAGAGACAAGGAACCGTCTAAGTGACAGTGGAGTTCCGTCTTTGCCAAACTATGAAAATCGATCATGGACATGGTTTTTCTCCTTCAAAATGCATTTTTTCTATACTATCATTTTGAACAGAAAAGTCAAGTAAAGCTAGCGTAGCAGATTTTTGAAAGTAACGCCTGGATTTGATATGCTAGTACTAGCTTAGAAAAAGGAGAACAGAGATGTCAGATTATCAATTACCAGAAGTATGGGAAGCGCCGAGTCAAATGGGAGGAGCCTGGGGAGGTTTGAACCAACCAACAGCAGGTGCCCGCTTTGAACAAAGCCTTCCAAAAGGTGATCAGCCTTTCCAACTCTATACCCTTCCAACTCCTAATGGAATCAAGGCAACCATTATGCTGGAAGAACTAAAAGAGTTGGGTGTGGATGCGGGCTATGACGCTTATCGCATCAAGATTGGTGATGGGGATCAATTCGGCAGTGACTTTGTGGCCATCAATCCAAACTCGAAAATTCCAGCCATGTTGGATCAATCAGGGGATCAAGCCATTCGGGTCTTTGAATCAGCCAATATTCTCTTGTATCTAGCAGAGAAATTTGGACAATTGATTCCGACAGATCCTGCTAAACGGACAGAAGTGCTCAACTGGCTCTTCTGGCAGACAGGGGCTGCACCATTTTTAGGGGGAGGATTTGGTCACTTCTTCCATTATGCGCCTGAGAAAATCGAGTATGCCATCAATCGCTTTGCCATGGAAGCCAAACGCCAATTGGACCTACTGAACAAGGAATTGGCGACCAAACCTTATATTGCAGGAGATGACTACACCATAGCGGATATTGCCATCTGGTCTTGGTATGGCCGTCTAGCCCAAGACAAGGTCTGGGATCGTGCTGGAATTTTCCTAGATGTGAAGGAATACAAACATTTGCAAGCTTGGACAGAGAAAATTGCTAATCGCCCAGCAGTGCAACGTGGCTTGGAAGTGGACTATAAGGAAATTGACTAAAGTCTAAGCATAGATAATTCTATTGTATTGAGATTTTCCTTAGGTGAGTCCGGACGTCAGCGAACTTCGTAGAAGTTCCATGACTTAGTTTTGAACCTAAGGTTTCAAAACTCCCGGGTGCATGAAACAAAATAGTTCCATGCACTTTTCTCACTGCGGAAACTCAATACGTATTTTATTGGCTCCAAAAATAAGAGATTTCTCAACTTATCTATCTAGCTAGAACAATATAGAAGCAATTTGACAAGGCGCCGTCGCGCCTTTTTTTAATGGTGCAAACATGGTATACTAAAGGGTGGAATAAAAGTATAGAAAGAAGCACATGGAATTTACAAAATTATCGAATCGATTGGACTTGGTGGCCAGTTTCGTCCCAGCTGGAGCGCGTCTGTTGGATGTGGGAAGTGACCATGCTTATCTCCCAATCGCCCTATTACAAGAAGGCAAGATTGAGGCTGCTATTGCAGGAGAAGTGGTTGAGGGACCTTATCAGTCTGCTCTCCAAAATGTTGCCGATAATGGTTTAGAAGATAAGATAGAGGTCCGTCTGGCCAATGGCTTGGCTGCCTTTGAACCAACAGACGGCATTTCTTGTATCACTATTGCGGGCATGGGAGGACGCTTGATTGCAGATATCCTAGCAGCAGGGCTTGAGAAATTAGCCGGTGTCTCTCGCTTGGTCCTGCAACCCAATAATCGAGAGGATGAACTGCGGGCTTGGTTAGTAGATCATGATTTTCGCATTGTCGATGAAGCTATCTTGGAAGAAAATGAGAAGTTCTATGAGATCCTCGTGGTGGAACACGGTTCTCAAGAGTTGACAGCCAAGGAACTGCGTTTTGGTCCCTATTTGATGCTGGAACAGGCCCCAGCCTTTGTCCAAAAGTGGTCCAAGGAAGTGGAGAAATTAGCCTTTGCTTTGGAGCAGGTCCCAGTTGAGAATCAATCTGCCAGAGCATCGTTAGAAGAGCGTATCGCCCAAATCAAGGAGGTCCTAAATGCTAGCAAGTGAAGTCATCAAACGCTATGAAGCTTACTGTCCTCAAGAACTTTCCATGGAGGGAGATGTCTGTGGCTTACAGGTCGGCACCCTGCAAAAAGACATCAAGAAGGTCATGGTAGCCTTGGATATCCGGGAGCAGACGGTGGCGGAAGCCATCGCCCATGGAGTGGACTTGATCATTGTCAAGCATGCGCCCATTTTCCGTCCTATTAAGGATTTGGTAGCCGATCGGGCTCAGAATCAGATCTACATTGACTTGATCAAGCATGATATTGCGGTCTATGTCAGCCATACCAATATTGATATTGTTCCAGATGGGCTCAACGATTGGTTCTGCCAGCTCTTAGAAATTGAAAATACAGAGCCCCTCAGTATGACAGGAGAAGGACTCGGAATCGGCCGTATCGGTCAAATACCAGCTCAAACCTTTGGGCAGTTGGCTCATAAGGTAAAAGGAACTTTTGGATTAGATGCTTTGCGCTTGGTTGGTTATGACCAGGCGGATTTGGAACGAGTGATTGAGCGCGTCGCCATCTGTGGCGGAAGTGGCCAGTCCTTTTACAAGGATGCTCTCGCCAAGGGAGCAGAGGTCTATATCACAGGAGATATCTACTACCACACGGCTCAGGACATGCTGAGCGATGGGATCTTGGCCTTGGATCCAGGTCACCATATCGAAGTTCTTTTTGTGTCAAAATTAGTAGAAAAACTCAATCAGTGGAAGGCTGAGGAAGCCTGGGAGATTGAAGTGATTGGCAGTCAAGCCAGCACCAATCCTTTTTACCATATCTAAGGGGTCATGATGAAAGTTGCCATTATCGGTGCAGGGATCGTGGGATCCACTGCAGCCTATTATTTATCCAAAGAAGCACAAGTGGATGTGACCGTCTATGACTATGGAGTCGGCCAAGCGACCAAGGCAGCGGCAGGCATTATCAGCCCTTGGTTTTCTAAGCGGCGAAACAAGGCCTGGTATCGTCTAGCTCGGCTAGGAGCTGATTTCTATCAAGAATTGGTAGAGGACCTGGCCAAGGACGGAATCGAAACAGACTTTTACCAGCAGACAGGGGTCTATCTCCTTAAGAAAAAGGAAGAGAAATTAGATGAACTCTATCAGTTGGCGCTGAGTCGACGGGAAGAATCTCCCTTAATCGGAAACTTATCGATTTTGACCACAGAAGAAGTGGCCCAACAATTCCCAGGTCTGCAAGGCTTTGAGAAGCTCCTTTATGCCTCAGGTGGAGCACATGTAGAGGGAGCCCTTCTGACGGCAACTCTTCTCAAAGCCAGTGGCGCAAGAGTCATCAAGGAAGAGGTTGCCCTCTCCGCCTCGGATCATGGCTATCAGATAGCAGGAGAGAGCTATGACCAAGTCATCCTAGCGACAGGAGCCTGGTTGGGGCAAATCCTTGAGCCGCTTGGCTACCAAGTGGATGTCCGTCCGCAAAAAGGACAGTTGAGGGATTATCAGCTAGACCTAGATACGGATAATTATCCTGTGGTCATGCCTGAAGGAGAGCTAGATATCATTCCCTTCCAGAAAGGCAAGATCAGTATGGGAGCTACTCATGAGAATGAGATGGGCTTTGATCTGACGGTGGATCAAGCTTTACTCAATCAAATGGAAGAAGAAGCCTTGACCTACTATCCAGAACTAGCTCAAGCGACAGTTGTCGGTGAGCGCGTGGGTACTCGTGCCTATACTAGTGACTTCTCGCCCTTTTGGGGAGGCCTTCCTGATCAAGCAGGGCTCTATGTCGCTAGTGGACTTGGTTCGTCTGGCCTCACAACCGGGCCGCTCATTGGTTGGCACCTGGCCCAACTAGTGGTAGGAGGAAAGGTGCGCTTAGATCCAGCGGATTATCCAGTTGAACAATATGTGACGAAGTAGGCTGGGACAAAAGTCCTAACCTCTCAATTGTCTTTGGATTGTCGAGCAAGACGCAGTGGTTGAGTGGGCTCTACTACAAGGTAAGGTTTTCAGACGGCTCAGTCAAGGATCAGTAATCTATTTGAACAATGAGTAAGACCAATGCTAACAATTCCACAACGCTCATCTCCTGTCATCACCTTGTAACACAAATGCAAGGTGACTTTTTTATATAAACATGATAAAATAAGGGTAATGACTACGTAGAAAGGCCTAACATTATGAAAGGTATTATTTTAGCTGGTGGCTCAGGTACTCGTTTGTATCCACTGACACGTGCGGCTTCTAAACAATTGATGCCCATTTATGACAAACCAATGATCTACTATCCTTTATCAACCCTTATGTTGGCAGGGATCAAAGACATCCTGATCATCTCGACTCCTCAAGACCTTCCTCGTTTTGAAGAGCTTCTTGGAGATGGTTCTGAACTTGGTATTTCTCTCTCTTATGCTGAGCAACCGAGCCCAGATGGATTGGCGCAAGCTTTCATCATTGGAGAAGAATTTATTGGGGATGATCATGTTGCCCTCGTTCTTGGAGATAATATCTTCCACGGAAATGGCTTGACAAAGATGTTGCAACGGGCGGAAGCGAAAGAAAAAGGCGCGACTGTCTTTGGTTACCAAGTTAAAGATCCAGAACGTTTTGGTGTGGTAGAGTTTGATGCGGATATGAATGCCATCTCTATCGAAGAAAAACCAGAACATCCGAAATCAAACTTTGCGGTGACTGGTCTTTACTTCTATGACAATGATGTAGTAGAGATTGCCAAAAACATCAAACCAAGTCCTCGTGGAGAGCTCGAAATCACCGATGTCAACAAGGCATATTTGGAGCGTGGAGATCTCTCTGTCGAGCTCATGGGCCGTGGCTTTGCTTGGTTGGATACAGGAACTCATGAAAGTCTCTTGCAGGCTTCTCAATATATCGAGACTGTTCAACGTCTTCAGAATGTCCAAGTAGCTAACCTTGAGGAAATCGCCTATCGTATGGGCTATATTACTAAAGAGCAAGTCTATGAATTGGCTCAACCACTGAAGAAAAACGAATACGGACAATATTTGCTCCGTTTGATTGGAGAAGCTTAATGACAGAACAATTTTTCGAGAAAGAATTAGCAGCCCGCAAGATTGAAGCGATTCCTGGTTTGTTGGAGTTTGATATTCCAGTTCGTGGGGACAACCGTGGTTGGTTCAAGGAAAACTTCCAAAAAGAGAAGATGCTTCCTCTTGGTTTTCCAGAAAGCTTCTTTGCGGAAGGCAAGTTGCAAAACAATGTGTCTTTCTCTCGCAAGCATGTCTTGCGTGGTTTGCATGCAGAACCTTGGGATAAGTACATCTCTGTAGCAGATGAAGGAAAGGTTCTCGGTACTTGGGTAGACCTTCGTGAAGGTGAGACCTTTGGGAACACCTACCAAACTGTGATCGATGCTTCTAAAGGAATTTTTGTCCCTCGTGGCGTTGCCAATGGATTCCAAGTTTTGACGGATAAAGTGGCTTATACTTACTTAGTCAATGACTACTGGGCATTGGAGCTCAAGCCAAAATATGCATTTGTTAATTACGCAGACCCAAGCCTAGACATCCAATGGGAAAACTTGGAAGAAGCAGAAGTTTCAGAAGCTGACAAGAATCACCCATTACTCAAAGACGTTAAACCCCTCAAACCAGAGGATTTGTAAAAATGAACCTTGCATAGCAGTATCGCGACTGCAAGGAACAATCAAAACTAAAAACTATTTGGAGAAAAAATGTCAGAATACAAAAATATCATCGTAACCGGTGGCGCTGGTTTCATCGGTTCAAACTTCGTACACTATGTCTACAACAATCATCCAGATGTACATGTGACTGTCCTTGACAAACTCACTTACGCTGGTAACCGTGCTAACATTGAAGAAATCCTTGGGGATCGTGTTGAATTGGTTGTGGGTGACATTGCTGACGCAGCCTTGGTGGACCAATTAGCTGCTAAGGCAGATGCGATTGTTCACTATGCGGCTGAAAGCCACAATGACAACTCCTTGAACGACCCATCACCATTTATCCACACCAACTTCATTGGTACCTACACACTTTTGGAAGCGGCTCGCAAGTACGATATTCGTTTCCACCACGTGTCAACAGACGAAGTCTATGGGGACCTTCCATTGCGTGAAGATCTTCCTGGACATGGGGAAGGTCCTGGTGAAAAATTCACTGCTGAAACCAAATACAACCCATCATCCCCTTATTCATCAACCAAGGCTGCTTCAGACTTGATTGTGAAGGCTTGGGTTCGTTCCTTCGGTGTTAAGGCAACCATTTCAAACTGTTCAAACAACTATGGTCCATACCAACACATCGAGAAGTTCATCCCACGTCAAATCACCAATATCTTGTCTGGTATCAAACCAAAACTATATGGTGAAGGGAAGAACGTTCGTGACTGGATCCACACCAACGACCACTCAACTGGTGTTTGGGCCATCCTTACCAAGGGCCGTATCGGTGAAACTTACTTGATCGGTGCTGACGGTGAAAAGAACAACAAGGAAGTGCTTGAACTCATCCTTGAAAAAATGGGTCAACCAAAAGATGCTTACGACCGTGTAACAGACCGTGCTGGTCACGATTTGCGTTACGCCATTGATTCAACAAAATTGCGTGAAGAATTGGGTTGGAAACCACAATTCACAAACTTCGAAGCAGGTTTGGAAGACACTATCAAGTGGTATACAGACCACCAAGATTGGTGGAAGGCTGAAAAAGAAGCTGTAGAAGCCAACTACGCGAAAACACAAAAAGTTTTGAAATAAGGAAGAAAGTCCAAGTGGAAAACTACTTGGACTTTTTTCTTTTATTTTCTGAAAATGAGTGAGGGATCTTCCATGTATGGTATAATAGGATCAGTTTGAAAACATTTATCGATTAGGAGGAATAGATGAATCAAAAAGATTGGGTTGACTATTTTGAAGCACTCCATAACCGGAAGCCGAGTCTGCAAGAGTTTCAAAATGCACGAGCGAATGGCGAGTTTGTAGTGGAACGAAAAGAGACCGTTAATGAAGCACAAGTTCCATCAGCAGTTGCCTCACCAGAGAAGAGTGAGAAGGTTCAAATGGCGTCACAAGTTGAGTCAAGGCCTGAGGTTCCAGCTTTCAAACATTTTAGTGTGAAATGGAATAAGCAAACAAAATGGGTTCTATCAGGTGTGGGAATACTAGCCGTTATTGTACTGGCTTACTTCTTTTTCTTCCAACCGACTCCAAGTTTGGAAGGAATTTGGGTTGGACCTGCAGATTCAACAGCAGTAGTTTATGAATTAAATCAAGAAGAGCCACGATCTAATGGTAAGTATAAGATTGAAAAAGTTTATAAGGGGAAGGAAGCGAGTCAAGAGTTTCAGAAAGCTTTAAACCAGTTAAACTACTCCAAGCTGAAAACCTTAGCTGATGTTGATAGGAAATTTGACCTCCACACGAGGGAAGTTGTCATCATCAAAGACGAGCATGGGCTTGTTTATAATCTACTCCAAAGCAATGGGACCAATGTGATTTTAGCTAATGACTTGATGGATTTGGTGACCTATAGTGATCATTCAGAGAGCTTTAAGAAAAATACTATTTTTCACAAGACAGAAATTCCTAAAGTGTTAGTTGGGAAATGGAAAATTGAACGTTCTTATGACGATGAAACCAATTATCTTGAATTAAATGATCGTGGAATTCTTACTTATAGTGAATTTGATAGCAGCGAAGGTACGGCTTTTTATACCCTAGAAGAGCTCCAAAAGATGCCTTCAACTAAGTTTGATCAGGAAAAGACAGCTGACAAAGTGAAAGAGGTATATGAAGATCTTCAAGATGCGGTGGATTCTCAAGATTATCAGTTAAATAGTATGAAAGACGTGTACAAGCAACTAGGATCTGATTTTTATTATATCCCTGTAAATGGAGGAAAGACAGTTCTTGTTTTCACAGAAGACTATCACTTATTTGAAAAATTGGAAAAAGTGAACTAATTCAGAAGGACCGGAAGGTCCTTTTCTTTTATTTTCTGAAAATCACAAAATATACCATTGATTTGTGGTATACTATGATTAGTTTTTATGATGAATCAATAAGGGGGATATTATGAATCAAAACGATTGGGTTGAATACTTTGAAGCGGTCAATGGTCGCAAGCCAAGTATGCAAGAATTTCAAGAAGCGCGTGAAAAAGGGGAGTTTGTCGTAGAGCGCAAAGAAGCGCCGACTCCAACAACTGAGGCACCAGCTCCAGCAACTGAAGCGCAGGCACCTGCTCAAGAAGAACCTGTTGCACCTAGCGCACCACTTTCACAAGAGAAGACAGCATTTGTCCAACCACAACCATCTGCGAAAACCTTGCAACCTGTTCCAAGACCGAAAAAATTCAATAAACAAGCACAGATTGGGGGCGCAGTTGGAGGACTTGTCGCAGTGATTGCTTTTGCTTGGTTCTTTTTCTTTTCAGGTGGACCAAGTCTTGATGGCGTTTGGTTGCGAGATACGGATTCAAGTCCGGTCACTTATGAACTAAGCGGAAAGAAACAAAGAGTCAATGGCAATGAGACCATCAAAAAGGTTCTCAAGGGCAATGAAGCGAAAAAAGAATTTAATACAGCACTATCTTTGTTGAATGCAACTGACTTGCATTCACTTGCGGATGTCGATAAGAAATTTAACCTGAAGACGACAGAAATAGTTGTTATTAAGTCTGGTGGGAACACACGCTATAACTTGCTCCAAAAAGACGGAAGCAATATTATTTTAAGAAATGATTTATTCGACTTGAAAACTTATAAGTCATACAAAGGAAACTTTGAAGATAATTTAGTCTATCACAAGGTTGAAACACCAAAGGCCATGGTTGGAAAATGGAAGAATGTGACAGAAGGAGATAATACAACTGTTCAGATTTCAGATCACGGAATTATTAGTGATAAGTATTACGATAGCAAGGCTTACGCATTCTATTCTCTAGCTGATTCAGAAAAGTATGATGGAGACACGACTTCTAAAGAAGAGATCGAACACACATTTGAAGTAATTCAAGAAGCGGTGAAATCACAAGGCTATCAAGTGAAGAGCGCTAAGGAAGTCTATATACAAGCTAATTCAAATTATTGTTTCGTACCTGTAAACGGTGGAAAAAATATACTTGTCTTACGTGGTGGTAATGAATTTGCCGCAAAATTAGAAAAAGTGAAATAATGAAAGGACCGCAAGGTCCTTTTCTACTTCAAATTTCATCGGAAAAAATGATTCAAGTCTAGGCAAAAATATGGTAAAATGGATAAGATGTAGTGGAGAGGTTAGGACCTTTTCAAGCGATTAGAGGTAATGGAGTAGAAAATGCAAAATAGACCTATTATTATTGGTGTTACTGGTGGTTCTGGTGGTGGAAAGACCAGTGTGTCTCGTGCCATTTTGGCTAATTTTCCGAATGAAAAGATTGCCATGATTGAGCATGATTCTTATTACAAGGACCAAAGTCATTTGACCTTTGAGGAGCGGATCAAGACCAACTATGACCATCCTTTTGCCTTTGATACGGACTTGATGATTGCGCAGATCAATGAACTCTTGGCAGGTCGTCCAGTGGATATCCCAACCTATGACTATGCAGAGCATACACGCAGCAGCAAGACCTATCGTCAGGAGCCCCAAGATGTTTTCATCGTGGAAGGGATCTTAGTTCTTGAAGACAAGCGCCTTCGAGACTTGATGGACATCAAGATCTTTGTGGATACGGATGATGATGTTCGGATCATTCGCCGGATCAAACGCGATATGGAGGAGCGTGGACGGAGTCTCGATAGTGTTATTGAGCAGTACCTTGGAGTGGTGAAACCCATGTACCATCAGTTCATTGAGCCAACCAAGCGCTATGCGGACGTGATCATTCCTGAAGGAGTGACCAACACGGTAGCGATTGATTTGATCACAACCAAGATTGAAAAAATCCTCAACGAAGCGCGTGAGGGAAAATAAAATAGGGGAAAGAGGGCAATCGATCTCCAATCCTATAACAATAGTTGGAATTACGGAATGTCTCAGTAGTTGGTGAGACTCTTCATTCGCTAAAAGACTCAGAAGAGTTCTCAATCAACTTTGTGGGGGTGGTATGGGAAATGTTTATTTAAATATTTTCTACCACTCCCTCTTTTTCCTAAGGAGAATGAAAATGAAAAGGGAGTTTCATTCGCGGACTAAGGCGTTCGCTTGTTTATTGACCATGTGTGCTGGTTTTTCAGATGCTTATACCTTTATTTGTCGGGGTGGGACCTTGGCGGCAGGCCAGACGGGAAATGTGGTCTTTCTATCGGTTGGTTTGATCGGCCAGCAGATCTCAGATGTAGAAGTGAAGTTAGCCACGATGCTGGCCTTTATGCTGGGGATCTTTTTAATGACGGTCTTGCGTCGCTTGATTGATAATTCAGTCTGGCGCTTGAGTACCCTAGTGCCCTATATCCTCACAACTTTGGTGACGGGATTTTTGCCAGCATCGGTAAAAAATGTCTTCATCGTGCCTTTTTTTGGACTGAGTTTGGGAATCGTAGCGACCTCATTTGGAGAAGTAGGTAGCTATGCCTACAACCACTCTTTTATGACCGGAAATCTCAAGAAAACCATGGTAGCTTATGGAAATTTTGTTAGAGACAGGGAGATGAAATTCCTCTGGGAAGCCATCTTTATGACCTGCCTGATCGGGAGTTTCGTCTGTGGGGCCATCTTTTCGACCTACTTGATCCAGTTTTATGGACTAAAGACGATTTGGCTGGTGGCCATCATCTTGACCATCTTTTTAATCTACCGGGCCATTCAATATTTTGAAGTCTTTCACTTCAATCGGCTGCATGAATAGATAAAGGTATCATAAAAAACTTTCCTTAGGTGAGTGCGGACGTCAGCGAACTTCTTTTAAGAAGTTCCATGACTAATTATTGAGCCTAAGGTCTCAATAATTCCGTGTGCCTGAAGCAGTTAAGCTTCAGGCACTTTTCTCACAGCGGAAAGTTTAGTATATTCTTTATCAATTTAAATTAATGAGACCTCGATTTTATCTCTTTTCAGAATCGCTTAAGTTATTTTACTAAAAATTAGTTTATCTATATTCCAGAGGCTGGGACAAAAGTCCTAGCCTCTCCATTATCTTTGGATTGTCGAGCAAGACGCAGTGGTTGAGTGGGCTCTACTACGCTGATTTCATCAGCTTTTACAGCCCTACTCAACTGTGCAGAGGTGGGACGACGAAATCGAATTCTAATGAATTACCGATTTCTGTCCCACTCTCTTTTCTTTCGCTGTTTGAAGCTTAATTTTTGGGCAAATATTTGGTATAATGGAAGGTATGAAACATTCGGAAAAAGAATCACAATACCAGCTCTTGCTGGCTCAGTTAGACGCTCTCTTAACAGGAGAAAGCAATGCCTTGGCTAATCTGTCCAATGCCAGTGCGCTGTTAAATCAAGCCCTGCCTCGTTCGGTCTTTGCGGGTTTTTATTTGTATGACCAAACGGAATTGATCTTGGGACCTTTTCAGGGAGGTGTTTCTTGTGTCCATATCGCTCTTGGAAAGGGTGTCTGTGGAGAAGCAGCTCAAAAGCAGGAAACCATGATTGTCGATGATGTGCGCCAGCATGCCAACTATATTTCCTGTGATAGTCGGACTATGAGTGAGATTGTGGTGCCTATGGTCAAGGACGGTCAGCTCCTTGGAGTTTTAGATCTGGATTCGGAGTGTGTCTCTGACTATGATCAGCTGGATCAGGAGTATTTGGAAAAGTTTGTCGCTATCTTGATCGATAAGACAAACTGGGACTTTAAGATGTTTGGAGTTAAGAACTAATGTATCAAGCTTTATATCGGAAATACCGTAGCCAGACCTTTGGCCAATTGGTCGGCCAGCAAGTGGTGGCACGGACGTTGAGACAGGCAGTGGAGCAGGAGAAGATCAGCCATGCCTATCTCTTTTCGGGTCCTCGTGGTACTGGGAAAACCAGTGTGGCCAAGATCTTTGCTAAGGCTATGAACTGTCCTAATCAAGTCAATGGGGAGCCTTGTAACGACTGCTATATCTGTGAATCCATTACCAATGGGAGCCTAGAAGATGTCATTGAGATCGATGCAGCCTCCAACAATGGGGTCGATGAAATTCGCGATATTCGCGACAAGTCGACCTATGCTCCAAGTCTAGCCAAGCACAAGGTCTACATTATCGATGAGGTCCATATGCTCTCAACAGGGGCCTTTAATGCCTTGTTGAAGACGCTGGAAGAACCGACGGAAAATGTGGTCTTTATCCTTGCAACAACGGAGTTGCACAAGATTCCAGCTACTATTCTGTCACGGGTGCAACGCTTTGAATTCAAATCTATCAAATTGCCAGACATTGTCCAGCATTTGGAAAATATCCTAGCTACTGAAGGCATTGCCTATGAAGCAGATGCTGTCCAGATCATTGCTCGGCGCGCTGAAGGTGGGATGCGGGATGCCTTGTCCATTTTGGATCAAGCCCTGAGTCTGACTGCGGGTAGTGAGTTGACGACAGCAATCGCCGAAGAGATTACAGGCTCCATCAGTCTAGCTGCGCTCGATCAGTACGTGGCTGCCATCCTGGCTCATGATGCGACAGCGGCGCTGGACCAGCTGGCGATTATCTTTGACAACGGAAAGAATATGGCCCGTTTCGCCACGGACTTACTTCAATACCTGAGAGATCTCTTGATTGTCCAGACAGGAGGAGAAAACACTCACGCTAGTGACTTGTTTGCGGCGAATCTTGAATCCGATCAAGACCGTCTTTTTGCCCTGATTGACCAGGCGACGACCAGTCTAGCGGATATCAAAAATAGTCTGCAACCGCGCATCTACACTGAAATGATGACCATTAAATTGGCTGAAAGCACAGGCCAAGTTTCTAAGTCAGCTGCAGTGGAGGTTCCTTCCAATCTGCTAGCTCAGCTGGAAGATTTGAAGAAGGAAGTCGCTCAACTCAAGCAACAGTTAGCGCAATCAGGTAGCAGTCTTCCTGCTTCAAAACCAGCAGTAGCTCGTCCAACCAAGTCGAGCAAGGGCTACCGTGCAGATCGAAACAAGGTCAATGCCATTTTACAAGAGGCGGTTGAAAACCCAGAGTTGGCACGGACCAACTTGATCCGTCTTCAGAACGCTTGGGGGGAAATCATCGAAAGCTTGGCAGGTGCAGATAAGGCCCTCTTAATCGGATCTCAGCCGGTCGCTGCCAATGAAAATCACGCTATTTTAGCCTTTGAGTCTGCCTTTAATGCCGAACAGACCATGAAGCGGGACAACCTCAATACCATGTTTGGAAATATCCTCAGCAATGCTGCTGGCTTCTCACCAGAGATTTTAGCGGTTTCGATGGAAGAATGGACCCAAATACGGGCAGAGTTTTCGGCTAAGGCGCGTGGACAAAAAGCGGAAGTGGTAGAAGAAGAGGAAAGTATCATCCCTGAGGAATTTCACTTTTTATCCGATAAAATCACCCTGCAAGACGATTAATACATGAATTTTTTACTGAATCATGGTAAAATAATTTTATGAATAGAAAACAATTTGCAGTGATAGCAGTCTTTACTGCTATGGAGACATACTTTTTCAATGAAGCGACCATGGCGGGTCAAATGCTCTTTGCATGTTTTTGGGCCCTCTTGATCTTGCGCAATCTCCAGACGGCCTATATGGTGGAGAAGATTGCTAGTGCCATTGAAAAAGAAATCAGAAAGAAAAGAAAATAAAACCTTTGAAAAGAAATTCTTTTTCAAAGGTTTTTTTCTTGTTTTAAAAGGCTTCTTGGCATTGCTTGCGGTAATCTCCTGGGGAGAGGCCGACCTTTTGTTTAAAAGCCTTTGTAAAGTAGGAGTAGTTGTCATAGCCCACCTGGAGGGCAACTTGGTAAATAGGAGTATCGCTTTGCGATAGCATCTCTTTTGCGGCGGCCATCCGTTTATCAGTGATGTATTTCACCAGGGTTTCGCCGGTATCGCGCTTAAACACCCGTGCTAGATGATCTGGACTAAGAAAAACCATTTCGGCCAGCTTAGTGCGACTGATATCCTCCTTGTAATGGTGGTCGATGTAGTCGGTGATCCGCTGGATGAGATTAGATTGGTGTTCTAGATCGATCACATAATGGTGAGCAGAGCTCCAGTAATCCCCGATATAGGCTTCAAAAGCTTCGATGGCATGAAACCGCCGTTCGAAGAGAAATTGATGGTGTTTGTTTTGAAATAACTTGTGGGCGAGAATGCCGTTCTTGTCCAGATAAATGCCAATTTGCTGGGTCCAGTCTAGCTGGAGTTCACTCAGAGCTGAGAGCGGGATGCGATCTTGAGTCTCTAAGCTATGGATGATTTGGAGGAGCTGTTCCGCCTCTAGCTGATTTGTAAAAGTGAGCGATGTCCGATGAGCGGGCTTTTGAGGTTGTGCATCCAAAGAAGTATAGGAGTGGATACTGTTCCAATGGAAGACTTGTTCTTCACTGTATTGGCAGAGTTGAAGAGCCTTCATCAAGAGCGTCTCAAGGGAAATAGCGTCTGAATAGAGAAGGATAGAGGATCGGTCTAAGTCTTGCTGGATCTTCTGCTGGATAGCCTTTAGGAAGTCTGCACACTCTGTAGTCTGATTCTTTTTGAAGAGGCAGAGGTAGCGATCGGTCTGGCTTTCGATTTTACTGAGGGCGCAGTAGTGGACAGGGTAATCCAGGGAGAGATCCTTGATACAATGGCGGAGCTGCAAGCGCCAAGAAGGGACGCTGGGGTGAAAGTCTTCTTCAACTAAGTGGAGAGTGATGAGGACTAAGAGGTAGTCTTCATGTGGTTTGGGGTTATAGCCTCGTTTTGTTACTTCTTGAACGAGCTGTTCTGCTTGAGATGGACGCGGTTTTCGCAAGTAGTCATGCCAAAATTCAGCTTCTTTTTGTCCTTGCTGGGCTAATTGGGCCGCACTCTTGTGGCGCTTGATTTTATTGAGGGCTTTTTGAATGATAAATTCTAAGCGGTCGGGGTCAATCGGTTTGAGGTAGTATTCAAAACTTTGGAGTTCAATGGCTTTTTGGGCATAATTGAAATCAGCATAATTGGTGAGGAAGATCGTTTGAATGTCATATTTTTCTGATCGGACCCAGGCTAGGAGATCTAGACCACTGCCTTGTGGCATCTCGATATCACTGATCATGAGGGCGATTGGGTTACTTTGAATGATGGCTTGGGCTTGGCTCAGACTGGAGGAGGTATATACCTGCTCAATGCCCAAGGCTTCCCAATGGATGGTTTCCTGTAGGGCTTTAATGATAAAACGATCATCGTCAACGAGTAGGATATTCATGTGTGTCTCCTTTGTAGGGTTCATAAGGAAGGCTCAGTTGGATGCGGGCACCTCCTTGGGATCCATTTGAAAATTGAAGGGTGTAGTGATCTGGATAGAGGAGATCTAGTCGCTCCCGTGCATTGGTCAAACCAATGTGGTGGCCATCTTCTGTGACTAAGTATTTTTTCTCTGCTAGATCTTGTAAGATAGCGGAGCTAAAACCAGGACCATTATCCTGAAGGGAAATGGCAAGGTGTTGGTTTGCTTCTTCATGAATGGAAAGCTGAATGTGGAAGGAATCTTGGAAGGAAAAGCCGTGTTTGATGGCATTTTCCACAAAGGTTTGTAAAAGCAGGGGTGGAATAGCCGCATCTTTTAGACCAGGATCCCAGTCCAGGTCAAAGTGGATACTGTCCCCATAGCGGATTTTCTGGATTTCTAGGTAATTTCGGATATGTTGGATTTCATCTGCTAAGCGATTGAAATCTTGATTGGCCTGAAAGAGGTGACGCAAGTAGTTGGAAGTCACCTTGGTCAACTCCTCGATTTCCTTATAGTCCTTGGTTTGGAGCATGCTGTGAATCATGGAAAGCATGTTGAGGTAAAAATGGGGTCGAACTTGATTTTTGAGGTAGTTGAGTTCGACTTTTTTGAGGTTGAGTTGCGCGTGGTAGGCTCGAATTTGAAGGTCTTTCATATGGATCAGGACCTGATTGAGCTTGTGATTGGCCTGATCGATCTCTAAGATCCCTTGGTCTTCGATCACATCTAGCTTGGTGGAAGCAGCGTCTAGCTGAGAAAGGCGTTGGGTGAGTCGTTTCATCGGTTGGATCATCCGTTGACGAATATAAAGGATCAGAATGGTAGAGAGAACGGCGATGATCAAAGGGACCAAGGAGAGAAGGGTTTCAAGTACGATATTTGTACGGAAAACGTCCCCGTAATCGACCGTCACATACAGATCAAAAGGCAGATGGGTTTGATTGCTACCGGCTTGAATGACGGAATCTGTAGCATGGATCTGATTGGGGCGTTCGATGGATAAGCGCCCTTTTTTTCCAATATTGAGCTTTTGCAAGGGTCTTAAAATATCCTGGGTAGAAATGATGGCATAGATAGCCTTGCCCTTGTAATGGAGGGATTTTAAGAGATAATCATGCTGGTTCAGGCTGATTCGTTGCCATTTTTGACGGGTCTTGTCTGTTTCTTTGTCATAGGTTTTAAGATGATCTTTCAATTGTACATAGTCCAGGTAGGGCAGTTGAAGACTGGAAGCGTTGAAAAAATGTGGGATATCTTTTGTCTCTATGAAAAAGGTAATGGGGCTATCCATCTGGTACTGAAACTCCGTGAAATCAATCCGCAGTTTTTTTAGATTTTCATGAAAATCCGTGAAATCAAGCGGAGTATTGAGCTCTGTCAAATAGTCATTGTGACTAATGGTACTGTACATAAAACGCTCAACGGAGTGAAGCTCTGTATTTAAGGAATCCGCATAGATATGAATCGAGTCCTCTAAATGGAGCATATTTTGGTGTTTAATAAAATTTCGGCTAATCCCACCTATCAAAAGGTTGATCAAGGTATTGACGACTAAGAGGAGAAAGAGTAGGCGCGAAAAAAATTGAATCGAGTGATCTCGTGTACTTCTGTGAATAGCTTTCATAATGAGCACCTCACATATATTATAGCACTATTTGAAAACGGATTCATGAACAAAACCGATATTAAAGTAAAAAAAATCGGGAAAGTGCATGTTTTTGTGTGGAGAAAACGGAAAAGTGAATGAAGATGCACGAAAAAGTTCTATAAAGATGGAAAGGATTCCTATAAAATAGAGGAGAAAGAAAAGGAGGGCCTTATGAAAAGCGAAGTAAATGCGAAGCAGAGCAAATTTAAGAAAAATATTCCTTTATATGTGCTGCTCCTGCCATCGATTATTTTATTGATTTTATTTGCCTATATCCCTATGGCGGGTCTAGTCATCGCTTTTAAAGATTACTCTCCCGCTACTGGGATATTTGGAAGTCCTTGGGCTGGTCTTAAGTATTTTAACCAGTTCTTCTCATCCTTCCAATTTGCGACAACCATGAAGAATACCTTGAAAATTTCTATTTACAGTATTCTGGTTGGTTTTCCCTTGCCGATTGTTCTAGCCATCATTTGCAACCAAATTCGTGTGGGCAAGTTCAAAAAAATCTTTCAAGTAACAACTTATTTGCCTCATTTTATCTCGACCATGGTCATGTGTGGGATGATTATTCTTTTTCTCTCTCCAAGTAGTGGACTGTTAGCCAATGTCCTCAAATTGGTCGGCTTAAAGATGCCTGCCCTCTTATCCAAACCGGGTAGCTTTGCGGGTGTCTATGTCTGGAGTGATGTCTGGCAACATATCGGTTGGGATAGTATCATCTATCTAGCCGCTCTATCAGCCATTGATCCAACCTTTTATGAAGCAGCGACTATGGACGGGGCGAGTCGATTGCAAAAAATCCGTCATATTGACTTACCCTTACTGTTACCAACGGCGATGATTCTCTTGATTCTCAGAGCAGGCAGCCTACTCAGTGTTGGTTTTGAAAAGGTCTTGCTCTTGCAAAATCCACTCAATCTGGCAGGAAGTGAAATCATTTCGACCTATGTCTACAAAGTGGGGATGATTAATTTTCAATATAGTTATTCGACAGCGATCGGTCTCTTTAATACCTTGGTTAACTTGATCATCTTACTGTCGGTCAACTGGTTTGCGAAACGCTATACCAAGACAGGATTGTTCTAGAAAGGAGGAGAAATTGTGAAATTGTTTCAACATGCGAGAAAGACCAAGTCAGAAATCCTCTTTGATGTTTTTATCTATGGTCTAGCGATTTGCTTGATTCTCTTGATTGTCTACCCTTTGTGGTTTGTCATTATTGCCTCCTTCAGTAATCCGTCTGATGTGGCAACTGGTAAGGTTTGGTTTATCCCGAGGGAATGGCGACTAGATGGCTATCAACGCTTGATTGAACAGCCTTTATTTCTAAAGAGCTATCTCAATACCATCCTCTACACGGTTGTAGGAACCATCGTTGCTCTGGTCATTAATATCCCGGCCGGTTACGCCTTGTCGCGAAAGGACCTCTTTGCTAAGAAATGGGTCAGTGTCTTCTTTATCGTTCCCATGTTTGTCTCTGGGGGCTTGATTCCCATTTATTTGACAGTGAAACAAATGGGATTGGTCGACACCTTCTGGGTAATGGTTGTACCGTTTGCAGTATCTCCTTACAATATCGTTGTAGCTCGGACTTTCTTTAACAATAGTATTCCAGAAGGGATGTGGGAAGCCGCCCAGATCGATGGGTGCGGAACCATTTATTACTTTAGAAAGATCGTGCTCCCCTTGTCCAAGGCTATTATTGCCGTTATTGGACTTTGGACAGCAGTAGGGATCTGGAATTCTTGGTTCAATGCCTTGATTTATTTGACCAATGAAAATCTTCAACCCCTGCAATTGATCCTGCGCCGTCTCTTAATTAGTAATCAAATGTTGCAATCGCAAGCAACAGGGGAGGTAGCTTCTGACCTCCGTATTAAGGCTGATATGATGAAATATGCAGCCATCGTTATCTCAACAGCACCGATTATGATGCTGTATCCATTCGTCCAAAAATACTTTAATCAAGGTGTCATGATAGGGGCCTTGAAAGAATAGGAGAAGATCATGAAAAACAGGAAATTTGCCTATTTGCTCCTTGGAGCAGCTGCTTTAGCTGGCTTGACGGCTTGTGGAGCTTCCACAAATAAATCAAGCACTGACAAGAATGATGGAAATACCTTCAAGATCACGACCGTCCGTTGGTCGGATTGGGGGGAAGACTATCACAAAGGTTTTCTAGATGATTCAGCCAAGGAATCGGGTATCAAGATCAAATGGGATACCATGGTGGCTGCAGACTGGTCTGATAAGAAATCTGTTCTTGTTGCCAGTGGAGATTTACCAGACGCTTTCTTGGGATCCAATGCCTTCACGGATTCTGAAATTGCTCAGAACCAAAACATGTTCATTCCATTGGAAGACTTGATCAAGGATAATATGCCAAACTTGAACAAGGCCTTTGAAAAAGAACCGAAATTAAAAGCCATGGTGACCAACCCTGATGGTCATATTTACAGTCTGCCTAAGAAATTGCCAATGCGGCCAATCGTCGGTAACCAACTCTTTATTAATAAGAAATGGTTGGACAACCTTGGCTTGAAGATGCCGGAAACCTATGATGAATTGGTGACTGTTTTACAAGCCTTCAAGGACAAGGATGCCAATGGTAATGGCGATGTCAATGATGAAATTCCATTTGGCTCTGGTAACTTTGATCCGACCTTCTCTTATATCTTGCCATTCAACAACCGTCTGGGTGGAGATAATACCTATGAAATGTCCGTCAAAGATGGCAAACCGGTCTACCTCCGGACGGAAGAAAGTTATAAACAAGGGATAGCGGCGATGCATGAAGCCTACAAGAAAGGCTTGATCGACCCTGAACTCTTTACAGAAGATACCTCCATGTCTGTTGCCAAACGGATGGATAAGGGTGTAGCGCGTGTCGGTGTGTCAAGTGGTTGGACAGCAGATGCAACCTTTGGCCAACATGCCAGCGAATATGCTCCTCTCCCAGCATTGAAGGGCCCAGATGGCAAACAATATGTCATTTCTGACCCAGATCATTTGAACTATGGACGCAATGAAATCCTGATCACGAATAAGTGCAAGGACCCTGCAAAATTGCTCAAATGGTTGGATAAATTCTACACGGATGATGCCAGTATCCAAAACTTCTATGGATCCTTTGGCATTGCGACTGAAAAAGATGGCGATAAGTACAAGGTCTTGGCTCCAAAAGATGGTAAATCTGCCGATGAATGGGCTTGGATCAATTCCCTTCGTGACTTTGGACCAAAATATGTGTCAGATGATATCAATAGTCATGTCGACATCGACCAAACACAGGGTGATGGCCTCAAATTGAAGATGGACAAAGAATTGAAACAATACGCTTTGCCAGCATATCCAAATGTCATCTACTCTCAAGAAGAATTGAACAAATTGTCCTCTATTTATGTCGATATCAACTCCTATGTTACCCAACAAGCTTCTAAATGGGTAGTCGAAGGGGGCGTCGAAAAGGATTGGGACGATTACAAAGCAACATTGAAGAAGATGGGCATTGATGACTTTATGAAGATTCAACAGGATGCCTATGATCGTTACCAAAAAGAAGTGAAGTAACAGGAGTCTAAATGGATTCAAGTAAGTAACTCAGGGGCCTAAAGCCCCTGAGTGCTTCCTTGGAGGAAGTAGCAGAAATTGAGATGAAGAACAAGGAGAAGAAGATGCAAAAATTATTTTCATTGGATGGACGCTTGGTCAAGACCTTGACCCGGTTGACAGACATCATTATCTTGAACACCTTGTTTATCGTTTGCTGCCTTCCGATTTTCACGATCGGTGCATCGCTTACCGCTTTAGCAACCATGTGGCACCGCTTGTTGAAAGGGGAAGATACGGATCTCGTCTTTCATTTTTTCCGTCTCTTTCGCGCTAATTTCAAGCAAGCGACGGTGATTTGGTTGACTTGCCTAGGACTATCAGCCCTTCTTTATTTGGATTACTGTCTTTTTTCAAATACGGCGCTCTTAAGTGAGTATGGGGTTTGGATCTTGCTTCCCTTTATCGTCCTTCTATGTGGAGGGATGACCTTGATCTTCCCTTATATCGGCCTCTTTGAAGACCCTACAAGAAAGGTCTGTCTGAATAGTTTCCTCATTGCTCTCTTAAATCCTATTCAAACCATCTTTCTTATCTTCTTCAATCTGGCAGTGATTTATATCAGTCTCAGTAGTCCTGAACGGTTACTGACAGCTATTTATCTCTTTACCTTTGGAGGTTTCGCTATTTGGAGCTTCTTGAATGTTCGACTGACCGATCAGATCTTTTCAAAGATCCAAGAAGGAGGAGTCTTTGAAAAATAAGGTCAAGCAAGTGGGACGTATGTTTTACATAATATTATTTAAATCGAATAAAGTTTCCTAGAAAATCTAGGAAACTTTTTCTATTTCATAAACATTTCACATTTCTCCTCTATAATGAAAGCAACAAATGATGAAAGCGTCCACAATGCATTGCTGTGGACCTTGAAATGGAGGGTAAGATCATGCTCTTACAACAGGCAATCGCCTATATTTCTCGAAAAAAAACGAGGAATCTGGTCCTCTTCCTGATTCTCCTCTTGATCCTCTCTTGCTTGTATTTTTGTTTTTCACTGATGCAAGTGGGAGGAAGACTGGAGGACCATATCAAGCAGTCGGCTGGGACCAGTTTTGCCCTGACCAGTAAACAGGGGAATGCTCCCTTTGCTCTGAAGGAGGCTAAAAAAGTGCAGCAACTAGCTGGGGTAGGATCCATGGTCCCACAATATGAAAGTCCCGTTCGCATTCTTGGGAAAGAAGCGGTGACGGGTCAGCAGTCGGTAGAGCGGGATGATCTGGGTCAGGAAGCCAAGCAAGCGCTGGGCGCTGTCTTTACCCAGAAGACAGACCAGCACCTGGATTTCCGCAGTGGCAGTTTCCAACTGGTTCAAGGCAAGCACTTATCTGATAAGGCTCGCGGCCAGATCTTGATCCACCAAGAGTTGGCTAAGAAGAACAAGCTAAAGGTCGGAGATTCCTTGACCTTATCCAGTTTTCAGATGGGAGAGACTCCTGCCAAAGAGCAAACTTTTGAAATCGTTGGGATCTTTTCGGGTAAGAAACAGGAAAAATTCACAGGAATGACCTCTGATCTGAGTGAAAACCAAGTCTACCTCCCTTATGAGGATGCGACTAAGCTTCTTGGTCTCAGTCAGCAAGAAGTGACCCAGGTCACCTTTGGGGTCAAAGATCCTGAGAAAATCAATGCTCTCTTGAAGCAAGTCAAAAGCTTGGATCTGGATTGGCAATCGCTACGCGTGGTCGAAGATCGCAAGGCCTTTGATCAGATGAAGGAATCCTCTCAGACCCTAGAAGGCCTGGTACGGATCATGATGATCGTCCTCCTGGTGACAGGAGCAGGTGCGCTATCGCTCTTACTGAGCCTCTGGACACGGGAGCGGATCCATGAAATCGGGGTGCTCTTATCCATTGGGAAGAGCAAGGGACGAATCTTTGGACAGTTCCTCTTGGAAGTGGTACTGGTATCCTTACTAGCGGTGATCCCAGCCTTTCTCATCGGGCGGCTGGTCAGCCATCGTTTCTTAGAGCAGTTTGTCGGACAGACCGGTCAACAGCAGACCCTAGACTTGCTCAACCAAATCCCTCAAGGCCTTTCCTTAGGAATCGCCTATGTTAGCCTCTTGTGCTTGATCCTTCTGTCGCTCGGTGTAACTACCAGCATGATCTGGCGCAAGACCCCAAAAGAAATATTAACAAAAATGAGTTAAGGAGAAATGACACCTATGTTAGAACTCAAACATGTATCCTATAGCTACCAAAGCTACCAAGAAGAGATCTTCTCAGACATGAACTATCAGTTCGCAAATGGGACATTTTACAGCATTATCGGTCAGTCTGGAGCTGGGAAATCGACCCTCCTCTCCCTCTTGGCTGGACTGGACAATCCCAAGAAGGGGCAGGTTCTCTTTGATGGGGAGGACATCCAGACCAAAGGGTCTAGCTACCACCGCAAGCACCATGTCTCCCTGGTCTTTCAGAATTACAATCTGATTGACTATTTGACGCCACTGGAAAATGTCCGCCTGGTCAACAAACAAGCTGGGAAAGAGATTCTCTTGGAATTGGGATTGGACGAAACGCAAATCAAACGCAATGTCTTGCAACTATCCGGAGGTCAGCAACAACGGGTGGCCATTGCGCGTGCGCTCGTTTCAGAAGCACCTGTCATCTTGGCCGATGAGCCGACAGGAAACCTTGATGAGCAGACAGCCGGTGACATCATTGCCATTTTGAAGAAGTTGGCCAAGGAACGCCAAAAATGTGTCATCGTCGTCACCCACAGTAAGGAAGTGGCAGAGGCCTCCGATGTGGTCTTGGAATTGAGTCGCCGTAGCCTCGTTGAGAAGAGCAAGTAAGGAGGGAATGCTATGTTGCGAAATGCTTTTGCTTATATCACACGTAAATGGCCCAAGTCTCTCTTGCTCTTTGCCATCATTCTCCTCATGGGGACCTTGAGCTTGATCGGACTCTCTATGAAGGGAGCGACCCAAAAAGCTTCATCGGAAAGCCTGGGATCCATCACCAATAGCTTCTCCATGCAGATCAACCGCAGGACCAATCCGGGAACCCCTCGGGGAGCTGGGAATCTCAGAGGAGAAGATATCGAAAAAATCAGCCAGGTAGAGGGGATCACCTCCTCTATCAAGCGGATCAATGCCATCGCAGATATCCTAGATCACGAGATCATTGAGACTGAAGAAACCCTGCAAAATCAATCTCCAGAGCGGGCCAAATACTTCAAGAACACCTTGATGGTGACGGGGGTCAATGACTCTTCAAAAGAAGATAAATTTGTCTCTGGAGCCTACAAGCTGGTCCAAGGGGAGCACCTGACGGATAAGGATAAAAACCAAATCCTCATGCACGAAGATTTGGCGAAAAAGAATGGCCTCAAGGTGGGCGATAAGGTGCGTCTCAAGTCCAATCTCTATGATGCTGACAATGAAAAAGGGGCCAATGAAACCGTCGAAGTGACCATTAAGGGTCTGTTCTCAGGGAAGAACCAAGCTCCTCTGACTTACGCCCAAGAGTTGTATGAAGATACGCTCATTTCTGACCTAGATACAGCTGCCAAGCTCTATGGCAATACTGTTCAAACAGCTACCTATGAGGATGCGACCTTCTTTGCCAAGGGGGATCAGGACCTGGATGCCTTGATCGAAAAAATCAAAGCACTCGACATTGACTGGAACCTCTATGACTTGGTTAAGAGCTCTTCCAACTACCCAGCCTTGCAAAAATCCATCAGCAGTATGTTCCAAGTGGCGGACTACTTGTTTATCGGCAGCCTCATCTTTGCTAGCTTGCTTCTCACCCTTCTCCTCGTCTTGTGGCTCAATGCCCGTCGCAGAGAAGTGGGTATCTTGCTGGCTCTGGGGCTTTCTAAGGTACAGATTGCAGGGCAATTTGTGGCAGAATTGGTCATGATTTCCATTCCAGCCTTCCTCCTCTCCTATGGAGTCGCAGGTCTTCTTGCCAAAGGAGTGGGAGATACGGTGCTCAAAAACGTCACCAGTGGCATTGCCAAACAAATGGCTCAAGAATCCTCTGCAGCCAACCTTGGTGGAGGAGCTGAGGCGGAAAGCTTCAGTAAGACCCTGACAGATATCCATATGGACATCCAACCAAGCCAATTGCTGGTGATTGTTTTGGTCGGTGGGCTCCTCTTGATTCTGGTATCTATCCTTTCTTCACAATGGCTCTTGCATAAGAAACCAAAGGAACTTTTGGTGGATGTCGAATAAGAGATTGTTTCCTAAAATAGAAATAGGGTATAATAGGAGGTAGAAGTTTCTTAGATAAAAAGGAAAGTGTATGAAGATACTAATCGTAGAAGATGAAGTCCTGATTCGAGAAGGGATGAGCGACTATCTCATGGAATGTGGCTATGAAGTCTTTGAAGCAGGCGATGGGCAGGAGGCCCTGGACCTCTTTCACAGAGAAGCGCCGGACCTAGTCTTGCTGGATATCCAGCTCCCTATCCTCAATGGCTTGGAAGTGCTCAAGACCATCCGGAAGACCAGCTCGGTTCCTGTCCTCATGCTGACGGCCTTCCATGACGAGGACTATAAGTTAACGGCCTTTGGAGAGTTGGCGGATGGCTACCTTGAAAAACCCTTCTCCTTGTCCCTTTTGAAGGTCCGTATCGAAGCTATTTTTAAAAAGCTCCAGCCTTCCCGGGTCTTCAGCTATGGAGAGGCATGGGTGGATTTTGAGAGCTACACAGCCAGCCTGGCTGGGCAAGCCATCTCCATGAATGCTAAGGAGTTGGAAATCTTGGAATACTTGCTCCATCATGAAGGCAAGGCCCGGACCCGCTCTCAGATCCTCGATGCCGTCTGGAAGGAGACGGAGGAGATTCCTTTTGACCGGGTGATCGATGTCTATATCAAGGAACTACGAAAAAAACTAGAGCTGGACTGTATCGTTACGGTACGCAATGTCGGCTATAAATTGGAGAGACCATGA
>JAGZZN010000095.1 GCA_018377375.1 Streptococcus parasanguinis
CGCAGTGGTTGAGTGGGCTCTACTACGCTGATTTCATCAGCTTTTACAGCCCTACTCAACTGTGCGGAGGTGGGACGACGAAATCAAATTCTAACGAATGACCGATTTCTGTCCCACTCTCTTTGCTTTTATGCATGCTCTAATCCTTTTCGTGTATTTTCTTTGATAGTTTCGGCTGAATGGAGCAATTTTTCTTTTTCTTCTTCTGTCAAATGCAAGTCCAATCGTTCAAGAATTCCTTTTCGACCTACAATTGCTGGGTAGCCAAGATAGGTTCCATATTCTGGACGATAGTTAGACACTGGCATTTCCTCGTGGCTATCATTGATCACAGCTTCTGCCAAGCGTTGGGCTGCCGCAGCAATCCCAAAGTTGGTATAGAATTTACCAAAAAAGACAGTATGACCACCACGCAAGGACTCGTAGTTGATGGCATCAAGCTCTTCTTGAGAGAAGAGATCGGTAATAGCGTGTCCTTTGACACGGACCTGACTCCAAGCGACAAATTGAGAATTTCCATGCTCACCAAGGTTATAGCCTGATACACTAGCAGGAGAAACCTGCAAACGATCGGCGACTGCACGCTTCATCCGAGCTGTATCCAGCAAGGTCCCTGTCCCAATCACCTGCTCTTTTGGAAGGTCGGTATATTGTTGATAGAGTTGAGTGACTGCATCGACCGGATTGGTCACTACCAATAAGACCCCACTAAAGCCAGAAGCCTTCAAATCACGCGCTACTTGCACCACTTGCTTGCTAGTAAAAGGAAGCTCTGCAAAACGGTCATCAGTGTTATTAGCCTGCAACTCGATATTTCCAAGAGTCGACACCACGACATCCGCATCTTTTAAAGCCGCGTAGTCATTTACCGTGATATGAACCGGATACCCCGTATTGGCAACTGTATCACAGAAATCCAAGGCATCTGCCTTGACCTTTTTCTCATTGGTATCAATCAAGACCAAGTGATCACAGGTGTGTTTCAAAATCATGCTGTGGGCCAAGGTCGCACCCACATGCCCCAAACCAATAATACCAATTTTTCTTGTCATCAGAATCCTCTTTTCTAGTATCGATCACACTGTTGGTGAGGATAGCTCTTTGTTGACTCTATTCTACCACAATCCTAGAAAGGCGGATTGAAAAAATGGGAAAATTTTCAAGTTTTTTCAAAAAAGAAAAGAGGCACTGCCTCTTTTAACGACTCAGGAAAGAAGAGTCTCAATCTCTTCAAGCGACAAACCTGTCATCTCTGAGATAAGCTCAGGCGTCATTCCTCGTGAGACCATTTTGCGGATTAACTGCAGACGTTCTTCATTACGACCTTGTTCCAAGCCTTTCTCTAGACCTTGTTCCAGACCACGTTCCAATCCTTGTACTAAACCTTCTTCACGCGCTTCATCAATCGCTGTCTCCAGGGTCATATCATAATTTTCTTGAATACGAATACGCTCGTCTATCATGGTCTTTTCCTCCTTGGTCCAGCTAGATGAATCCAGTAATGAATCTGCGTGAGCTACAGCCTGACTGGGAGCTTTTGTGAAGGGAAGATTCCCAAAAAACTCCAGCCACTGTCTGCCTGCATCTGTCAGGTTCTCATCTTTATTATACTTGTCTAGCTCTAAAAAGGCAACCTGCAGAAGATTTTGGTGCTTGCCATTTTTATAATAGGCCTTGAGTTGCTTGCCAGACCTGCTATTAGTCAGCCAGTATTTATTGATGGCGGCCTCTTCATCTAGTAAGAGCGACTTCTCCAAAATCGCAATCCCATAGACTGGCTCCATCTGCTCATACATCTTATGCGTTTGGCCTTGCTGGCGCAGTTTTTGCACATTTTCCACCAGCTGATTGGCCAAATAGTAATGGAACCGATTCAAGAAATATTGCTGCTTGCGAATCTGGATCTCGATGATCACCTCGGTCCCGTCATGGAGCTTGGCTCTCACATCCACAGCAGTGGAGAACAAGTCATCTTCCTCATAGGCCATGCTGTGGGGCTGGCTTCCCTCCACAATCTGAGCATCCGCTACATCCAGCTCTAAAATATCCCGAATAAATGCGGCCGTCACCTCCGGCAAACTAAAAATCTTCTTGGCTATGATATCCAAGGTTGGCGATACATGCACATGTCTCTTTTGCATCCCTGCTCCTTTTCGATAAAAAATAGAGGGAAGGTCCCTCTACTTCTATTATTCGAAAAAAATTGGGGAAATAGCGAATAGAGTACCCTTTACCTACTCCCTGTCTCCTCACACCCTAGCCCTTAAAATCTTGGACAAATTTCTTGAGTTCGGCATCGGCTTCTGGTGTCGTTCCATGAAGCTGGCTAAGCATATCTAGAAGAGAAGCAGTCTGGGTCTCAATCGTTGCGTTGGTTTGGTTGATCTTAGCCACGATCTCTGTCAGTGGCTCCACTTCTTCTTCCTCAAAGGTATCCACATAGCGTGGGATATTGAGGTTGTAGTCATTCTCGACGATCTCCTCAAAGCTAGCCAGATGGGCAAACTTATCAATCTCCTCACGTGACTTGTAAGCTTCCAGGATCTTCTCGATATGGGCATCCGTCATGATGTTCTGGTTCTTGCCCTTGTCAAACTCCTTAGAAGCATCGATAAAGTAGACGTCCCGATTGGTGCGGTTCTTCTTGAGAATGATGACCGTCGTTGGGATGCTGGTATTAAAGAAGATATTGGCAGGAAGACCGATCACCGTATCAATGGCCCCTTCTTCCAGCAAGGCCTTGCGAATGGTTCCTTCAGCATTGCCACGGAAAAGAACCCCGTGAGGAAGGACGATGGCCATGACACCCTTGTCCTGCTTGAGGTGGTAATACCCGTGCAAGAGAAAGGCGAAGTCTGCCTTGGATTGAGGGGCGAGCTTGCCAAATGGGGAGAAGCGAGGATCATGGAGGAAGCCGGAGCTCGCAGACCACTTAGCTGAGTATGGGGGATTCATGAGGACCCCATCAAAGTTGGTCGGCTCTTGGGTCGGCCAGTCTTCGTCCAACGTATCGGCATTGTGCAAGAACTGGTTTTCCACCGGAACCCCGTGTAGGATCATGTTCATCCGAGCTAGGTTATAGGTAGAGGTATTGAGCTCCTGACCAAAGTACTGGACCGTTTGAGGCTGGTGGGAATACTTCTTAGCATTGAGCAAGAGGGAGCCCGATCCCATGGTGGCATCGTAGATGGTAAAGCCCTGCTCATCTTCACGCCCTAAAAAGGCAATCTGGGTCATGAGCTTGGCTACAGGCTGGGGTGTATAGAACTCACCAGCTTTCTTACCAGAGTCGGTCGCAAACTGACCAATCAAGTACTCGTAAGCATCCCCAAGCATATCACCCGCATGACCTGCCACATCCAGCACTGCTAGCTCTTTCATAACAGCAGCCACTAGCTGGTTTTGCTTTTGAGGAGTGGCCCCTAGCTTCTTGGAATAGAGATCAATATCCTCAAAGAGATTTTCATAGAGGTCGTCACTTTGCTCAATGTCTCGGAAGCCCTGAGCTAGATCTTCCAGCTGGAAGGTCCCTTCATTGACCCTGTCTACCAAGGCCGTAAAGGTCAAGTCTGGCTTGATGACATAGTTGAGCTCATCGGTGATGACAGCGATCAAGTCCTCTTGAGAGGCTGGATCCTCATAGTAAGATCGATAAAGCGCCAAGGCTTCATCCAGACTCTCTGTCTCTTCCAACATGGTCTCCGCCACGAAGAAGAGCAACTTATCTGAGAGGTACTTGTAAAAGATCATCCCCAAAAGGTAAGACTTATAGTCATTGGCATCCATCTTAGAGCGGAGCACATCCGCTGAGTTCCACAGAGCTTGGTAGAGCGACTGAGAGGTTTGTGTTGTTTCCATAGTAATTCTTTCTGATTTCTTTTAGACCTTTTCTTGTTCCAGTGGGACGACGGCGAGGGTCTTGCCTAGGCTGGCTAAGACTTTCAAGACCGTGTCCAATTGAGGACTGGTCTTTCCCGTCTCCATCCGAGCAATGACCGGTTGACTGACCCCACTAAGTTCTTCTAGTTTCTTTTGGCTAATGCCCTTTTCATGACGAGCCTCGATCAACTCTGTCATAATCGCGACCCGCAGATCACTTTCCAGGATTTCTTCCTTGGTGAAGAGCTCTGCTCTCACATCTTTCCAATTGCTGCCGATGGCACTATTCTTCATCTCTTAGCCCTCTTTCCTTCAAATCTTGCAACTCCCGCTTGGCTTTCTC
>JAGZZN010000096.1 GCA_018377375.1 Streptococcus parasanguinis
AGGTCAAAATATCCATGATATGTTTGTCAAATCTCTTGGTTCTATTCTCCAAGTTGACGAAAGTGGTAAAACTGTTCTAGATGAAAATGGTCAACCTCTTCTTGAACCATCTGGCGGTTTCCTTCAAGTATCAGGAGCTCGTGTTTATTATGACACAACACTTCCAGCAGAAAAACGTATTTTATCAATTGACATTTTTGATCCAGAAACTGGTACCTATAAACCACTCAACACTAATGAAAATTACTACCTTGTAACGAATGACTTCTTAGCTGCTGGTGGTGATGGCTACACAATGCTTGGTGGTCCTCGTGAAGAAGGTCCTTCAATGGATACCGTCTTTGCGGATTACTTGACACATGCAGACCTATCTAAGTATGCAGTTATCAATCCAAACTCACGTACCATTTCTATTTCAAGTGCTGATTTTGCTGCCTTGAACAAAAAAGAAAATGCAGAAGACCCTACACTTAATCCATTGAGTCCTGTTACGCCATCTAGCGTTGCTGAAGACCTTAAAACAACTATACCAGTTGTATCTAAAGTAGTAACGACACCTAATGGTAAAGTATTCTTCGTTTCAACAAGAAACGAAGCACTTAAAGAAACAGAAGAAGTGGCAGAAGCTTCTGCTCAAACTGAAGTTCTTCCTACAACAGGTGACAAGGCCTCACACGCTGGACTCCTCGGACTTGGTATGTTGCTAACTCTCTTTGGACTTAGTGGAAAACACAAAGGTAAAGAGAAATACTAAGAAGTTTGCAGATAAAAAAAGAGTTAACCATTTGGCTAACTCTTTTTTGTTTTCTTGTTGTTGCTATGTGTTTTTCGATACTGACTTGGTGTTTGGTCGTAATAGTGTTTAAATTGACGGTTGAAATTTGATAAATTGTTAAAACCAACATCAGTAGCAATTTCCAAAACTGGTTTAACACTATTACGGAGCTCTTCGCAAGCAGCATTAAGTCTTGCTTGAATGATAAATTCGGTACAAGAGGTACCAGTTTGTTGCTTAAAAATCGTCATAAAGTGAGTCTTACTATACCCCATAAGCAATGACAACTTATCAATAGTAAGATTTTCGGCATAATGCTGGTTAATGTAATCAATAATTTCCCGAATTTTTTCATTCTTACGATAATGATCATCAGAAGTCTTTCGCTCTACCAAGCGATAGAAGTAGAAGAGATAGATTAATTCCTCTAGTTTTGACTTGAGAAGAAGTTCATAGTGACGATCTTTCTGACGAATCATCTTAAAAATCTCAAAAAGAAGAGCTTTAATTTCTGTATAACCCTCGTCTGACGGTCTTAGACATTGTTTAAACTTAAAATTGGAATTCTGTAAGGGCTGAAGATAACGGAGACTAAGCAGATCCACCATAGACTGTCCCAACATATCCAAATGAAAATGAAGAGTATCAGTATGATGAGTCTGATTATCTATGGGATGAATCGAATGAAGCTCATTAGGACATATCAAAAAAATATCTCCAGCCTGACTGTCAAAATAGTCATAATCAATATGATAGCGAGCTGTCCCCTCATAAACGTACTGTATTTCAAGCTCAGGATGCCAATGAAATAGAATATCAGGGCGTCCATTTTCGACCATAGTTTCCTCCAGTCGAAAAGGAAGCAGGTTATCATCAAAATCTATCAAATGTTTAAAATCAGTATCAGTAGCTGCTTGACTCATGATTAACCTTTCAAAATCATAGGATAATACCATGATAGCATTTTCTTTCTTAAAAAGCATGAGTCAATCGTCTTTATAGTATTGGTTGTTTTTTATTTACATAATTTTATTTCTGGAGTTATGTATGTAAAATAAAAAGATGACTAAGCATCCTTTTTACATAAATTTAGTTATGTTTATTTTCCTAGACAGAACTGACTAAAGAGTTGTGTAATGAGTTCATCTGGGGCGGCGTCACCAGTAATTTCTCCTAAAACTTCCCAGGTACGTGTCATATCAACCTGTAAGAGGTCAACAGGCATACCTAATTCAAGACCTTGATTGACTGCTTCAAGACTTTCTAGAGCTTTTTCAATGAGTGAAATGTGACGGGCATTTGAGAGATAAGTAGCATCTTTCTCCACTAGGCCAGCATTATCAAAGAAGAGCTGATTGATGCGATCTTCGATTTTGTCAATATTTTCATTCTTGAGGACTGAAATTGGAATGATATCTTCGGGAAGCTCTTCCATTTGGATTGCTTGTGGTAGGTCTGTCTTATTTAGAAGAATGATGCGATTGCTATTTTTACTGATTTCTAGTAATGTACGGTCTTGCTCTGTTAACGGTTCGGAGCTATTAAGCACAAGGAGAACCAGGTCAGCCTCTTCGAGAGCTTTCTTAGAACGCTCAACACCAATCTTTTCAACCACATCATCTGTGTCACGGATACCAGCAGTATCGATTAACTTAAGTGGAACACCCTTGATATTAACGTATTCTTCAATGACATCACGGGTGGTACCTTCGATGTCTGTTACGATAGCTTTCTCCTCGCGTAAGAGATTGTTAAGAAGACTAGATTTTCCGACATTTGGACGACCAATGATTGCCGTTGAAAGGCCTTCTCGTAGGATTTTTCCTCGTTTAGCAGTGGCAAGGAGATTTTCTAAAAGTGCTTGGAACTCTTGCGTTTTTTCCCGGACAAGAGCTGTGGTGACTTCTTCAACATCATCATATTCTGGGTAATCAATATTAACTTCGACTTGAGCCAAGGTGTTAAGGATTTCTTGGCGAGTGTTGTTAATGAGATCCTTGAGCGACCCATCAAGTTGAGAGACGGCAACGGCCATAGCCTTATCTGTCTTAGCACGAATCAAATCCATAACAGCTTCGGCCTGAGTCAAGTCCACACGACCATTCAAAAAAGCACGTTTGGTAAATTCTCCAGGTTCAGCCATACGAGCTCCAAAACGAATAAGGAGTTGGAGAATTTCATTAGTCACAGCAACCCCACCGTGAGTGTTGATCTCCACGACATCCTCACGCGTAAAGGTCTTTGGCGCACGCATAACACTTACCATGACTTCATCAATGGTTTCCTCATTTTCGACAATATGGCCGTAATTGATAGTATGTGAAGCAACCGTTTCTAGATCTCTTCCTTTGAAAACTTTATTAGCAATGGCGATAGCATCGGTTCCAGATAAGCGAACGATACCGATAGCACCTTCACCTAAGGGCGTTGAAATGGCAGTAATCGTATCAAATTCTTTGGTAATTGACATAGTTATTCCTTTGGATTTTTTCTGTATAAGTTTTAAAATGATTTAATTTCATTGTAACGCAAAAGAGCAGTAGTCGCAAGGATTGGTGCTGATAAAGCCAAGAAAAAAGAGCCTTAGCTCTTTTCTTTATTTGTGGCGTTCAAAGTATGATTTGGTTTCTTTAATGATGATTGGTGAAAGGACTAGGAGGGCAATTAAGTTAGGCAATGCCATCAAGCCGTTTACGATATCCGCAATTTTCCAAACAACATCAAGTGTGAGGTAACCACCAAGAGCAACCATAACCACAAAAATGAGGCGGTAGAGTGGAAGGAATTTAGTTGATTTAAAAATGAATTCGAAACAACGTTCACCATAGTAAGACCAACCCAAGATTGTTGTAAAGGCAAAAAGAACTAAAGAAAGTGTTAAGGCAATCTCACCAAAAGTTCCGAAAACAGATGAGAAGGCTGCCTGTGTCATTGGGGCACCTTCCAGGCTACCTGACCATTGACCAGTTACAAGGATAGCAAGACCTGTAAGCGTACAGATGATAATCGTATCAATGAAGGTACCTGACATCGAAATCAAACCTTGTTCAACAGGTTCTTCGGTCTTAGCGGCAGCGGCAGCGATAGGAGCTGATCCAAGGCCTGACTCATTTGAGAAGACACCACGCGCAATACCAAGTCGCATAGCGACCATGACTGTTGCACCAGCAAAACCACCTACGGCTGCTTTACCAGTAAAGGCAGATTGGAAGACCATTTCAAGAACTGGTAAAAGTTGATTAAAGTTTGTAAAGATAACCACAAGAGCTGCTAGGATATAAAGTCCAGCCATAAATGGTACGACCTTTTCAGAAACTTTAGAGATAGATTGGATACCACCAAAAATGATGGCAGCAGTTATAAGAGCAAGTAAGATACTTACGATTTTTGGTGACCAGTCAAAGCTGTTTTGAAGTGAGGCGGTGATTGAG
>JAGZZN010000097.1 GCA_018377375.1 Streptococcus parasanguinis
CCACAACCACCAGGACAAACAGCGACAAATGAAGAAGAAGCGGTTGAAGCAGCTCGTAAGATTGGCTTCCCAGTTCTTGTTCGTCCATCATACGTTTTGGGTGGACGTGCCATGGAAATCGTTGAAAATGAAGATGACCTTCGTTCTTACATGCGTACAGCCGTTAAGGCAAGTCCAGACCACCCAGTCCTTGTTGATAGCTATATCATTGGACGTGAGTGTGAAGTGGATGCCATCTCTGATGGTAAGGATGTCTTGATTCCAGGTATTATGGAACACATCGAACGTGCAGGGGTTCACTCAGGGGACTCAATGGCAGTTTACCCTCCACAAACTCTCTCTAAGAAAATCCAAGAGACTATCGCTGATTACACTAAACGCTTGGCTATCGGTCTTAACTGTATTGGTATGATGAACATTCAGTTCGTTATTAAGGACGAAACTGTCTATGTTATCGAGGTTAACCCACGTGCCAGCCGTACGGTACCATTCTTGTCTAAAGTGACTGATATCCCAATGGCACAAGTTGCTACAAACTTGATTCTTGGTAAATCATTGGCTGAACAAGGTTACAAAGATGGTCTTTACCCAGAAAGCAAGCATGTCCATGTTAAAGCACCAGTCTTCTCATTCACAAAATTGGCTAAGGTAGATAGTCTCCTTGGACCTGAAATGAAATCAACTGGTGAAGTTATGGGTACAGATGCGACTCTTGAAAAAGCCCTCTATAAAGCCTTTGAAGCTTCTTACCTCCACTTGCCAACCTTTGGTAATGTCATCTTTACTATTCATGATGATACGAAAGAAGAAGCCCTTGATTTGGCTCGTCGTTTCGATGCTATCGGTTACGGTATCTACGCCACTGAAGGAACAGCTAAGTTCTTGAATGAACATGGAGTTCACGCAACGCTTGTTAACAAATTAGGTGAAAATGACGACAACGACATTCCAGCCCTTGTTCGTACAGGTAAAGCGCAAGCTATTATCAATACGGTTGGTAACAAACGTACTTATGACGAAGATGGAGCAGCAATTCGTAGCTCTGCTATCGAAGCAGGAATCCCACTCTTCACAGCGCTTGATACAGCAGATGCCATGGTGCGTGTGCTTGAAAGCCGTAGCTTTACCACAGAAGCTATCTAATTTTAAAATAGAGTCTCAGCATTGCTGGGACTTTTTTTATTGAAGACACAGTTTTCTTTTAAGACTTTTCTTGGGTGATGGCGGACATCAGCGATCTTCTTCGAAGTTCCATGACTAAGTTTTGAGCCGAACATCTCAAAACTTCCGAACGCCTGAGACTAATTGCTTCAGGCGTTTTCATCACTGCCAAAAGTCTCGGTCTGAGCTGACTAGGTCCGCAAAATCTATTTCATATTTAAAAATAGTTTAATTATGTTCTGAATCTCAGCCTTGCTGGGGCTTTTTTCTTACACAAATGTAAGCTAACAAGTTAAAAATGAAAGCTAAGACGATGGTTTTGTTTCCTTAGATTCTGCTATACTAGAAACATGATTATTACGACATCTTTACGGGAAAACGAGACCTTGATTGCGCGTGCCCAAGAACTAGCTCACGAGTTAGGAGCGGACTATCAGCCTCGGCGCAAGTTATCTTTGGCCAAATGTTTAGAGCGCTTTGGACCTTTCTATCTCCTATATAAAGATAGACTGTCTTTTATCAATTCGGATGCTAGTGAGTTGACCTTCCATCCAGATACGGCTGCTCTCAGGATTAAGGCTCCCCATGACGCTTTAGTCAGTCTTTTAGGTAAGTCTCCCAAGACTATTCTTGACACGACCATGGGTCTGGCTTCTGATAGCCTAGTGATGGTAGCAGCGGGAAATCAGGTGACTGCCCTTGAGAGTCAAGATGTGATTTTTCAGGTGGTTTCTCGTGGTCTTGCCTCTTATCAGACAGATGATAAGCAGCTTGAAAAGGCCATGCGTTCTATTAAAGCTATTAAGAGCGATAGCTTGTCTTTTTTGAAGGCTCAAGCTGACAATACCTTTGATATCATCTATGCCGATCCTATGTTTTCAGAGATTATCAAGGAATCGGAAAATCTAGAGGCTATCAAGCCTCTGGCCAATGGTAGCCGTCTGACAGAAGAATGGCTAAAAGAAGCTAAACGTGTTGCGCGGGGAAAAATTATCATCAAGGCACATTTTCGAGATACCGTTTTTGAAGAACTTGGTTTTGAACGCCAGGTTCGACCCAATCAAAAGCTGCATTATGGTGTCATGGATGTCAGCGAAGGCCATTGACACTGAAAGTTAAAAGTATTACAATTGTTTTATCCATATGATACAAAAAAGAAAAGAGAGACATATGCGAAAGAAAATCAGTCCAAAGTTATTTAAAAATAAAAAAAGAGTTTGGATCATTGGAGGAATCGGCTTCCTTGTCCTTTTGGTTCTAGGCTTTAACCTTTTTGCAGGTGGTGGCAAGAAAGATAAGGCTTCTGAGTCCCCTACAGCAAGTAAGGTAACTAAGGGGCAGCTAGCCTCGTCGACCCTTCTGACTGGCATGGTGAAGGCTCAGTCGGAACAGTATGTTTATTTTGACAATACCATTGGACGCAATGCCACTGTGACAGTCTCTGTGGGTGAGGAAGTTAGCGTCGGTCAGCAACTGGTCCAATACGACAGCACCTCAGCCCAAGCGGCTTATGATACGGCTAGTCGTGCCTACAATAAGGCAGTTCGTGACCGTAATTATTTCCAACAGTATGGGACGGCTCCTGCGGCTTCAGCACAAACAAGTAGTGATTCGGATGAGGATGATTCGACAACTACCGTTAGTTCTCAACAGCGTCAGCAAACCGAGGCAAGTAATTACCAAACCTTGCAAGATTATAATGATGCCATTGCCAATGCAGCATCGGAGCTAGAAAAGGCACAAGATGTTCTCAACCAAACAGTCATTGTTTCAGATGCTAATGGGACAGTCGTAGAAGTCGCGGACTCTGTGGACCCTGCTTCAAAAGAGAGCCAAACCCTAGTTCATGTGACAAGTGAAGGCCAATTTGAGATTCAAGGGACCTTAACAGAATATGACATTCCAAATATTTCAGTGGGGCAAAAGGTTAAGATTACTTCCAAAGTATACCCTGATCAAACTTGGACAGGGAAGGTCAGCTATGTTTCCAATTATCCTAAGCAAAATGCCAACCAGTCAACGGGGACATCTGGCAACTCAGGTCAGTCAGGTTCTCAGTATGAATACAAGGTTCAATTGACCAGTCCAATCGGAAAACTGAAGCAAGGTTTTAATGTATCACTTGAAGTGACAAAAGATGATGATGCCTTGTTGGTTCCTGTAACTGCTGTGACCAAGAAAGGCTCTGACAACTATGTCTGGGTTTACGATGATGAAACTCAGAAAATCAAGCAAGTCAAGGTCAAACTTGGTAATGCGGATGCCAAGCAACAGGAAATTGCTTCAGGACTTAAAGAAGGTCAAAAAGTTATCACCAAGGCAGATAAATCCTTTAAGGATGGCGAAACCCTAAAAGATGTGACGGATGCTGATAGCAAACAATCAAAAGACACTAGTGGAGAAGAGGTGAGGTCTAGTGACTAAGCCAGCACTTATGGTTTTAAAGAGCATCACCAAGTCTTTCAAAAATGGTCAAGAGTCTTTGCAGGTCCTTAAGGGGATTGACTTATCGGTAGAAGAAGGGGACTTTGTGGCAATCATGGGCCCTTCTGGATCAGGGAAATCAACCCTTATGAATATTATCGGTCTTCTTGATCAACCGACTACAGGTTCCTATCAACTCGAGGGCGAAGATGTGGCTGAACTCTCTGAAAATCGCCTAGCCAAGGTAAGAAATGACCAGATTGGCTTTATCTTTCAACAGTTTTTTCTCTTGCCAAAGTTAAGTGCCCAAAAGAACGTAGAGCTTCCCTTGATTTATGCAGGGAAATCTCCACGTGAACGTAAGCAAAGGGCACAACAATTCTTGGAAAAAGTTGGCTTGTCAGACCGTAGCCATCATCTACCATCGGAGCTGTCTGGTGGACAGAAGCAGAGGGTTGCCATTGCGCGTGCACTGTCTAACGATCCGGCAATCATTTTGGCGGATGAACCTACAGGTGCTCTTGATACCAAGACAGGGATGCAGATTATGGAGCTCTTAACCCAGCTGAACCGTGAAGGAAAGACTATCATCATGGTTACTCATGAGCCAGAG
>JAGZZN010000014.1 GCA_018377375.1 Streptococcus parasanguinis
AATTAGAATTTTTTACGTTTACGAGCTGCTTCTGATTTACGTTTACGTTTTACAGAAGGTTTTTCATAGAATTCACGTTTGCGTGTTTCTTGAAGAGTACCAGCTTTAGTAACCGCACGTTTGAAACGACGAAGAGCATCGTCAAGAGATTCATTCTTACGTACTACTGTTTTTGACATATTTTTCACTCCCTTCAAGCCTAAAATCTTAATCATTTTATCACACTTTAAGGACGCTGTCAAGATCTTTTAAAACTTTTCTAGCCTTCCTAGCCTTCATGCTATTTCTTTTTTCCGACTTTTTCATTCTTTCTATTTTATGATACAATGGAAACATAGAAAACCCTGAAGGAGATACCATGTCAGAAATTTATGATATTACGATTGTTGGGGGCGGACCAGTTGGTCTGTTTGCTGCTTTTTATGGCAATATGCGCCAAGTTAAAGTCAAACTGATTGATTCCTTGCCTCAACTTGGAGGGCAACCAGCCATTCTCTATCCAGAAAAAAGTATCCTCGATGTACCCGGATTTACCAATTTGACAGGTGAAGAATTGAGCAACCGCTTGATCGAGCAAGTCAAACGATTTGATACACCGATCTTCCTCAATGAAACTGTAGAGGATATTCAAAAAGTGGGTGACCTCTTCACTATCACTACTTCTCGCCAGGTTCATCAGTCTAAAGCAGTCATCATTGCCATGGGTGGCGGTGCCTTTAAACCACGTGCTCTTGAGATCGAGGGGGCTGAAGACTTTGATAACGTCCACTACCATGTTTCGAACATCCAACAATATGAAGGACAGCAGGTGACCGTCCTTGGTGGGGGGGACTCTGCTGTGGACTGGGCTCTTGCTTTTGACAAGATTGCTCCAACTACAATCGTTCACCGTCGGGACAACTTCCGTGCCTTGGAACATAGCGTAGAAGAGCTCAAACAATCTTCTGTCAGCATCAAAACACCATTTGTTCCTAGCCGCTTGATTGGCGAAAATGGTCATGCAACTCATCTTGAAATCACAAAAGTTAAATCCGATGAAACCGAACTTATCCCGATTGATCACTTATTTGTCAACTATGGCTTTAAATCTTCAATCGGAAACTTGAAAGAATGGGGTGTAGAATTGCAACGCCATAAAATCAAGGTGAACCAAAAACAAGAAACCAGCCTTCCTGGAATTTATGCCTGTGGAGACTGCTGCTTCTACGAAGGAAAGATTGATCTCATCGCTACAGGTCTGGGGGAAGCTCCAACAGCCGTAAACAATGCCATCAACTACATTTATCCAGATAAGAAAGTCCAACCAACGCACTCAACTAGTTTATAATAAAAAAAGTTAATCGATTCTGCAAGTAAGTAAAAATGAGTTCCTATTTTTAGAATGAATCAAGAAAAAATAAAAACTTTCCGCTGTGAGAAAAGTGCCTGAAACATATTGTTTCAGGCACTCGGAATTATTAAGACCTTAGGCTCAATAATTAGTCATGGAACTTCTACGAAGTTCGCTGACGTCCGTACTCACCTAAGGAAAGTTTTTAAAAAGACTTTATCCTCATTATGAAAGGCCTTTGGCCTTTTTTATTTGTCTAAATCGTCTGCGATCTTATTGATCTTACGCAAGCGGTGATTGACACCGCTTTTTGAAATAGGTTGTTGCAAGCTATCAGCGATCTGCTGGATGGAATAATCTGGATGGTTCATCCGGATATAGGCAACTTCTTGCAGGTCACTTGGTAAACTCCCTAGGCCGACCGTATCCACAATTTTACTGATATTATTGATGGTTTTCATGCTAGCTGTGACTGTGCGCTGGATATTGGCCATCTCGGCATTATTGGCCCGATTGAGGTCATTGCGCGTCTCTCTCATGACCTTGATAGACTCAAATTCCTGCATGGCTTGCATGGCCTCTACTACAATGAGAAAATCAATAATATCTTCCGCTCGTTGCAGATAGGTCACCACTCCTTTTTTACGCTCGATGGTTTTCGCATCTAGTAAAAATCCTTGCATAAGAAGGGCAATTCCTTCCGCGTGGTCTGTATAAACAGAATGAATTTCCAGTTGGTACTTCCCTTTTTCAGGATCCTTGATAGAACCACTCGACAGAAAGGCCCCCCGAAGATAAGCACGACTAGCTGCTTCATCTTCTAAAACACTAGCATCAATACCTGTTTCAATTCCAAAGAAGGCATCTGCCAAATGCAAGTCAGCTAGAATCTCTTCCACCTTTTCATCCAAGAATACTGTGTAAACACGATTTTTTTTCAAATTGGTCTTTTGGTGGTGGCGGATATCCGATTTTGCCTCATAGAAATGATGCAACAATTCATAGATATGGCGAGCGATCTTGGCATTTTCTGTCGTCACCGAGAGCGTCAAGCCCCCCATTGAAATCCCAAGACTTCCAGACATCTTGATAATGGCAGCCAATTCGCTCTTTTCAAATCGCTTGAGAGACAATAATTCTTCTTTGACACGAACCGTAAAACTCATTTTCTCACCTGCACGATCTGCATCAACTCTTCGACCACTTTTTCACCATCATGAAAGGCGCCTCCATTGACCAACTTCAAGAAATCAGAAGAAATCACTTGGGGAACTTGCGAGTGCAGCCCTTTGAAATCGTGCTCTACCTGCACCAAGTATTCATCAAATTTGTTACTGTTCATGTAAGCTGCGGGAACCTGATTGATATTGACAAGGACGGTATCGATGAACTTCTCTCCCAAATGTTTATGGAGAACGGCAACGTGGTCACTGTCTGTGAAATGCTCGGTTTCTCCTCTTTGGGTCATGATGTTACAAACATAGGCTACCTGAGCCTTGGTTACAAGGATGGCTTTCCCAATCTCATCGATCATCAAATTAGGAAGGATCGAGGTAAAGAGCGAACCAGGACCTAAGACGACCATATCACTTTCAAGAATAGCTTCCACTACTTTTTTACTAGCTTTTGGACGCTCTTGATCAAAGGTATTGGTCACATAGACATGATCAATCATGCCGGTGTAGTTAGCAATATGGCTTTCTCCTACCACTTCTTTTCCATCTTGAAAAACGGCATGAAGGGTCAAGGGACTGTCACTGGAAGGATAGATCTTGCCGGTCGTATGAAAGAATTTGGTTAACAACTGCATGGCATTATAGGTCGAGCCTTGCATCTCTGAAATCCCTGCAATAATTAAGTTTCCCAAAGGGTGCCCAGCCAAAGGTCCATCATCGTCTGCAAAGCGGTATTGAAAGACCTTCTCATAAAATCGAGGCATATCTGACATGGCAACCAAGACATTTCGAAGATCCCCAGGTGGTGTCAATTTTTGGATGTTCTTCCGCAATTCACCTGAGCTACCACCATCATCTGCAACAGTTACAATGGCAGTGATCTCAACCGGTTTCTTTCTTAGACTATCGAGAATAACAGAAATCCCTGTCCCTCCTCCAATAACGGTTACTTTAGGTTTTCTCATGAGCGATTCACCGTTTCTTTCCGTCTGTCCTTGTCTCTATGACTGCAATTGACCTGCCAATTTTTTTCTAAATCATGCGCCAAGCGCTCTGCAAAAGCTACTGAACGGTGTTGACCTCCAGTACAGCCCATGGCGATGGTGAGAACGGATTTACCTTCTCGTTTATAAGACGGTAAAATAGGAACGATTAAGTCATGGAGATGACGGTAAAAGTCCTCTGATTCAGGGTGATCCATGACATAATCATAGACAGCTGGATCTTGACCGGTTAAATTCCGAAGTTCCAATTTATAGTAGGGATTTGGAAGAAAACGCACGTCAAAGACGAGGTCAGCATCAATCGGAAGGCCGTATTTGAAACCAAATGACATGACCTCAACCCGAAAATCTGGCTGATTATCTTGACTGGCAAATTGCTCTGCAATCGTTTTTCTCAGATTACGGGGCGTCAACTCAGTCGTGTCCACCACATTTTGACTGATATTTTTCAAAGGAGACAAGAGCTCTCGCTCTAAGGTAATCCCATCTAAAACACGGCCATCTGCCGCTAGTGGGTGGCTACGACGTGTTTCCTTGTACCGTGCTACCAACTCACTGTCAGTAGCATCCAAGAATAAGACCTTAAAATCGAGGTCTTCTTGATTGTCTAATTCATCCAAAATGGTGCGAATTTCATTGAAAAAAGAACGGCTCCGCATGTCCACAACAACGGCTAATTTATTGTTATCCGGGCTATGACGCATGAGTTCAATAAATTTCAGCAAGAGCGCCGGTGGCATATTATCGATGGTAAAGTAACCCAAATCCTCAAACGATTGGATAGCGACGGTCTTGCCAGCACCGCTCATCCCTGTTACCATGACTAGTTGAATCTTACTTTCTGTCATTTTCTCCTCCCAAAATAAAACAGAGTGGCCTACAGTTTCCTGCTTTCCACTCTGTCTTTTTGTCTTTGAATGGTTATTAGGCCTTGATTTCCGCAATAACTTCAATTTCAACCTTCACATCACGTGGCAGGCGTGCTACTTCAACAGCAGATCGAGCTGGAAACTCTGTGGTAAAGACTGTTTTATAGACCTCATTAAAAGGTACAAAGTCATTCATATCACTTAAGAAACAAGTGGTTTTCACCACGTGGTCGAAGTCTGTCCCAGCCTCTTCCAAAATAGCCCCAATGTTCTTTAAGACTTGCTCTGTTTGTTCTTGGATGGTTTCACCAATGATTTCTCCTGTTTCAGGTGACAAGGGAACTTGTCCGCTTGCAAAGAGAAGATTGCCTACGATTTTCCCTTGAACATAAGGTCCAATTGCTGCAGGTGCTTTATCTGTATGAATTGTTTTTGCCATAGTATTCTCCAAGTCTATTTACTTCTGCTGGTTTTCTTTTGCTAATTTTTCCCTTTGTAGGCGCAATTTCCGCTTAGGATTTAGCGTATTAAAGAGTTCTTCTAGTTTTTCAGCATTCCAAACATCAGCTGCTGAAACAAAATTTCCATTTTCATCTCGAAAAGATATTGGTTTATCTCCCACTGAAAAAGCCTCATTTCTTATTTGGAATCCTTGATCCGCTCAGGATCACCCTTAATCTACAAACTCAAATTCAAATTTACCGATCCGGACGATATCGCCATCTTTTGCCCCACGTGCACGGAGAGCTTCATCAACACCCATGCCACGCAATTGACGAGCAAATTTCATGACTGCTTCATCCCGATCGAAATTCGTCATATTGAAGAGTTTTTCAAGTTTTTCACCTGACAAGACCCAAGCGGCATCGTCATCACGACTGATGTCAAAGGCTGGCTGGTCTTCATCAAAGCCATAGTAAACTTCTTCTTGGGCCATTTCGTCTTCTGAATACAAAAGAAATTCTGGTGTTTTGTCTAACAATTCTGCCGTTGCTTCTAACAAGTTGTCCAAACCTTGATGCGCCAAACTAGAGATCGGGAAGATCTGTGGCAGTTCATCAAACTCATCGTAATTGGCTGCCAATTTCTTCTTGAATTCTTTCAAATTTTCTTGGCTTTCCGGCATATCCATCTTATTCGCCACGATAATCTGAGGACGTTCCATCAAGCGAAGATTATAGGTTTCAAGCTCTTTATTAATTTGAACATAATCTTCATAAGGATCGCGTCCTTCACTGGCAGACATATCAATAACATGCAAGATAACTCGAGTGCGCTCGATGTGACGAAGGAACTGGGTTCCTAATCCGACACCTTGGCTAGCTCCTTCAATCAATCCAGGAAGGTCTGCGACTGCAAAGGATTCACCTGATGGCGTCCGAACCATGCCCAAGTTTGGAACGATGGTTGTGAAATGATAAGCTCCAATCTTCGGCTTAGCTGAAGTGATGACGCTAAGAAGGGTTGATTTCCCAACAGAAGGGAAGCCAACCAAACCAACGTCTGCCAAGACCTTGAGTTCTAATTCGAGTTCGCGTTCCTGACCGGGTTCCCCATTTTCAGAAATCTCTGGAGCTGGATTCTTTGGAGTAGCAAAGCGAATGTTTCCACGTCCGCCACGGCCACCGTGGGCGACAATGTACTCTTGTCCATTCTCGACTAGGTCCGTAATGACCTTGCCAGTCTCGGCATCTCGGACGGTCGTTCCTTGAGGAACCCGAACATAGAGATCTTCTGCTCCCCGTCCGTGCATCCCTTTAGTCATTCCTTTTTCCCCATTTTGGGCTTTGAAATGCCGATTATAACGGAAGTCCATCAAGGTGCGCAAGCCTTCGTCTACAACGAAGATGACATTGCCACCACGACCTCCATCACCACCCCAAGGTCCGCCATTAGGGACATATTTTTCACGGCGAAAAGCCACCATGCCATCGCCGCCATTTCCAGCCTTGACCTTAATCTTGGCTGTATCTAAAAACATACTCATAAATAGATGATTTCCTTTATTTCTGTGTGCGTCTTAGTAAGAAAGAGCACCAATTGCGGTTGCAAAGATTGCACCAACCGTTACAATCAACATAATCACAATGACAACCATCGTGATCATTTCAAATGGTGTTTTTTTACGTTTTCCGTTATCTCCAAAAGCCACTTCTAATACCTCGATTACTATAAATTCATTAGCCCTATTTTACCACGAAATAGGGGATTTTTCAAATCGAGCCTACACAAAAAGACCAGACAGATGTCTGATCTTTCATTGATCATATTAAGAATCTTTTCTTACACGTAAAACACCAACCGATAGAATTGCTAGGAAGACACCCATGACAAGAACTACCGGTGTCATCTTTTCACCTGTACTTGGAAGAACTTTTTTCTTACCTTGCTTTTGTGCTTCTTCTTTAACAGAAGATGAAGATGATTTCAATGAAGAACTTGATGTGGATGTTGAGTTCGATGTAGAACCAGAACTCGATGAAGATGATGAACTTGATGAAGAACTAGAACTCGATGAAGATGATGAACTTGATGAAGAACTAGAACTCGTTGAAGATGATGAACTTGATGAAGAACTAGAACTCGTTGAGGAGGTTGAGCTAGGTGTCGGTGGAGTTTGTTCTTTCTCACCCAATCCTTCGCCAGATCCTGTTTCCAATCGCACTTCACGGGTTAAACTACGCGGTGCTGGGAAATTGGTTGCCTTCCATGTTAATGTATTATGGACAATATCACCGACTTTCGTTCCAGGAGCTACTTTTGTAGAATATTCAATATACATTGGCCAATTGTAATTATCACCAAATTCAATTGTAAAACCAGTGATCTTTCCATCTGCATTCTTATCGAAAACAGCTTTTTTAGTAAAGTTATCTAGAACTGGGAGACTCAAGATCTGAGCTTCGTTCTTGATCCCACCTTCTACAGGAGCATAACGAACCGCGCGTAAGCTACCTTCAACCAATGTTAAGCCATCTCCGAATTGGTCTTTAATGACCATTCCACGGAGGATATCTTGACGGGCATTTAAGAGAATCCGCCATTTGATTATGGTTGGATCAGACTTATCTTGGTAGCCATATTTCATCTCATAGTCTCCAGCTTCTCCATCAGTCTTTTCATAATTCAATGAAAAATCTGTATTGCCTAGTTTAAATTGGATTGGGGATGTTTTAGTGACCACTTCTGAGTCTACTTTTACATCAAAATGCAAGGCAACTCGCTTGTTGAGTGGATGAGATGCGAAATAATCATTAAAGGTAACGGTCACTGTTTTCTTAGCTGTATCAACGACAGCTTTCCCCACCGTCTGACCATTTGATTGACCTTCCTCAAGAACATTGAATTCCAATGCTGTGTAGAGGGCTAATTCTTTTGGCAAACTAAGAGTTAAGGTATCACCAGCTTGAATAGCTTGCGAATCTGGGAAGGTCAAAGAAATACTTGCTGACAATTTTTCATTTGTCAACACCTTGCTCCCATTTGTTAGCGTGTTACCGTCTTTCGTTAGACGTGCTGTCTGTGTGTATGATGAGACTTCTGCAGCATGAATTGTTTTAGTCAAACCAGCTGTGAATAGAATCGTTAGCACTAAGGCAAGTGCCCATACAATTTGACGAACCTGTTTCATATATACCTCCTCTGCTCGCCTATTTGCGAGCCATGTTTTTTACAAGGTTAAAGTCCGATTTCTGCTTGAACAACTGCAGCAATGGTATCTACATAGTAGTCCACTTCTTCATGGGTTGGTGCTTCTGCCATCACACGAAGGAGGGGTTCAGTTCCACTTGGACGCACGAGGATGCGGCCATTTCCTGCCATTTCCGCTTCCATTTTTTCAATGATTTCACGAATAGCAGGCACTTCCATCGCCTTGTCTTTCATGCTATTTTCAACCCGGATATTGACCAGTTTTTGTGGATAAATGGTTACTTCAGCAGCCAATTCAGATAATTTCTTGCCGGTTTCTTGCATGATTTTTGTCAATTGAACGCCTGTTAATTGACCATCACCTGTTGTGTTGTAATCCATGATGACGACGTGACCAGATTGTTCACCACCAAGATTGTATCCTGATTTGCGCATTTCTTCAACCACATAACGGTCTCCGACAGCAGTGATTTCTTTTTGAATCCCCTTCGCATCTAATGCTTTGTGGAAGCCAAGATTGGACATGACGGTTGTGACGATGGTATTTTTTTCGAGCAAGCCCTTGCTTGAAAGATAAGAACCGATGATGTACATGATCTTATCTCCGTCTACAATCTCTCCATTTTCATCAACAGCAATCAAGCGATCGCTGTCTCCGTCAAAGGCAAGACCAATCGCTGCACCTACTTCTTTCACCTTCTCTTGCAAATGCTCCGGGTGAGTAGAACCAACCCCATCATTGATGTTCAAACCATCTGGGTTTTCACCGATGACAGTCAATTGAGCTCCCAAATCTGCAAAGATTTGACGGGCACTAGTAGAGGCTGCACCATTTGCTGTATCTAAGACTACGTGCATGCCCTCGAGTTGAACGCCTGTCGATACAAGGAATTCTTGATACTTACGCAAGCCTTCTGGATATTCCATGACAGTTCCTAAACCTTGGGCACTTGGACGTGGAAGCGTATCTTCAGCCGCATCAAGTAAGGCTTCAATTTCAAGTTCGCGATCGTCATCCAATTTGAAACCATCACCACCAAAGAATTTGATGCCATTGTCCAAGGCTGGATTGTGGCTAGCAGAAATCATCACTCCGGCGCTGGCTTTTTCCGTACGAACTAGATAAGCGACACCTGGTGTTGCAATCACACCCAACTTGTAGACGCGAATTCCAACAGATAAGAGGCCAGCAATTAAGGCATGCTCTAACATTTCACCAGAAATACGTGTATCACGTCCAACAAATACCAAGGGCGTTTCTTCTTCGTGTTGGCTCAAGACATAGCCACCGAAACGGCCTAGTTTAAAAGCCAATTCTGGCGTTAATTCTACATTTGCTTCTCCACGGACACCGTCCGTTCCAAAATATTTACCCATTCTTCATTACCTTTTTTACTTTCTAATTACTTGAACTGGAGGAGGTCGACGACGAACTGCTTGAGCTTGACGTAGACGAGCTACTCTTTGTGGTCACTTGAATCCGTGTTTCACTCGGATTGACCAGACCTGGTAGAACATTTCCTTGGGCATCTACTGCATTTAAGGAAATGGTTCCGCTATAATTTCCACTAATGATCTCACTGGATGGGAAGACCGCTTGGACATGATCAATGCGACTCAAGGTTTCTTGATCGCTGGTCACTTCTACCTTGGTGGTTTCAAGAGAAATATCCGATACCGTGATTCCATTCACAATTTGATTGTCCGGGATCGTAGCCCTGACCGCAAACGATTTTTTCGCTTTCTTCCCGATTTTTACAGAAACTTTCTGAGGCTCAACGGTTGCGGTCAAACCGGCTGGAAGATCTTCTACAATCAATGGCACTTCGACGGTACCTTCCTTGGCCTTACGAAGATCCGCTACCACGCGAAATTTTCGCGTTCCCGGCTGCATTTCGCTTGCAAGAGCGACCCGGTTTGAACCCTTTAGAAAGACCGTTACCTCTGATGTTAACCCACTGACAAAATATGTCTTGTCATTGTACTTGGCATCAATTGGAATATTGGTCAAGGTATTGGTGTAGGTCTCTGAACTCACTTGTCTAGCGCTGCTATTATTTTGAAAATTAAAGGATGACGCATTGATAAACAAGATAAAGGACAATAAGACGGAAGAGAAAACATAAAGAAATTCTTTTTTCGATCTCATTTTGTTACCCTCCCAAATAGACGCTCTTTCCAACTACTCATTTTATTCTCTTCAGGAACCAAGAAGGATCTCAATTCTGCCTCGAACTCTTCTAAGGTTAAATCGTGACGGAAAGTTCCATTATAGGTCACAGAGATCCCGCCCGTTTCTTCTGATACCACAAAGGTAAAGGCATCCGAAACTTCAGATAAACCAATGGCTGCGCGGTGACGCGTTCCGAACTCCTTTGAAATTCCAGTGTTTTCGGTCAAGGGCAGGTAGGCACAAGAAACAGCGATTTTATCATTGCGGACAATGACGGCTCCATCATGCAAGGGAGTATTAGGAATGAAGATGTTAATCAGCAATTCTCCTGAAATCTCTGCATCTAGAGGAATCCCTGTGGAAATATATTCCTGAAGGGTTCTGGCTCCTTGAATGGCTACCAAGGCACCAATCTTACGTGGGCTCATATAAGCTACTGCCTTTACATAGGCCTGCACCATCTTCTCTTCCTGACTGACTTCACTCGTCGTAAAGAATTCTGTCGCCCGACCCAGACGCTCTAAACCAATCCGAATCTCAGGGGAGAAAATCACAACCAGGGCGATAACCCCATAAGTAATCACTTGATTGATCAGCCATGAAATAGTCGTGAGCCCTAAGAAATTGGCTAAAAACTGCACCAAGAAAAAGATAATAACTCCACGAACCAAAATCATGATCTTAGTCCCTACGATGGCCTTGATCAAAAAATACAACAACCAAGCCACCAGGGCAATATCGATGATATTGATAATAACACTCCACCAATTCGGGAACAAACTGGTCCAAAATTGTGGATTTGAAAACTGTTGAATATTCATATTCTCATACCTACCACTTCTCTAAAAGACATCATCTTATTATAACACGTTTCAACAGATTTTTCTGTAACCTTCTGATGCTTTTTATGATAAAATATGATTTATGAAGATAAATACAACCTTGGGCCTTCTGGCAGGAAAGCTTTCCGGCTCTATTCTAGAAAAAATGGGGCGGGGATCAACCCTACCAGGTAAAGTAGCCCTCAAATTTGATAAAGATATTCTCAGTCAACTGGCCAAAAACTATGAGATTGTTGTGATTACAGGAACAAATGGAAAAACCCTGACCACTGCGCTAACCGTAGGTATTCTCCAAGAAGCTTTTGGACCGATTTTAACCAATCCAAGTGGGGCCAATATGATCTCTGGGATTACAACGACCTTCTTACGGGCTAAGCATTCGAAATCAAATCGACCGATTGCGGTACTTGAAATTGACGAGGCCAGCCTCTCTCGGATTTGTGATTATATTAAGCCCAGCCTTTTTGTGGTCACCAATATTTTCCGAGATCAGATGGACCGCTATGGAGAGATCTATACGACCTACCAAATGATTTTGGATGCCATTCACAAGGTCCCAACTGCGACGGTTCTGTTAAATGGAGATAGTCCGCTATTTAATAGTCAGACCTTATCCAATCCGATCCAATATTATGGATTTGATACAGAAAAATCAGAGCCACAACTAGCCCATTACAATACCGAAGGAATCCTGTGCCCGCATTGCCACAACATCCTCAAGTACAAGCTCAATACCTATGCTAACCTGGGAGATTATATCTGTGAACACTGTGGTTTCCACCGGCCCCCTCTGACCTATGCCGTATCGGACCTCCTCTCTTTAACCCATCGATCTTCCAACTTCCGGATCCAAGGGCAAGATTACCACATCAATATCGGTGGTCTCTACAACATCTACAATGCCTTAGCAGCTGTCTCTGTTGCTGGATTCTTTGGGGTTCAACCTGAAGTGATTAAGCAAGGATTTGATCGCAGCCGCGCTGTCTTCGGTCGTCAGGAAACCTTTAAGATTGGGGATAAGGAATGTACCCTAGTCCTGATCAAAAATCCAGTTGGAGCTACTCAGGCTATTGAAATGATCAAACTAGCGCCGTATTCCTTCAGCTTGTCTGTGCTTCTCAACGCGAATTATGCAGATGGGATCGACACCAGCTGGATCTGGGATGCGGACTTTGAGCAAATCACCCAGATGGACATCCCAGAGATTAACGCCGGAGGAGTACGCCACTCTGAGATCGCTCGGCGACTCCGGGTCACTGGCTATCCTGCTGACCAGATCACTGAAATGGCTGAATTAAAAGAGGTCTTCCAACGTATCCAGCAACAGGAAACCCCTCATGCTTACATTTTAGCTACCTATACAGCCATGCTAGAATTCCGTGAACTCTTGGCCCAAGAACACCTGATTGAAAAGGAGATGCACTAATGACTTATACTTCCCTAGAATCTTCTGATCAGGCACAGTATCCCTACAGCCTGCGCATTGCCCATCTCTATGGCAACTTAATGAATACCTATGGGGACAATGGAAATATCCTCATGCTCAAGTACGTTGCGGAAAAGCTTGGAGCCCATGTCACTGTTGATATCGTCTCTCTCAAAGACCGGTTCGACCCTGATGCCTACGATATCGCCTTTTTCGGCGGCGGGCAAGACTACGAACAGACCATTGTATCCGAGGATCTACCAGATAAAAAAGAAGACCTCGAACGCTTTATTCATGACGATGGGGTAGTCCTTGCTATCTGTGGTGGCTTTCAACTTCTAGGCCAATACTACATTGAAGCTTCTGGCAAACGCATTGAGGGCCTCGGTATTATGGGCCACTATACGCTCAACCAAGTCAACAACCGCTATATCGGTGATATCAAAATCCATAACGAAGAATTTAACGAAACCTATTATGGTTTTGAGAACCACCAAGGTCGGACCTTCTTGGCTGAGGATGAAAAACCACTGGGCAAGGTCGTCTATGGAAATGGGAACAACAAAGAAGATGGATGCGAAGGGGTTCATTACAAGAACGTCTTTGGCAGCTACTTCCACGGTCCTATCTTGTCCCGAAATGCCAATTTGGCCTATCGCCTAGTGAGCACTGCTTTAAAAAATAAATATGGCAAGGACCTTTCCCTACCGGCTTATGAGGAGATTCTAAGCCTAGAGCAGCCGGAAGAGTACGCTGATGTGAAAAGCAAGGCCCCTACTGAACAATAAGGAGATAATGATGAACAAAAATAATCTACACTACATTGCTTTATTACTTTTAATTTTATTGATTGCTGGTATTTCCCTTGCAAACATGCAATCGGTTACCGTAAATTTCCTCTTGGTCCAATTTAAATTGCCCTTGATCATTCTGATCTTGCTCTGTGTCCTCTTGGGTGCATTCGTCATGACCTTGGTTAATTTTTCAAAGGGATTCTCCCTAAAAAAAGAACTCAAGAGCACTCAAAAGCAACTGGAGGAAGAAAAGAAAGAAGTTAAAGCAGAAGACAAAGATAACAACTAAAAAAGCACCGATCGGTGCTTTTTTCATGCTGATTTACCTTCATTTGATTACAGTTGCTTGGCGACTACTTGAGCTAGGAGTGAAAAGAGGATGACACCAGCTCCTATCAGGAGAAAAGATTCTACACGGACACTTGGTAACCAGGTCATCAATCCTTTAGCCACAGGCATAAAGAGAATAGCCAAGGTAAAAATGGTGCTTAAGACCCGTCCCAGATAGTCTCCTTCTACCTTTGTTTGAACCTGGGTAAAAAAGTGGATGTTAAAAATTGTCATAAAGAGTTCACAGACCAAATTTCCAGAAAAGGAAAGAAAAGGCGGAAGGGGCAAGCCCATCATGAAGACTCCTACTCCTGTTAAAATCAATAAGAAGAGAAGCATTTCCATGCTTGATTTAAATTTATTAGCAATCAAGGCTCCGATGATAGAGCCAATAGCGCCCAAGGTTAAGATGGTCGCATAGGCTCCTTTGACCCCGTAAAGGCGATTCGAAAAGGGAAGTAAAAACTCAAAAGCCGCAAAAAAGAAATTGACGCTAGACGCGACCAAGAGGAGAAAGAAAATCTCTTTCTGATGCCAGATGTAATCTAGTCCATCTTTCATATCCGAAAAAATATCTTTTCCCGTAAACTCTTTCCTTTCTTGAACCTTGGCTTCTTCTTTTGGAAGGAATGCCACTAGGACAAAGGCGATGAAAAAGGTCACCGCATCTAGCAAGAGGGTTGCGTGGAGACTGGCAAATTGTAAAACAAGGAAAGAGAACACAGGAGAGCTGACACCAACAACCTGTAAGACCAACTCCAAGCGAGCATTATAGGTCACAATCTCATCTTTCTCTACAACTTCTGTGATAATAGCTTTGTTGGCCGTACGAGAAAATGCAAAGGCAATGGCCTGGACAATGTTGGCAACAATCAGGGCTGCAATCATCCAACGATCATTCCTGATAAAGGAAATGCCCAAACAAAGGAGACCACAAACCAAGTCGGTCGTCATCAAAATCTTGCGACGCGAAAAACGGTCTGAGATCACGCCACCAAATGGATTGACTAGAATAGAGGTGACGAGTTCAGAAATCTGATAAATCCCCAACACTGTCTTTCCTACCGTCCCCATCGAGGCCAGCCAGACACTATTCCCGTAATCATAGAGCATATTTCCCATTCGATTGATCGCCCCACGAGCAATTAATTGGACTGCATGTCGATTCATAAAAAACCTCCTTCATTTTCTGAAACTATTGTATCAGTTCATGAAAGAGGTTTTCATTTTGTCCCCTATTTGGGAAAAATAATGGTTTACAAATTTATCAAAGGATCCCTACTGTTCTTTTGATTGAAGCTGCTTAGCCACTAGCTGAGCCAAGAGTGAAAAGAGAATAATCCCAGCTCCAATCAAGAGAAATGATTCCATACGGACGCTTGGCAACCAAGTCATCAACCCTTTGGCGATGGGCATAAAGAGAACAGCCAAGGTATAAATTGTGCTCAATACTCTACCTAGATAATCATCTTCCACCTTGGTTTGTACTTGGGTAAAAACGTGGATGTCGAAAATGGTCACAAAAAATTCACAGACCAAATTTCCTGAAAAGGAAAGATAAGGCGGAAGGGGCAAGCCCATTATGAATACTCCGACCCCTGCCATGATCAGTAAAAACAGGAGAATTTTCATACTTGATTTCATTTTATTGGCAACAAGCGCTCCTAGAATAGATCCAATAGCTCCCAGCGTTAAAATGGTCGCATAAGCTCCTTTAACCCCGTATAGACGATTCGAGAAGGGAAGTAAAAACTCAAAAGCCGCAAAAAAGAAATTGACGCTAGAAGCCACCAACAAGAGAAAGAAAATCTCTTTCTGATACCAGATATAGTCTAAGCCATCCTTGATATCAGAAAAAATATCTTTCCCGGTAAACTGTTTCCTCTCTTGAACCTTAGCTTCTTCTTTCGGAAGGAAAGCCACTAGGACAAAAGCAATGAAAAAGGTCAGTGCATCTAATAAGAGGGTCATATGAAGACTGGCAAATTGTAGAACTAGGAAAGAAAAAACAGGTGAACAGACACTAACAACCTGTAAGACTAACTCCAAGTGGGCGTTATAGGTCACAATCTCGTCTTTCTCTACTACCTCGGTAATAATGGCTTTATTGGCAGGTCGAGAAAAACCAAAGGCAATGGCCTGAACAATATTGGCAAAAATAAGAGCCGCAATCATCAAGCTATCATTTGTGATAAAAGAAATCGCCAAACAAAGGAGTCCACAAACCAGGTCGGTCGTCATCAAAATCTTGCGACGAGAAAAACGGTCTGAAATCACTCCTCCAAAAGGATTCACGAGAATCCCTGTCACTAACTCAGAAATTTGATAGATCCCTAATACCGTCTTTCCTATAGTCCCCATCGAAGCCAGCCAGACACTATTTCCATAGTCATAGAGCATATTTCCAATTTTGTTAATAGCTCCACGACTAATTAATTGGACCGCATGTCGGTTCATAAAATCTCCTTTATCACTGTCCTATTTAGAACATTCATTTTTTACAAATTTATAAAAGTGTTCTTGATAATAGGCCACCTGCTCCGGCAGTCCTAGCACGTCAAAAATATGCATGGCTTCCTGCATTTGCTGCCGGCCTTCTTCAGTTTGCCCCTTCTGATACAGAGAAAATCCCTTAAGATAATGAAAGACATTGCGTTCGTAGAGCTTGATGCTCTTCCCGATAATCTTTTCTACATAGGCTTCAAAATAGCTGGCGTTTTCAAAAGAACAGTGTTCTAAACAATGTTGGTAGCAATTCAGAGCCAGAATCAAGACCAGTTTTCGATGGCGACCAATTTCTTTGTAGAAATCTTCACGCTCCATCACTTCTCTCCCAAGCCGTGTGACATAGTCCACCTCATAAAAGCTGTAGAGATTGCCAAAGAGGATCAATTCATACATGGTCCACTCTTCCGTTTGAAAGAGGTAATCCGCCACCTTGTTTAGATCACGCTGCTTCATGGTATAACTAGCATCTCTCTGGCAAATCAGGCCTTGTAGCAGGATCCAGTTCAGCTCAAAATAGAGAGGATTGGTGGAATGTTTGGCTTTTTCAAGTTCCTCTTCTTGAAGCTTTTGAAAACCTGCAATATCATTTGAGTAGTAAAGCGGAATAATCTGAGCCATCAAAGCGACATGCTCATGGTGTTGAAAATTTCTGGCCTTATCCATAAAATTCTCAATCGTCACATGGATATTGTCCAAAATGTCAAAGAAGCGCGAAGCAGCCAAATCCGACTCCCCCAATTCAAAACGGGATAATTGGGAGGTCGAGCAGGCCTCTCCTGCAGCTTCTTTTAACGAGTAATTCTTACTGATTCGAAATTCACGAAAAACTTTTCCAAGATCTTCCATCTATTCCACCTGCTCTGACAGTTCTGCCCACTCTTCCATAACCGCTTCCTGCTGGACAGTTAGTTGGTCCAGCTCGCTCTGGAGTTGTACCAAGTCAGCTGCATCGTTGGTGCTATGCATGGTTTCGGTGATGGCTTGGATTTTTTGATCCAGCTCTTCCATCTCTGCTTCCAATTGCTCAATGCGACGGGTGATTTTACGGAGTTCCTTCTGGTTTTGTTTCTGCAAGTGATAATCATTGCTGGTGACTTCTTCGGTCGAAGAAACAGGCATAGCTTCTGCTTGCGCTGCAGCAAGGGCTTCTAACTCAGCTTTTTTCTCCAGATAATAGTCATAGTCGCCTAGGTAAAGAGTTGAGCCCTCTTCTGACAGTTCCAAAACTTGTGTGGCCACCCGATTGATAAAGTAACGGTCGTGGCTGACAAAGAGCAGGGTGCCGTCAAAATCAATCAAGGCATTTTCTAGCACTTCCTTGCTATCGATGTCCAAGTGGTTGGTCGGCTCGTCGAGAATCAAAAAATTGTTATTTTCCATGGACAGCTTAGCTAGAAGCAAGCGGGCCCGCTCTCCACCCGACAGCATGCCGACGGTTTTCTTGACATCATCCCCAGAGAAAAGAAAGGCTCCCAGGCGATTGCGAATTTCCACTTCTGGCGTCAGTTTAAAATCATTCCAGAGCTCATCCAAGACACTGTTGTGAGGCGTTAGTTTACTTTGGGTCTGGTCATAGTAGCCCACCTCGACATTGGCTCCAAAACGAGCTTCACCCTTGATAAAAGGAATCTGCCCGACGATGGACTTGATAAGAGTAGATTTCCCGATCCCATTTGGTCCCACAATGGCGACTGCATTCATCTTGCGGATATCCAAATTAATAGGCTCTGAGAGGATTTGATCGTCATAGCCGACGGCTGCCTCTTCTACTGTCAGGACGACATTTCCAGATGTCTTATCGGAATGGAAGGTCATATGGGCAGACTTGGTCCCAGCTTCCGGCTTGTCTAGACGCTCCATTTTTTCCAACTGCTTACGCCGAGACTGAGCCCGCTTGGTAGTCGAAGCCCGCACCAAATTGCGATTAACAAAGTCTTCCAGAGCTGCTATTTCTTTTTGTTGCTTCTCGTAGTTTTTGGCTTCGGTCAGCAATTTTTGTTCTTTTTGCTCGACAAAGCTGGAGTAATTGCCGACATAGCGATCCAAGGAATGCTTGGTCAAGTCCAGTGTAATGGTGGCGACCTTGTCTAGGAAATACCGGTCGTGGCTGACAATGAGAAGGGCCCCGCTATAATTAACCAAGTAATTTTCCAACCAGGCGATGGTCTCAATATCCAAGTGGTTGGTTGGCTCGTCCAGTACCAAGAGATTTGGTTTTTCTAAGAGCATCTTGGCCAGAGCTAGACGGGTATTTTGCCCTCCTGATAGCTCTTCAATCTTCATCTGCCACATGGACTCATCGAACTTAAAGCCATTGAGAATCGCGCGGATATCTGCTTCATAGGTGAAGCCACCTGCCTGACGGAATTCTTCCGAGAGACGGTCATAGTCCTGCATGAGTTTTTCTAAGTCAGCCCCAGTTTTTTCCCCCATCTCAAGCTCCATCTGCCGCAAAGTTTTCTCCGTTTTACGGAGGTCGTCAAAGACATGGAGCATCTCATCGTAGATGGTATTGGACGACTCAAAGCGGCTATCCTGGGCTAGATAGGAGAGGGAAAGGTCGCGCTTTTTATTGATTTCCCCAGAAGTTGGTTCTTCTTCCCCCACCAAGATTTTCAAGAGCGTAGACTTACCTGCTCCGTTCTTTCCAACCAGGGCAATCCGGTCTCGTTCATCCACTTGCAGGCTGATATTATCAAAAAGAACCTCCCCTGCAAAAGAGCGTTCAATTTTGTTGGCTTGTAAAATAATCATGTCCTTATTTTACTATCTTTTTTCATATTAAACAAGGAAAGACGAGCCATCAAAAAAATCCTGAGCCCTTGGGGCCCAGAACTTTTCAATGATAAATTGTATTTTATTCTTCCTTGTACAATTGTCGGACTGCTTCCACATCTGTATCCTGGATACTGTAGAAGGAGCCAGCCGGTTGCATGACCGATTCTCCATCAGTGTGGTCCAGCCCAATCGCATGGCCTAGCTCATGCTCAGCTGTATTGACAATTCGATCATAACTATAGTTATAGACATAATTTAAAAGATAATGGCGATTGAGACGCACTGTGATGTGGGTGAAGCGGTTGGTTAAGAGGTTGGTCTGAGAGGCAGTCTCTCCAGCAGCAGAAACCGATGCGTTATCCATTTCCGTCAAGACCACATTAGCCTCTTTTTCATTTGTAACCAGCTTGAAGGTAAAGGCGCCTGTTTGGTTCCAAGCCTCAATAGCATCCCGATAAGCTTTTACAAAAGTTTGACTGATATTGGGATCCAGGTAGACCGTAGCTTCCGCTTTTTCCCAGCGAGCGCCACTATGCTCATGATTGTCCGTCTGCGTGGTCTGTGAGCTAGGTGCCATCCCAAAGCGCGATGAAAAGCCCTGATCACCAAATAAATTGCCGACTTGATAGACAACCTTTTGGGCGGCTCGGCCAAATCCATCCATACCAGAACTAGGAGAATCTGTGAAATAGATGATTCCCACTAGGACGAGAAAACTGATGGCAATGGTCCAGAAAAATCCCCAAAAAAGACTCCAAGCCATGCGAAGGATTCCTCTGAAAAATCGAAAGATGGTTCTCATACATTCTCCTTTCTCTTAAAGAAGGTATGCAATTGTAACACCCCATTCTTAAAAATAACTTAAATAGCCATGCTTTCCAGCTTATTGATGAACGGTTACTTTGCCTGTCCGATAATCCAGGCTAATCCCACTTTGAACATTAGGAACAAAAACATTGAACTCAAGGGTCCCATCACTTGATTTGGCTTCGATCTGAGAACCTAATGGAATCAAATCTTTCGGCTGGTTGTAGATCAAGGTCACCCGATAGCGGATCCGCTTGTTCTTATCCAGTGCTTTTCGAACCAGGGTCTCGTAGTAGTTTTGACCGGTAGAATGAGGGTCATTGGCTTGATTGGACCAAGCCGTTTGCACAGCGATATTTTTGGGATTGCTCGTCGAAGCATCAAAACCTTTGAGATTACCGATCAAGGCGTAGCCCAATAGGTGGCCCCGATCCACAGCATGGTCATACTCACCGGATAGATTGTGGACCTGATTCCAACCTGCTGGTTTCCAATCGGTTAGGCCACTACCTGTTGCATCTCGATCTCTGTACTGGCGAGTCGCCTTGGTCATAATAGCGTTCGCAACCGTTGGTACGGTCTTTCCATTCACTTCTTTTGTCTTGTTATCCGCATAGGGTTGACTAGCCACACTGGCATCCAGATCTGTTCGATTCCCCTTAACTACAAAGGCTCCAGCACCATTCCATTCCAAGTCATTTCCTAATTGTGAACGGGCAGATTTCGTTAGTACAGAGCTAGATAACTCTTTACTAGGTGTTTCTTGTTGGCTACTAGTCACCACCGAAACAACCTGATCCGTCGCTTCTTTCACCGTCGGTTGATTGAAATAATAGCCCCCAATAGCTAGGGCCGTTGCCACCACAAAACCTGCTAGGGTTTGTTTGGTTCGTTTGCTTACTGTTTGTTTTGCCATACATCTCTCCAAAAAAGAGCAGCGCTAGATGGGTCACTGACTCGATTCGCTGCTCTCCTTTTTACTCAATTTTAGTTAAAAGCTTATTTGCCTGTTAGCTTTCCAATGATCTCTGACCAGGTATCCGGAGAGAGAATGGACCATGGGTTTTTTCCATCTCCAATCACTCCATAGCCAATGACCAAACCAACTGCAAAAATGATGATTCCAATCACAGCCAACAGGAGGACAATTCCTAGCTGTTTTCCAACATAGCGAAGATTAGTTTTCATCGTCTTCTTCCTCTACACGTTTCACGTCTGCACCTAATGCCACCAATTTCTCATGGAATTGATAATAACCACGATCTAAGTGACTTAATTTGCTGACTTTCGTTTCTCCTTCTGCTACTAAGCCCATCAAGACCAAGGTTGCACTCGCTCTTAAATCAGTCGACATGACCTCTGCACCTTGGAAGCTTTCCCCTCCAACGATACGAGCTGTATCCCGCATAATATCCGAGTGAACGCCCATCCGACGCATTTCTTCTAAATGCTGGAAGCGATTCTCAAAGACCGTTTCAATCATGGTAGACTCACCTTTAGCCATGGCCATCAAGGCTGTGAATTGAGCCTGCATATCGGTTGGGAATCCTGGATACGGAAGGGTTTTAACGGTTACTGGACGAAGCTTACTGATATCCGATTGAATCCGAATTCCATTTTCTTCTTCGGTTACCGTTACACCCATCTCCTGCATCTTAGATAGAAGCGGACGGTTGTGTTCCCAAATGGCATCTTCGATCAAGACATCTCCACCTGTCATGGCTGCCCCAATCATAAAAGTTCCAGCTTCGATGCGGTCTTGCACGACATTGTGGTTTGCACCGTGCAAGCTCTCCACACCAACAATGGTCAAGGTCTCAGTTCCTGCCCCCTTAACATTAGCTCCCATTTTATTCAGCAAGAGAGCTAGGTCAACAATTTCAGGTTCCCGAGCTGCATTTTCAATCACCGTGACTCCATCTGCCAAGGTTGCAGCCATCATAATATTTTGTGTCGCCCCTACTGATGGGAAGTCCATATAGATGTGTGCACCCTTGAGACGATCTGCTTTTGCTTCAATATAGCCGGCCGTTTGGGTAATTTCAGCTCCCATAGCTTCCAGACCTTTGAGATGGAGGTCAATCGGACGACTACCGATCGTACAGCCTCCAGGCATGGAAACTTTGGCATGGCCATTGCGTGCCAAGACAGGACCTAGGACAACGATAGAAGCCCGCATCTTACTCACATATTTATAAGGCGCTTCCTCTGATAATTTTGCTTGCGCATCTACGACAACTGTATTGTCTTCTTCATTGAAGGTTACTTGTGCATTCAACCCACGAACAACATTGTTCATTGTAAAGACATCTGATAAAACAGGTACATTTTTCAAGGTTGTCACGCCCTCGCTTGCTAGAACTGTTGCAGCAAGAAGAGGAAGGACAGCATTTTTTGCTCCTTCGATTTTGACGGTTCCAACCAGTCGATTATGACCACCATTAACGATTATTTTTTCCATACGGGATTGTTCTCCAATTTCTTAAAGTCACGCTTTCTATCATACCATATTTTTTATAAAATGTGGCTAGAATTGGCCAATAAAAATCTGCCGACTCATCTCATAGACACTGATAAAAAATGAGCTGGCTAGATAGCCGATTCCAATGCTGATCATCAAGATCAAAAAACGGATTTTAACCGCATTTTCAGCACTTACTTTTAAAAACTTTTCCCATTGAACCAGGTTCAACAATAGGTAATAGGCAAAAAAGATAAACAATAGATGGCTTGAAAGGTTAAAAATCATTTGAATCATACAGCTATTATACCATATTTGGTCCGTACTTTCTTCTTTTGATTCTCTCCCAACAAAAATAAGGTGAGGACATACCTCCACCTTATTTTGAATATCTTATAAACGATTTCCGACATTAATCCGGTTAATGGCGCGTTGAAGAGCAATTTTAGCACGACGTTCCATATCAACCGAATGCTGATCTTTGGCTTCTTCAATCGCTTTTTCAGCTCGCAGTTTGGCACGTTCTGCACGACTAATGTCGATATCTCGAGCACGTTCGGCAGAATCGGCAACAATGGTAATGACATTATCAGCTACTTCGATAATCCCCCCATTGACTGCAATCCAATCAATATGTTTGTCATCGTCGACACGACGAACCTTTACTTGGTCTACAGCCAAAACCGCAATGGTATTGATATGATGAGGTAAAATCCCTAATTCACCATCAATTGTCTTGACAGATACAAATGCGGCATGATGATCATAAACCAGTCCATCCGGTGTAACGATTTGGACGTTCATTTGACTCATCTTTCACCTCTTCTTAGAATCCCATTTTTTCAGCTTTGGCAATCACATCTTCGATCGATCCAACACCACGGAAGGCATCTTCAGGAAGATGGTCATATTTCCCGTCCAAAATTTCTTTAAAGCCACGAACAGTTTCTCCAACTGGTACATAAGATCCAGGTTGACCTGTAAATTGTTCTGCAACGTTGAAGTTTTGTGACAAGAAGAATTGGATCCGGCGAGCACGAGCAACCAAGGTCTTTTCTTCGTCAGACAATTCATCCATCCCCAAGATAGCAATGATATCTTGCAATTCATGGTAACGTTGAAGGACGCGTTTGACTTCAGAAGCGACTGCATAGTGTTCTTCTCCTACGATTTCTGGAGAAAGGGCACGTGAGCTTGATGCCAATGGGTCCACCGCAGGGTAGATCCCCAATTGTACCAACTTACGTTCCAAGTTGGTGGTTGAATCCAAGTGGGCAAAGGCGGTTGCTGGCGCTGGGTCTGTATAGTCATCGGCTGGCACATAGATGGCTTGGATGGATGTAACAGAACCTTTCTTCGTTGACGTAATCCGTTCTTGCAATTGCCCCATTTCAGTTGCCAAAGTAGGTTGGTAACCAACGGCTGATGGCATCCGTCCCAAAAGGGCTGATACTTCAGATCCGGCTTGGGTGAAACGGAAGATATTGTCGATAAACAAGAGAACGTCCTGACCTTCGACATCACGGAAGTATTCCGCAATGGTCAAACCAGTCAAAGCAACACGCATCCGTGCTCCAGGTGGCTCATTCATTTGTCCAAAGACCATGGCTGTTTTTTCAATAACGCCAGATTCTTTCATTTCCCAGTAAAGGTCATTCCCTTCACGTGTCCGTTCCCCAACACCGGTAAATACAGAAATCCCACCGTGTTCTTGGGCAATATTATGGATTAATTCTTGAATCAAGACGGTCTTCCCAACTCCGGCACCGCCGAAGAGTCCGACCTTCCCACCTTTCAAATAAGGGGCTAAGAGGTCAATAACCTTGATCCCTGTTTCAAGAATTTCTTCTGAAGTAGAGAGCTCGTCAAAGGATGGAGCTTTTTTGTGGATGGAGTCACGAGGAGCATCCTCAGGAAAAGGTTGATCCAAGTCAATGGTATCTCCAAGAACATTGAAGACACGTCCCAAGGTTTCTTTTCCGACTGGAACAGAGATTGGACGACCTGTGTCCAAGACTTCCATTCCACGTGTTAAACCATCAGTTGATTCCATGGCGATGGTCCGTACGACCCCATCACCAAGTTCCAAAGCTACTTCAAGAACGACTTTTGATTTTTGTTGGTCATTTTTATAGACTACAAGCGCATTATTGATCTCAGGAAGTTTATCTCCAACGGAAAAGGCAACGTCTACGACGGGACCTACGACCTGAGAAATTTTGCCTAAACTCATGTCATTCTCCTATTCTAAGTAATTTCTACTGCTCAAAAGTTCTCTTTCGAGCATCTGTTTTTGTATAAAAAATTGTATCCGACAACTATTCAAGGGCGCTAGCACCTGCAACGATTTCGGTAATTTCTTGTGTAATCGCTGCTTGACGAGCACGGTTGTATTGAATCGTTAATTCATCAATGACTTTCTTGGCATTGTCTGTTGCAGTTTGCATGGCCATCATCCCCGCAGCATTTTCAGCTGTTTTAGCATCAATAATGGCACCATAGATCATGCTTTCAGCAAATTGAGGGAGCAATTGATCCAAAATGGCATCTCGACTAGATTCCAATTCTAGATTCAATACATAATCCTCATCTGCTTCATTGGGGTCCAAATCAATAATCGGAAGCATCTGTTCTACCCGCATTTGGCTAGTTAAACTGTTAACGTGATGGTTGTAACAGACGTACAACTCATCAAACAAGCCTTCCTGATACATTTGGACTGTTTTCGAAATGATCGTACGAACTTCCTTAAAGCTAGGTTGATCAGGCAAACCACGCAATTCATAAACCGGCTGAATCCCACGGGCACGGAAGAAATCCGCCCCGACACTTCCAATACAGATCACTTCAAAGTCATCTCCAGTTGGATGGTATTCTGCCTTCATTTCCATCATGGTTTTAAGGATGGAGGCATTGTAGCCTCCGACCAAACCACGATCGGATGTAATCACGATATAAGCTGTCTTTTTTACCGGCCGACTCACCAACATGGGATGGGACTTAGCATTTTCTGTTTCATGTCCATGGAGCAAGTCTGTTAGTAACTTACGTACCTTAGCGGCATAAACCTGAAAATCCTTGGCTGCTTGCTCAGATTTTCCGAGTTTAGCAGCAGACACCATCTGCATGGCATTGGTAATTTGACTAGTATTTTTAGTGGATGCAATCTTATTTTTTATATCATTTAATGAAACTGCCATCTTCCACTCCTATTTCTATTTGAAATTTGACTGGTTGACAAATTCTGTAAGGGCTGCATCCAGTTCTTCTTCTGCTGGAAGATCATGTGTCGAACGAATCGTCTCAAAGATTTGATTAAAATGTGCTTCAAAGTAATCAAACAACTCTTCTTGGAAACGAAGAATATCGTCTACTGGAACACTATCTAAGAAACCATGAGTCAAGGCATACAAGATCACGACTTGTTTTTCAACTGTCAATGGTTCATGAACGGGTTGTTTCAAGACTTCAACTGTTCGGCGACCACGGTTCAATTTCGCTTGAGTCGCAGCATCCAAGTCACTACCAAATTTCGTGAAGGCTTCCAATTCACGGTAGGAAGCAAGGTCGATACGAAGGGTACCCGCAACTTTCTTCATAGCCTTGATTTGGGCAGCTCCCCCTACACGGGATACAGAAGAACCTGCATCAATGGCTGGACGAATACCAGCATTAAACAAATTATCTTGCAAGAAGATTTGTCCGTCTGTGATCGAAATCACATTGGTTGCGATATAAGCGGAGATGTCCCCTGCTTGGGTTTCAATGATTGGAAGAGCTGTAATAGAACCCCCACCCAATTCATCCGAAACTTTCGCAGAACGTTCCAACAAACGGCTGTGGAGATAGAAGACATCCCCTGGGAAGGCTTCACGTCCTGGTGGACGACGAAGAAGAAGGGACAATTCACGGTAAGCTACGGCTTGTTTTGACAAATCATCATAGACGATCAAAACATGTTTACCGTTATACATGAACTCTTCTGCCATGGCAACCCCAGCATAAGGTGCCAAATAAAGCAATGGAGACGGTTGAGAAGCCGAAGCGGTTACCACAATCGTATAATCCATAGCTCCGTATTTACGGAGAGTTTCTACTTGCGTACGAACTGTTGATTCTTTTTGACCAATCGCCACATAGATACAGATCATGTCTTGACCCTTTTGGTTCAAAATGGTATCGATGGCAATCGAAGTTTTCCCTGTTTGACGGTCCCCGATGATCAATTCCCGTTGACCGCGTCCAATTGGAACAAGGGCATCAATGGCTTTCAAACCAGTTTGTAGGGGTTCTGAGACAGATTTCCGTTGCATAACACCAGGAGCTGGTGTTTCAACTGGACGGAATTTATCTGTCACAATCTCACCCAAACCATCTACTGGTTGGCCAAGTGGGTTAACAACACGACCAATCAAGGCATCCCCTGCAGGGACTTCCATGATTTTACCTGTACGACGGACAGAGTCTCCTTCACGAATATCCGTGAAATCACCCAAGATGATGATCCCGACATCCGTTGTTTCTAAGTTTTGGGCCATCCCGTATGAGCCATTTTCAAAGATTAACAACTCACCACTCATGGCATTTTCAAGCCCATGAGCGCGGGCAATCCCGTCACCAATGTAGGTTACAACACCTGTCTCAGTGACGTCAAAGTTTGGCTTGAAATTTTCAATTTGTTGCTTAATTAAAGCGCTGATTTCTTGTGCGTTAATCGCCAAAATTCACACCACTTTCTATTTCAATTTAGATTTTATAACTTGCAATTGGTGTTTGAGACTGGTATCCAACGTTTTATGATTGGCTGTCACGACAAAGCCACCAATTAAATCTGGATCGATCTTTTGTTGGATCGAGCGAACTTGAATCCCAAATTTTCTTTCGATAATGGGTACTAGCTTTTGCTCTTGAACAGGATCCAAACCAGCAACTGTCGTAACAGTGACGACAAATGCGTTGCTCAACAGTTGAATCTGATCCAAACAAATCGTTACAATGTCATAAAATAAGGCTTCACGATGATTGAGAATAACCACTTCAATCAAATGGTCGAGTAATTGTGAATCAGAGGGTTGAAAAAGTCTTAGACTTTTTGCTTTCTCTTCATCCTCTACACCGATATGAGCTAAGAAGTTAGCAAGTCCAGTCTCCTCAAAAATGCCCTTGATTTGGGTCAATTTTTCAAAGACAAGATCTTGTTCTCCTTTTTCAAAGACCAATTGAACAAAAGGCTGGGTATATTTCTCAATCACCATCAGTTGCTTTTTGTCCATTAGGCTTCTCCTAATTCATCAAGATAGCGATCGATCAGTTGGCGTTGACCTTCAGCATCCAGCTGTTGACTCAACAATTTGCTGGCAAGATTGACAGTGAGATCTGCCACATCGCCTTTGATACTGTTCAATGCTTCTTCTTTGTTATGCGCAATTTCTTGTTGCGCTTTTTCTTTCAAACGTACTGCTTCTTGAGTGGCTTCTGAAAGGATCTGAGATTTGTTCTTTTCTGCAGTTTCCTTTGCATTTTCGACAATAGACGCAGCTTCTTTGCGGCTACCTGCCAACTCTTCTTCACGTTTACTTGCTAGTTCCTCAGCTTTTTGACGAGCTGATTCTGCTCCATCAATATCATCTGTAATCTTTTTGGCACGCGCTTCTAAAATTCCATTGATATTGTTCCATGCAAATTTCTTTATTAAAAAGATTAATAATAGGAAGGAACCAGCAATGAGAATAAAGTTACCAATAATTTCACTCATTGATACATGCATTCTTCTACTCCTCCTCTACTTACTCTTCACCATTAATTTTCTTACCAATATAGATTGATGACAACATGGTAAACACATAGGCTTGGATACATGAAATAAAAATTGAAAATGCAGTCCATGCCATGCTACCAATAAAGGCAAATGGATACCAATAGAAAGCTTGGTGTGATAAGTTCACGAGCAAGCTTGCTAATACCTCACCCGCAAAGATATTTCCGAAGATCCGAAGTGCCAAGGAGGCAAAGTTCGTTAATTCTTCCAAAATATTCATGGGGGTCATGAATCCAGGTGTCACAAAAGCCTTTAAATATTCCTTCACACCACGTCGGCGAATTCCTTCTACATGGGCGATTAAGGTGATCAAAAATGAAAAGGCAAAGTCATAACCCAGGTTAGCGGTTGGTGATGTCCACAAATTGTAACCATTGGTCGTTTCGATTTTAGCCATCAATCCAATGTTATTGGCCACTAAAAGAAATAGGAAAAGAACAAACAAGAACAAGGAATAGTCCTTTATATAATGTTCCCCAATATTTCCTTTGGTGAAGCCTACGACAAAGTCATATGCGTATTCCAGCACATTTTGTTTGCCCTTTGGTCGGATCGTCATTTTACGGCTGGCCCAATAAATAAAGCCAAAAACCACCAAAACAGCAATCAAGGTCATAGCAAGTAGGGTCAAATTAAAAGTTACAGGTCCAAGAGTTATCGTTGGAGTGATACTTTCTTCCAAGTTTTGACACCTCCTTTTCTAAAATAGAAGTGCTTATTTGATAATGAAGGCCATAACCAAGGTTACGAAGAAAGTACCTTCGACAAAGGCAACACCAAGAATCAAGAGGCTACGCAATTGACCGATAATTTCTGGTTGACGAGACGCAGATTTCAATAGGCTGCTCATCATCAAACCTTCTGCCAGTGATACACCAAAGCAGGCTAAACAAAGACCTAAAAATGTTAAATTCATGATGAATTCTCCTTTTATAAATTTTACCTCCTTAGTTTACTCCTAAAAGATATAATAGTCAAATATTTCCTAGAAAAGAAAGCGTTTTTGTTAAATTACGTTATTTTTTTAATATGATAATTTTTCCGACCTACGATTGATTCCTTTTAATTTTTAGACACTTTGTCCACCTCTATTCATTTTTTCTTCTAAAAAACTCTCACCTGCTCAGCAGATGAGAGAATTCGATTATTTAAAGATAGACGTTTTGAAACTGTCTGTTTGTTGCAGCAATTTCTTAAAGACTTTTTCTTTCAGTGCAACCGTATTGTCAAATTTGACAGAACCATTCTTCAAGCTGGCCTGATCTTTTTCAACCGCAGTTGCAAAGGCTTGTTTTAAGTCATCATAAGTGCTATAAGTAGTCCCATCAACTTCAATAGCCTGAAGTCCATTTTTAGCACTGGTCACCACTTCGTTGAAGTATGCTTTCTTCCAGTCTTCAAGGGTACTGAATGTTCCATCAGAAATCTTTTGAATGATGTAATCATCCCCTAAAGTCGCATGACCTGCTTGTTTGGATTCTTGTTTATACTTGTTTGAAGCATAGCCTAAGAAGCCTTTTTCATAACCATAGTAGCCCCAGAGTCTAAAGGTATTGTGTTTGAAGGACATGGCTCCAGGAGCCCCTTCACTGGTGTTTCCACCATAGATCCCTGTCATCATCGGCACCGTCACATAGGCTGAGCCAAAGTCCGATGGATTATAGACACCATTTCCAGGACCACGATTGGTCATGAAGTTGTTGGTGATGAGATCATCTACTGAATGTAAGGTGATGGCTTTTTCCTCATCACTCAAAGGACGCACCTTATCAAATTGATTCTTGGTATTAGCCCCTCGGTATTGTTTATCAACCTTCTTGAACCATGCATTGTTCAAGTCTTGACTGCCTTTATTGAGGACGGCTTCTCCTTCTAGGTAATCCAGAAGCATGAGCGTATCGTTATACCCCTTCATGTAACGATCAATTTCATCGCGTGATTGAAGGTAATTTGGATTAGTGTTGTACCATTGGTTGCCGTCGTTTGGACGTTCATAGGCCATGTTGAGACCTAGAGCTTTGTATTCCCCATTTGGATTGGATACGGATGGCGTTTGGAGCATGCCTTGAGCATAGGCTTCTAGATCCGTTCCTTCACGGTGTCTCCAGCCACCCAAGTATACCATACGGTCATTGACGTGCGTCGTTTCATGGGTAAAAGCAGAAATCCCAAAGTCACTGATCATATCCGTCACCATAAAGAAGACCGAATCATCTTTATAAGGATTTCCATAGACACGAGCGGTTGCTCCCATGCGCCAATCTGTCGCATGGTAACGATCAGTTGGTCCATATAATTCACGAATTGGAGCGACATCTTTTCCACTATTCGTATGGCCATAACGGTCTGTACTAATGCCTTTATAATTTTGATTATCAAGGACAGGGGTCGGCACCATATTATTGCTCTTTAGGAGCTGGTTGCGAACATTATCAGCTGCTAATCGCGACCAGAAATCCAAGTAGTCCTGTTGGGCTTTTGCTACTTTATCAATTTCCGCCTTGAAGGCATTTCGTTCTGCCTCAGTGTTTTTACCGTATTTCTCGAAGGAACTATAGGCCAAGGTATTGTATGTTGAAATCAAGAACATGTGCGCATCTTTAAGATTCAAGAGTGGCAAGATCATTTTACCGTGAATATCATTGTTTAAGCCCTCATAGGCTCTATGCTTAGCAGATGCGAAAGCTAGATTGGTCGTCTCAGGCTCCACAATATAGACATTGTCTTTGGTTGCTTTGATGAACCAATCATTCAAGTCTGTATCAGTTGTAAAGAGGTCCATATTGTACTTCAGGAAGTCATTTAGGTTGCTAGAAAGAGTAGACTTCGCAACGACTTCTCGGAAGGCATCATGGGTACGAGTTCCTTTGATGTAGTCTTCTTTTGAACCAATTTCAATCAAACGGTCTAAGACATCAACATTCTTCCCATAGAAGTCTGGCTTGAACAACATGAGCTGCTTAAGATTGACATCATCGAACTTCACTCCGTAATAGCGATTGAGGTAAGAAAGCCCTAAAAGAACGGCCGCCTTGTTGTCATCAACTTTCTTGATAAGGGCACGTTTGGCAGCCTCATCTGTGTTTAATTGATGGTCTTGGTTTTCAACCAGTTGTTTGACAAAGTGAGTCAGATTATCCTTGACTTCTTGGAAACTTTCTTCGAGGTAAAGGTTCTTAATGGCATTGACTTTGTTAGGTCCTGTTCGACCTAAGTGAGTGTAGATTGGATCTGATTGCAATTCTACAGGACTTAATTTCTCTACGATGGCACTGATGAGATCGCTACGGTCCTTGTCCACCATATTTGGCGTGTAGACTACTTCACCGAGCTCCGCCACACTGTACTCTTTGACTTGTTTGACTTTAGAATCTTTCGGTGTCATGCTAAAGACATCTTTGGTCTTATCGGCATAATGGATCAGGATGTGATCAGCATCTGCTAGTTCCGTGACAAAATCATTGCCCTTCATAGCGGTCACAGACAAGACTTCCTTGGTCAAAAGAGGGCTCGTCGCAGCCAATTTATTCCCTTGGTCGACAATCCACTCTTTATTGTAGAATGGTTGCAATTTAGCAATATTACGGTAAGCCAGCTCACGAGTCGCATCGTAAGCAGTGATGGCCTTATATTGATCGTCTTTGCTAACAAGGTGATTGAGCGTGTCTTCAATCGGTTTGCTGCTGGTGAATGTATCAGCTGTAATTCCCATTGCTTCGATTTTCTGCTCAGCTTCTGCCAGCGAGATGCTAGGGATTTTACGGGAGTTGTTAAAGGATTTCTTCCCTTCACTCACGCCTTCCACGCTGTAATTGCGCTTGGTTCTTGAATAGGTGAAGTAATCATCAGCGTCGATATCCGAGTGTCCGAAGACCATCTCACCCGTTTTGACTTTCATCATGGTGATGTTGTCTTCAATAGTCCCCAAGGCCCAGTTGGTCCCCAGTAATCCACCAGATTGAACCGCTTCTTTGAGTTCAATTGAACCTTTAGCAACTGAATTTCTGAGAACCCCTTCTTTACCTACTGTGTGGTTATTTCCAACATTTTGAGAGGAATAAACGAGACCTGCAGCTTTGGCTTTGTTCCCAGTGATTTCAGCATCAACGTAAGCTTTTTCTACGACACCCTTCCAGTTCTCACCAACAACACCCGCTAGATAGCCACCTTTGTTCCCAGCAGCGTGCAGTTTCCCGATAAAGGCGACATTACTTACTTTCCCACTGCCATCAATTTTATTGACGATCCCTGCTACGTCATTGTTCCCAACAACACTTCCTGTTACTTTAACGTTCTCAACAGTTGCATTGTTTTTGATGACACCTGCGATTGGTGCCACTCGATCTGTCCCAGGTAGGTCAATATTGACATTTTCAAGCAAGAGATTCTTAACCGAGCCACCTTCGATGTTCCCAAATAATGGTCTTGTAATGTTATGGATGGCAAATTTATTTCCATCCGTACTTTCCAAAATTCCCTTGAAGGCATTGGTCACATAGGATTTCCCTGCTGGCTGGACATTAGCCGCATTCATATTGCTACCAATCTTAAAGGTACCAGTCGGATTGGCTTGCATGGCTTTTACAAGTTCGTTGAAATTGTAGTAGACATCACCTTCATGTGCTTTTGGTTTCGCAATATAGTGGACATAGTCCTCACTGAACTGGTTGTCCGCAGTCCGTTGGATGAGATCAGGAGCTTTGGCTGTTACTTTGTAGAGGGTCGTGCCATCTACCGTCACTTCTTCGATTTTATCAACGGCTAGTTTCGTGACCTTATTATCATGGGTGGTAACCTTTAAGTAGTAAGGCTTCACATCAGACGGTGTTTCAGTCAAGAGGCTGCTATCGGTCTCAAGACCTTGGTCATCCACGCTAATCAGACTGGTTTCCTTGATGTTTTTGATTTCAACTTTTTTAAGATCAATTCTCAGTGGTTCTTCCTTGAGAACTTCTTCTTCATCCCCATTTCCACGGTCATAGACCATGGTCGTTGCGAGCGTATAATCCTTGTAGTAGTCCAAGTCCGCTAAAGCAGCTGCCAAGTCCGTCTCTGAAAGGGTCAGGGTTTTCACCACTTGATCACCCTTCTTCAATACAGCCTGGATGGACTTGATGGTCACACCGTCTGGTTTATCCAAATGATAAGTAGCTTTGACACTGCGCTTCAATTCTTCCTGATCAATGTTGGTCAAGGTCAAGGTTGGCTTTTCAAGTTCTTTAGTCCCTTGGTGAATGATCTGATCTTGCGCCTGTTCAACTACTTCCTCAGAAATCGTAGGAGCATCCGTTGTCTTAACTCCCTTAATGGTCTTATAGACCTTGGTGATTTTCTTCTTCCCATTCTTACCGGTTTGAGAAACCCTTTCGGTTCCTTTTAGCAAGGTGGCATCTTGTTCGGTTACCGTCTTAAATGGAATTTCTTCAAAAGCAACTTCCTCTTTTTGGCCTTCAATCGCCTTAGTCCCACGACTAATTTTTTCTGTCACAGGAGCTTTTACTGTTTCAGTTGTCGTGCTCACGGGATCGCCAATCTTCTCGCCATTGACCGTCTTATAAACACGATGAATCTCCTGGCTTCCAGCCTCGCCTTTCTGAAGAAGGCTTTCTTCATCGGTGTAACGATTGGCATCCGTTACATACTCTGTTTCATATGGAAGGATTACCGTTTCTGTCTCTGTTACCGTCCCTTC